>NZ_JASCAR010000044.1:0-379086 GCF_029967715.1 Klebsiella sp. V115_8
CTACCTGTCCGGGTCTGACTGCCAGTAGGCCCGCGCAAGCGCAGCGCCGCCGGGCAAGGACAGCGGGCACGGAGCCGATTTTGTGCCGGGTGGCGGCTGCGCCTTACCCGGCCTACCTGTCCGGGTCTGACTGCCAGTAGGCCCGCGCAAGCGCAGCGCCGCCGGGCAAGGACAGCGGGCACGGAGCCGGTTTTGTGCCGGGTGGCGGCTGCGCCTTACCCGGCCTACCTGTCCGGGTCTGACTGCCAGTAGGCCCGCGCAAACTACGCTGAAGCCGCAGATAACATAAAGGACTTCCCGCGGCGAAACCGTTGCACACCGCTTGCAGTCTCAATGGCTCAAGGTTCGGCCAACAGATTCCGCCATTACGCCGGGAAATCCCCCTGCTGGCGCGCCACCAGGGTCAGAATGGAATACAGCGCCACCGCCTGCTGGTGCTGGTTGAAAATCTCCACCGCCCATTCCACCACGCCGGTAGCTTTCTCCTCGGCGCTACGCTGACGTTTAACGGTTTTCCGCTTACAGGTCAGACGCACCTGGATGGTGTCTCCCGGCTTGACCGGTTCAATAAAGCGCAGGTTTTCCATGCCGTAGTTAGCGATAACCGGCCCGACGCCGGCATCGACGAACAGACCGGCCGCCGCGGAGATCAGGAAATAACCGTGGACCACGCGCTCGCCGAAAATCGAGTCGGCGGCGGCGATTTTGTCCATGTGGGCGTAGAAATGGTCGCCGCTCAGACAGGCGAAGTTAACGATATCCGCTTCGGTCAGGGTCCGCCGCGGGGTCAGCAAACTGTCGCCGGGCTGGATCTCTTCGAAATATTTGCGGAACGGGTGTATGCGGTCTTCGCTCACCTGGGCGCCGCGCACCCACTGCTGGCCAATGGTCGCCAGCATCGTCGGGCTGCCCTGGACGGCGGTGCGCTGCATATAGTGTTTCACCGAACGCAGTCCGCCGAGCTCTTCGCCGCCGCCGGCGCGCCCGGGGCCGCCGTGCACCAGCTGCGGCAGCGGCGAACCGTGGCCGGTTGATTCGACCGAGGACGCCTCGTTCAGTATCTGAATACGGCCATGGGCGCGGGCGGCGCCGAGGATAAACTCGCGCGCCAGTTCGCCGCTGGCGGTGACCAGGGTGCCCGCCAGGCTGCCGCCGCCGGCACGAGCCAGCGCCAGGGCATGCTGGCGATCCTGGTAGGGCATCAGGGTCGCCACCGGACCAAAGGCTTCAATGGCGTGAACCGCCGGGGTTTCATCCGGCTGCGCGCAGTAGAGCAGCGTCGGCGGGAAAAAGGCCCCGGCCGCGCTGAGGTCCGCCTGTCCGCCAAGCAGCGCTTCGCAGCCGGCGGCAATCAGTTTATTGACGCTTTCCTGAACGTCCTGACGCTGCTCGTGATTAACCAGCGCCCCCATCTTAATCCCTTCCTGCGCCGGGTCGCCGACGGTCACTTTATGCAGGCGGGCGATCAGCGCATCGCTAACCGCATTGATCTGCGCCAGCGGGACGATGATGCGGCGGATAGCGGTACATTTTTGCCCGGCTTTCGCCGTCATCTCGCGGACCACTTCCCGGATAAACAGCGCGAACTCCGGCTGCTCCGGCGTGACGTCTTCGCCTAACACACAGCAGTTGAGCGAATCCGCTTCCATGGTAAAGGGAATCGATTTGGCCACCAGGTTGGGGTGCGACCGCAGCTGCTGGCCGGTGGCGGCTGAGCCGGTAAAGGTCACCACGTCCTGGCTGTCGAGATGGTCGAGCAGATCGCCCGCGCCGCCGCAAATCAGGCTGATGGCGCCTTCCGGCACCAGGCCGCTGTCGACAATCGCCTTCACCATGGCCTGGGTGAGCTGGGCGGTAGCGGTGGCCGGTTTAACGATCGCCGGCATGCCGGCCAGCCAGGTGGGGGCCAGTTTTTCCAGCATTCCCCAGCAGGGGAAGTTGAAGGCGTTGATATGCACAGCGACGCCTGATTTTGAGGTCAGCACGTGACGCGCGGCAAAACCGCCCTGTTTAGAGAGCGGGATCAGCTCGTCTTCCGGCCACAGGATATCGTCCGGCAGTTCGCGACTACCGAGCCCGGCATAGGTGAAAAGGGTGCCGATGCCGCCTTCGATATCCACCCAGCTGTCGGCGCGGGTGGCGCCGGTTTGCGCGGAAATCGCGTAGAACTGGTCTTTCTGCTCCAGCAGATGTTTCGCTACCGCTTTTAACATCGCGCTGCGTTCAATAAAGGTCATGGCTTGCAGAGCCTGACCGCCGCGCTCAATTGCGAAGCGGCGCGCCTGCGCCATATCCAGGCCTTCGCTGGTCACCTCCCACAGCGCCGCGCCGGTGATGGCGTGATGGATAGTACGGGCGCGGCCCCGGCCGGTCTGCCAGGCGCCGGATAAGTAACTGGCTAACTGCTGCATCGCGAATCTCCAAATATGTTACGTGGAATGTCTATAAATAGTTCTTTTATGAATCATAAAATGCAAGCGCGTATTTAATAAATTATTAACATTGTGATCGCGATGACGTTATGTTTTCGGCCTAATTAACTGTATTTGTTGTGGTTTACAAAAGGTTTTGCGGAGGCTATCACAAAAAGAGCAAACAAAATTTGTGGTTTTCTTTAACCAATATGTAACCTTCAATAAACAAAGTGATTCACATAAACGATTGTTGTGTGAATATCGGAATCATAAAGGTGATGACGTGACAGAAGAACAACGCTTTGACCAGCGCATCGCGCAGGAAACGGCCATCGAACCGCAGGACTGGATGCCGGATGCCTATCGTAAAACCCTGATCCGTCAGATTGGTCAGCATGCGCACTCGGAAATCGTCGGCATGCTGCCGGAAGGCAACTGGATCACCCGGGCGCCCACTCTGCGCCGCAAAGCGATCCTGCTGGCTAAAGTGCAGGATGAGGCCGGCCACGGGCTGTATCTCTATAGCGCCGCGGAAACCCTTGGCTGCGCGCGGGAAGATCTGTATCAGAAGATGCTCGACGGGCAGATGAAATACTCCTCCATTTTTAACTACCCGACGCTGAGCTGGGCCGATATCGGCGTGATCGGCTGGCTGGTCGATGGCGCGGCCATCGTCAACCAGGTGGCGCTGTGCCGGACGTCCTACGGCCCCTATGCCCGGGCGATGGTCAAAATCTGCAAAGAAGAGAGCTTTCACCAGCGCCAGGGATTCGAAGCCTGCATGGCGCTGGCGCAGGGTAATGACGCCCAGCGGCAGATGCTGCAGGACGCCATTAACCGCTTCTGGTGGCCGGCGCTGATGATGTTTGGCCCCAACGACGACAACTCGCCGAACAGCGCCCGCAGCATGGCGTGGAAAATCAAACTGCACTCCAACGACGAGCTGCGTCAACGCTTCGTCGACAACACCGTGCCGCAGGTGGAGATCCTCGGCATGACCGTCCCGGACCCGGAGTTGCACTTTGATGAAGCCAGCGGCCACTACCGCTTCGGCGAGATCGACTGGCAGGAGTTTAACGAGGTGATTAGCGGCCGTGGCGTGTGCAACCACGAGCGGCTGGCCGCCAAGCGTAAGGCCTGGGAAGAGGGCGAGTGGGTTCGCGAAGCCGCGCTGGCCCATGCGCAAAAACAGCAGGCCCGCAGCGCGGCATAAGGAGAGACAACATGAGCAAAGTTTACTGGCCGTTATATGAAGTGTTCGTTCGCAGCAAACAGGGGCTTTCCCATCGTCACGTCGGCAGCCTGCATGCCGCCGACGATCAAATGGCGCTGGAGAACGCCCGCGACGCCTACACCCGCCGCAGCGAAGGCTGCTCCATTTGGGTGGTGAAGGCCAGCGAAATCGTCGCCTCGCAGCCGGAAGCGCGCGGCGAATTCTTCGACCCGGCGGAAAGCAAAGTCTACCGTCATCCGACCTTCTATACCGTGCCGGACGGCATGGAACATATGTGAGGCGGCGATGAATAACCCCAATCCTGTAGCCACCTACGCTTTGCGTCTTGGCGACAACGGCCTGGTGCTGGCCCAGCGCTTAGGCGCCTGGTGCGGCCATGCCCCGGAGCTGGAGATCGATCTCGCATTGGCCAATATCGGCCTCGATCTGCTTGGCCAGGCGCGCAACTTTTTGAGCTATGCCGCCGAGCTTAACGGCTGCGGCGATGAAGATACCCTGGCCTTTGGCCGCGATGAGCGACAGTTCAGCAACCTGCTGCTGGTGGAGCAGCCGAACGGCAATTTTGCCGACACCATCGCCCGCCAGTTCTTTATCGACGTCTGGCACGTCGCCCTGTACAGCCGGCTGGTGAACAGCCGCGACGCGCAGCTGGCGGCCATTGCCGCCAAAGCGCTGAAAGAGGTGCGCTACCACCAGCGCTTCAGCCGCGGCTGGCTGGAGCGTCTTGGTCACGGCACCGAGGTTTCAAATCGCAAAATGCAGCAGGCGGTCGACAATCTGTGGCGCTTTACCGGCGAACTGTTCCTTGCCGATGACCTGGAGCTCAGCCTGGCCGGGCAGGGCATTGCGGTTGATCCGCGCGAGCTTCAGGCCGAATGGCAAAGCACCGTGCATACCGCGCTGCTTGACTCAGGCTTACCGGTCACGCAGGAAGCGGCCTTTCGCAGCGGCGGCAAACAGGGGCTGCACAGTGAACATCTCGGCCCGCTGCTGGCGGAGATGCAATATCTGCAGCGTTCCCATCCCGGCCTGCAGTGGTAAGGGAGGGGACGATGCAACGTTTAGATGACATCGCTCCCGCCGAGGTGCGCGCCATCTGGGGTGTGTTAAGCGCGATCCCGGATCCGGAAGTGCCGGTACTCACCATCACCGATCTCGGCATGGTGCGTAGCGTCGCGCGCCACGGCGACGGGTGGGTGATTGGCTTTACCCCGACTTATTCAGGATGCCCGGCGACGGAGCATCTGCTGAGCGAGATCCGCGCGGTGATGAGCGAGCATGGTTATCTGCCGGTCCACATCGTCCTGCAGCTGGACCCGCCGTGGACCACCGACTGGATGAGCCAGGAGGCCCGCGAGCGCCTGCGCCAGTACGGCATCAGCCCGCCGCAGGGGCACGCCTGCCACGCGGAAATGCCCGCCGAGGTGAGCTGTCCGCGCTGCGGCAGCACCCGCACCTCGCTGATTAGCGAATTCGGTTCCACGGCCTGCAAAGCGCTCTATCGCTGCGACAGCTGCCGGGAACCCTTTGATTACTTTAAATGTATTTGAGGTTGCCATGACGATGTTCCATGCGCTTAAGGTCGCGAGAGTCGAGTCGGAAACCCGCGATGCGGTGACCATTACGTTTGCGATTCCGCAAGCCCTGCAGGCGGAGTACTGCTTTCGTCCGGGCCAGCATCTGACGCTGAAAGCCCGACTGGGCGGTGAAGAGCTGCGCCGCTGTTACTCCATCTGCCGCAGCCCTACGCCGGGAGAGATCAGCGTCGCGGTCAAAGCCATCGACGGCGGGCGCTTCTCGCGCTTCGCCCAGCACGCTATCCAGCAGGGGATGGAGCTGGAGGTAATGGTGCCGCAGGGGCATTTCGGCTATCAGCCGCAGGCTGAACGGCAGGGCGACTATCTGGCGATCGCCGCCGGCTCCGGGATCACGCCGATGATGGCGATCGTTAGCGCCACCCTGGCCACCGAGCCGCACAGCCGCTTCACGCTGATCTACGGCAACCGCAGCAGCCACAGCATGATGTTCCGCCAGGCGCTGGCCGATTTAAAAGACCGCTATCCGCAGCGCCTGCAGGTGGTGCATCTGTTCAGCCAGGAGTCGATGGACAGCGATCTGCTGCAGGGGCGCATCGATGGCGACAAACTGCGCCAGCTCGCGGACCATCTGCTGGATTTCAGTCGTTTCGACGAGGCCTTTATCTGCGGCCCGGCGACGATGATGGATGAGGCGGAAACGACCCTGCGCGAGCTCGGCGTGCCGGAGCACGCCATTCATCTCGAACGCTTCAATACGCCGGGCGGCAGCGTTAAGCGCGCCGCCGGGGTGCAGGCGGAAGGGCGCACGGTAACCATCCGCCAGGACGGGCGCGATCGGCTGATCGCCCTCAGCGCCGAAGACGACAGCATTCTGGATGCCGCATTGCGCCAGGGGGCAGACCTGCCGTTTGCCTGCAAGGGCGGGGTGTGCGCCACCTGTAAATGCAAAGTGCTGCGCGGCGAAGTGGCGATGGCCGCCAACTATAGCCTCGAAGCGGATGAGCTGGCGGCGGGTTACGTGCTGAGCTGCCAGGCGCTGCCCACCAGCGGCGACGTGGTGGTCGACTTTGACGCGCGGGGGATGGCATGAGCGAGCTGATGATCCACCGCCATGGCCGGGTGCTGCAGCTGACGCTCAACCGTCCGCAGGCCCGCAACGCGCTGAACAATGCCTTATTAACCCGGATTGCCGAGGCGCTGGAGGCCGCGGCCGCTGATGACAACGTCAGCGTCTGCGTCATCAGCGGCAATCCGCGCTTCTTTGCCGCCGGAGCCGACCTGAACGAGATGGCGGAGAAAGATCTCCCGGCGACCCTGGATGATATCCGCCCGCGGCTGTGGGCGCGTATCGATGCCTTCCCCAAACCGCTGATCGCCTCGGTCAACGGTTACGCCCTCGGCGCGGGCTGCGAGCTGGCCCTGCTGTGCGACCTGATTGTCGCCGGGGACAACGCCCGCTTTGGCCTGCCGGAAATTACCCTCGGCATCATGCCGGGCGCTGGCGGCACCCAGCGGCTGATCCGCAGCGTTGGCAAGGCGCTGGCCAGCCGGATGGTGCTGAGCGGCGAGAGTATTGACGCCCGTCAGGCGCAGCAGGCCGGGCTGGTGAGCGATATCCATCCGGCGGCGTTAACCGATGAATATGCCCTGCAACTGGCGACCACCATCGCCCGCCACGCGCCGCTGGCGCTCCGGGCGGCGAAACAGTCGCTGCGCCTGTCGCAGGAGGTGAGCCTGCAGGCCGGTCTCCAGCAGGAGCGCCAGCTGTTCACCCTGCTGAGCGCCACCGAAGACCGCCGCGAAGGCATCGACGCCTTCTTACAAAAACGTACCCCGGACTTTAAAGGACGCTAATCGTGGAAGCTTTCATTCTCAGCGCAGTGGAACAGGGCGTCATGACCATTACCCTCAATCGCCCGGACCGCCTCAACAGTTTTAACGACCTGATGCATCAACAGCTGGCGGAATGCCTGAAGCAGGCCGAGCGCGACGACGGCGTGCGTTGCCTGCTGATCACCGGCGCCGGCCGCGGCTTTTGCGCCGGCCAGGATTTGAACGACCGCAACGTCGACCCCAGCGGCCCGCCGCCGGATCTCGGCCTGTCGGTGGAACGCTTTTACAACCCGTTAGTGCGTCGTCTGGCGGCGCTGCCGAAACCGGTGATTTGCGCGGTCAACGGCGTAGCCGCTGGCGCAGGGGCCACCCTGGCGCTGGGCTGCGATATCGTGCTGGCCGCGCGTTCGGCCAAGTTTGTGATGGCCTTCAGCAAGCTCGGGCTGGTGCCGGACTGCGGCGGCAGCTGGTTCCTGCCGCGGGTGGCCGGCCGCGCGCGCGCCATGGGGCTGGCGCTGCTGGGCGATAGCCTCAGCGCGGAACAGGCCGCGCAGTGGGGGATGATCTGGCAGCTGGTGGATGATGCCGAACTGGCGGACACCAGTCTGCAGCTGGCGCGCCATCTGGCGGCTCAGCCGACGTTGGGTCTTGGGTTGATTAAAAAGGCGCTGCTGGCGGCGGAAACCAACGGTCTCGACGCGCAGCTGGACCTGGAGCGCGATTATCAACGCCTCGCCGGGCGCAGCGATGATTACCGCGAAGGGGTCAGCGCATTTCTGGCCAAACGGCCACCACTGTTCAGCGGGAAATAGATGATGACGACATCCATAGCCAACGTGGCGGTGATCGGCAGCGGCACCATGGGGGCCGGCATCGCCGAAGTGGCGGCTGCCGCCGGGCATCCGGTGCTGATTTACGACATCGATCATCAGGCCATCGCCCGGGCGATAGAGGGTATTGCCAGGCGGCTCGCCTCACGGGTCGAGCGCGGCAAACTGGCGTCAGAGCAGGCCGACGCGCTGCTGGCACGCCTGCATCCGGCCCACGATTTAGCCGCGCTGGCCGACGCAGATTTAGTGATCGAAGCGGCCTCTGAACGCCTGGAGGTAAAAACGGCGCTGTTCGCGCAGCTGGCGGCGATCTGCGCGCCGTCAACGTTGCTCACCAGCAACACCTCGTCGATTTCGATTACCGCCATCGCCGCCGGGGTAAAGCATCCCGAACGCGTCGCCGGGCTGCACTTCTTTAATCCGGCGCCGGTCATGAAGCTGGTGGAGGTCGTCAGCGGCCTGGCGACGTCTGCGGAAGTGGTGGAGCAGTTGTGCCAGTGCGTGAGCGGCTGGGGGAAACGGCCGGTGCGCTGCCGCTCGACGCCCGGCTTTATCGTTAACCGCGTGGCGCGTCCATTCTACGCCGAAGCCTGGCGGGCGCTGGAGGAGCAGGTGGCCGCCCCGGAGGTTATCGATGCCGCTTTGCGTGACGGCGGCGGTTTCCCGATGGGGCCCCTGGCGCTGACGGACCTGATTGGCCAGGACGTCAACTTCGCCGTGACCTGCTCGGTATTTAACGCTTTCTGGCAGGACCGCCGTTACCTGCCATCGCTACTCCAGCAAGAGCTGGCGCTGGCCGGGCGGCTGGGCAAAAAGAGCGGCCATGGCGTCTATCGCTGGCCTGCGGAAGTCAGGACGGCGGCGGCGCTGCCGCCGGTTGCCCATGGCGCTCAATCCGTCATCACTATAAGTGACAGCGTCACCGAGCTGGACGAGCTGCTATTGCTGGAGACCGAAGGCGAGACTGCCCTGGCGCTGAGCGTTAAGCATCGCCGTCCGGTGGTGGTGTATGACCTGTGCGCCAGCGATACGGTAGTGCTGGCCGCAGCGGCGACCAACGCGCCGGCGGCGACGGACAAAGCGGTGCACTACTTCCAGCAGCAGGGCAAGAACGTGCTGCGTATCGCCGATTATCCCGGCCTGCTGGTGTGGCGCACGGTGGCGATGCTGATTAACGAAGCGCTGGATGCACTACAGAAAGGGGTGGCCAGCGCACAGGATATCGATACCGCCATGCGTCTGGGCGTCAACTACCCGCAGGGCCCGCTGGCGTGGGGGGACAGCCTCGGCTGGCGCCGCGTGCTGCGCCTGCTGGAGAACCTGCACCACCATTATGGCGAGGAGCGCTATCGCCCCGGCTCCCTGTTGCGCCAGAAGGCGCTGATGGAGAAGCACCATGAGCAATGACGCCTGGCGCAACGCGCGCGCGATGTATGAAAAAGATACCTGCGCCAGAACGATGGGGATCGAACTCATCGAAATGGACGACGGTTTTGCGCAGATGACCATGACCGTCTCGCCGGACATGCTTAACGGCCATCAAACCTGCCACGGCGGTCAGCTATTTACCCTTGCCGATACCGCTTTCGCCTACGCCTGTAACAGCCAGGGGCTGGCGGCGGTGGCTTCGGCGGCCAGCATTGATTTTCTCCGCCCGGCGTTTGCCGGCGACCGGCTGGTCGCCACCGCCAGAGTCAAACAGCAGGGCAAGCTGACCGGGGTCTACGACATTGAAATTGTTAATCAACAGCAAAAAATTGTGGCCCTGTTTCGCGGCAAATCGCACCGCATCGGCGGCACAATCACAGGAGAAGTGTAATGCGCGAGGCCTTTATTTGTGACGGGATCCGCACGCCGATTGGCCGCTACGGCGGCGCGCTGGCCAGCGTGCGCGCCGACGACCTGGCGGCGATCCCGCTGCGTGCGCTGCTGAGCCGCAACCCCAGGCTTGACCCGACCGCGATCGATGATGTGATTTACGGCTGCGCGAATCAGGCGGGCGAAGATAACCGCAATGTGGCGCATATGGCGACGCTGCTGGCCGGCTACCCGCATACGGTGCCGGGAACCACCCTCAACCGCCTGTGCGGCTCCGGGCTGGACGCCGTCGGTTTTGCCGCCCGGGCGATCAAAGCCGGCGATGCCGATCTGCTGATTGCCGGCGGCGTGGAGTCGATGTCGCGCGCGCCGTTTGTGATGGGGAAGGCCAGCGCGCCGTATCAGCGTCAGGCGGAGCTGTTCGACACCACCATTGGCTGGCGTTTTGTGAACCCGCTCATGGCGCAACACTTCGGAACTGACAGCATGCCGGAAACCGCCGAGAATGTAGCCGAATTGTTAAATATCAGCCGCGCCGATCAGGATGCTTTCGCCTGGCGCAGCCAGCAGCGCACGGCGCAGGCCCAGCGCGACGGCATTCTGGCGCAGGAGATCGTGCCGGTGCAGGTTGTCGGCCGGAAAGGGGCGCTTAGCGACGTGCGCGAGGACGAGCATCCGCGACCGGAAACCACGCTTGAGCAGCTGGCGCAACTGAAAGCGCCGTTCCGTCAAGGCGGCGTCATTACCGCGGGCAATGCTTCCGGCGTCAACGACGGCGCCGCGGCGCTGATCATCGCCAGCGAACAGCAGGCCGCTAGCCAGGGTCTCACGCCGCGGGCGCGGATCGTGGCGATGGCGACGGCGGGCGTCGAGCCGCGCCTGATGGGGCTGGGGCCGGTACCGGCGGTGCGTAAAGTGCTGGAGCGGGCGGGGCTCAATATTAACGATATGGATCTGATTGAGCTGAATGAGGCCTTCGCCGCCCAGGCGCTGGGGGTGCTCAGACAGCTCGGCGTGCCGGACGATGCGGCGCATGTGAATCCCAACGGCGGCGCCATCGCTTTAGGCCATCCGCTGGGCATGAGCGGCGCGCGTCTGGCGCTGAGCGCCAGCCTTGAGCTGCAGCGCCGCGGCGGGCGCTATGCGTTGTGTACGATGTGTATTGGCGTGGGTCAGGGCATCGCCATGATCCTCGAGCGAGTGTGAGCTAATTTACCTGCGAGTACCCTACAATGATAACTACTACAAAATTAGATCCGATTGAAACCGCCTCGCGTGATGAGCTGCAGGCCCTGCAAACCCAGCGTCTGAAGTGGACGCTGAATCATGCGTATAACAATGTGCCAATGTATCGTCGTAAATTCGACGCCGCAGGCGTGCACCCTGACGACTTCCGCGAACTGAGCGACCTGACCAAATTCCCGTGCACCACCAAACAGGATCTGCGCGACAACTATCCCTTCGATACCTTCGCGGTGCCGATGGAGCAGGTGGTGCGCATTCATGCCTCATCCGGCACCACCGGCAAACCGACGGTGGTGGGTTATACGCAAAACGATATTGATAACTGGGCCAATATCGTCGCCCGTTCGCTGCGCGCCGCCGGCGGCACGGCGAAAGATAAAATTCACGTCGCCTACGGCTACGGCCTGTTTACCGGCGGCCTTGGCGCGCACTACGGCGCGGAACGCTTAGGCGCGACGGTGATCCCGATGTCCGGCGGACAGACCGAAAAACAGGCGCAGCTGATCCGCGATTTCCAGCCGGATATGATCATGGTGACGCCGTCATACTGTCTGAATCTGATTGAAGAGCTGGAGCGCCAGATGGCCGGCGATGCCCGCGGCTGTTCATTACGCGTCGGCGTCTTTGGCGCCGAGCCGTGGACCCTGGCGATGCGCGCGGAGATCGAGCGCCGGCTGGGGATCACCGCCCTGGATATTTACGGTCTGTCAGAGGTGATGGGCCCGGGGGTGGCGATGGAGTGTCTGGAAACCGTTGACGGTCCGACCATCTGGGAAGACCACTTCTTCCCGGAAATCGTTAACCCGGACGACGGCACGCCGCTGGCCGATGGCGAACACGGCGAACTGCTGTTCACCACGCTGACCAAAGAGGCGCTGCCGGTGATCCGCTACCGTACCCGCGATCTGACGCGCCTGCTGCCGGGCACCGCGCGCACCATGCGCCGTATGGACCGCATCAGCGGACGCAGTGACGATATGCTGATCATCCGCGGGGTTAACGTCTTCCCGTCGCAGCTGGAAGAAGAGATCCTTAAGTTTGAACACCTGGCGCCGCACTACCAGCTGGAGGTGAATCGCCGCGGCCATCTCGATTCGCTGGCAGTGCGCGTGGAGCTGAAAGAGAGCGGGCTGGCGCTGAGTCACGAACAGCGCTGCCAGATTTGTCACCAGCTGCGCCACCGCATTAAGTCGATGGTCGGGATCTCCACCGATATCACCATCGTCAACTGCGGCGGCATTCCGCGCTCTGAAGGCAAAGCCTGTCGCGTATTCGACCTGCGTAAAGCGGTGGTCAGCGGTTAATTCTCTCCCAGATAACCCGGCTGAGGCCTTTACGCCGTAGGCCGGGAATTTCCTGTGCTATGATTCATAAAGGAAAAATATAACAACAGAATGAATCAGATGAGCAAACTCGACGCCTTTATTCAACAAGCGGTGACGGCGACGCCGATCAGCGGCACGTCATTAATCGCCTCGCTGTATGGCGACGCCTTATTACAACGCGGTGGGGAAGTGTGGCTGGGCAGCGTCGCGGCGCTGCTGGAAGGATTAGGCTTCGGCGAGCGTTTCGTCCGCACCGCGCTGTTTCGCCTCAATAAAGAAGAGTGGCTCGATGTCGTCCGTATCGGCCGTCGCAGCTTTTATCGTCTGAGCGACAAAGGGCTGCGCCTGACCCGACGCGCGGAACATAAAATTTATCGCGCGAACGCTCCGGAATGGGACGGCACCTGGCTGCTGCTGCTTTCGGAAGGCCTGGAGAAAAATGTGCTGGCCGACGTCAAAAAGCAGCTGCTGTGGCAGGGGTTTGGCGCGCTGGCGCCGAGCCTGTTAGCCTCGCCGTCGCAAAAGCTGGCGGATGTCCAGTCGCTGCTCCATGAAGCGGGGGTCGCCGAAAACGTCATCTGTTTTGAAGCTCACTCGCCGCTGGCGCTCTCCCGGGCGGCGCTGCGCAGCCGGGTGGAGGAGTGCTGGCATCTCACCGAACAAAACGAGATGTATGAGGCCTTTATCTCGTTATTCCGGCCGTTACTGCCGCTGCTGCGCGATTGCGACCCCGCGGAGTTAACGCCGGAACGCAGCTTTCAGATCCAGCTCCTGCTGATTCATTTCTATCGCCGGGTGGTGCTCAAAGATCCGCTGCTGCCGGAAGAGCTGCTGCCGGCGCACTGGGCGGGGCAAACCGCCCGCCAGCTGTGTATCAATATTTACCAACGGGTGAGTCCCGGCGCGCTGGCGTTCGTCAGCGAGAAAGGTGAAAGCTCGGTCGGCGAGCTTCCCGCGCCGGGCCCGCTCTATTATCAGCGCTTTGGCGGTTTGCCGGGCGCATAAGGAGGTTGCATGCCGATTTATCAGATTGATGGACTTACCCCGGTGGTGCCGGAGGAGAGTTACGTCCACCCGACCGCGGTGTTGATTGGCGACGTGATCCTCGGCAAAGGGGTCTATGTTGGGCCCAACGCCAGCCTGCGCGGCGATTTTGGCCGTATCGTGGTCAAAGACGGGGCCAATATTCAGGACAACTGCGTGATGCACGGCTTCCCCGGCCAGGATACGGTGGTGGAAGAGGACGGACATATCGGCCACGGCGCTATTCTGCACGGCTGCGTGATTGGCCGCAACGCGCTGGTGGGCATGAGCGCGGTGATTATCGACGGGGCGACCATCGGCGAAAACAGCATTGTCGGCGCCTCGGCCTTTGTCAAAGCCAACGCCGAGATGCCCGCCAACCATCTGATCATCGGCAGCCCGGCAAAAGCGATTCGCGTCCTGAGCGAACAGGAGCTGGCGTGGAAAAAGCATGGCACCCGTGAATACCAGGTGCTGGTGGAACGCTGTAAGCAGACGCTGCATCAGGTTGAGCCATTACGGGAAGTGGAAGAGGGGCGTAAGCGGCTGGAATTTGATGAAAACCTGCGGCCAAAAACGCAGCGCTAACTTTCCAGGGCAACCCGGAGGGGCTCAGTGGATTAGTGCTCAGCCAGTTCGCGAAAGAACGCCGGGTTGGCCTGGATAACCGCCAGTACTTTTGCTGCCAGGCCTGTCGGGTTGCGCCGCCTGGACTCCCAACTTTTGATAGTATCCACGCTGGTACCCAGCGCTTTTGCCATTTCCGCCTGCGAAACATTAAGCTGCGTGCGGATGGCTTTCACATCAGCAACTTCATAACGCGTCGCTCGGGCTGAGGCCTTGTAGCCGTCTTTGATCTCAACAGCCTCTTCCAGGGACGCTTTAAGCTCGTCGAAGTAACCCATTTCAAACCTCATTTTTTAGTCGCCGGGTCAGTTTCCTGAGTTCGTTTTTTTCCGCTGCGCTCAGGCTCTCTTTGGTGTGCTTCGGGTAGGCTAAGACGAGATAGATAATCTCGCGGGTTGCCAGAAAATAAATCACCCGCACGCCGCCGCTTTTTCCCTGTGAGCCTGTCGCCATTCTTATTTTCCGTAACCCGCCGGTATCCTGGATAAGATCGCCGAAATCCGGATTGCCTATGAGTTGCCTCTGCAGTGCCCTCAGATCTTCATCGCTGGCCAGCTGTTTTATCTGGCGGGTAAATAGCGACGTTTCGATAAATTCAATGGCATGACACACGAAAACGCTCCTTGCTAAGGTACCATGTACACCATCGAGTGTACATAGTACGCACTCCTGTTTTTGACCATGACAACGGTTGCCGTCAGCGACCGGGAGTGAGCCAGATTCGCGCGGCGACAGCCATGGTACAGACTGGTGGCTTAAGGCGTTGGAATGATGTGTGAATTTACGAGGCGGCTCGTAAAAGGGCGATGGGCGAGGGGGAAAAAACACTCCCACCGGGCGGCGGGAGTGGAAATATTAGGCTGCAACCACGCTGTCGATGGCCGCTTTTGCGTCAGACTGCGCTTTGGCCGCGACTTCCGGGCCGTAAGCGATACCTTCGGCGAACACGAAGTTCACGTCGGTGATGCCGATAAAGCCGAGGAAGGTGGACAGGTACGGGGTGACCAGGTCGGTCGGGGTATCTTTATGGATACCGCCGCGGCTGGTCACGACGACCGCGCGTTTACCGGTCACCAGACCTTCCGGCCCTTTTTCGGTGTAGCGGAAGGTCACGCCGGCGCGAGCCACCAGGTCAAAATAGTTTTTCAACTGCGTCGGAATGTTGAAGTTGTACATCGGCGCAGCGATAACAATCACATCATTGCCTTTCAGTTCGGCGATCAGCTCGTCGGAAAGGGCCAGCGCTTCCTGCTGACGCGGCGTCAGCGGCGCGTCGCTCGGACGCAGGGCGCCAACCAGTTCACCATCCAGAACCGGGATCGGATTAGCGGCCAGGTCACGCACGGTGATCTCGTCGCCCGGGTGTTTTTCCTGCCATTGTTCAACAAAATAGTCGGAAAGCTGACCAGATTGTGAGTACCCTGCCAGAATACTGGATTTCAGAACTAATACTTTGCTCATGGGTGTTTCCTTTTTTAATGTGATTGACGGGTCAGTGCCCTGGTGCTTGATGACACTGTATTCACAATCGCGCCACAGAGATAGCGCAATATATCGAATCCTATGTTCAGATTTTTTGAACAAGGCATGGATGACACAGATGTGGTACTCTAAGGCAATACTTCAAAAGAGATTTTCCCGGCAGAGCTCTGCCCGATAACGCTATGACAGAACAACAAAAAATCACCTTCCCCCAGCTTTATCAACAGCTCGACGGCCTGATGCTGCGCGACAAAACGCGCTTTGCCCGCCGTCTGCACGGCGTGAAGAAGGTTAAAAATCCTGAATCGCAACAGGCCATCCTCCAGGAGATGGCGCAGGAGATAAGCCAGGCAGCCGGTAAAGTCCTGCTGCGCGAAGCGGCGCGACCGGCCATCACCTATCCGGAAAACCTGCCGGTTAGCCAGAAAAAACAAGAAATTCTCGAGGCGGTACGCGATCACCAGGTGGTGATTGTCGCCGGGGAGACCGGTTCGGGTAAAACCACCCAGCTGCCAAAAATCTGCATGGAGCTGGGCCGCGGGCTGAAAGGGCTGATCGGCCATACCCAGCCGCGTCGTCTGGCCGCGCGAACCGTCGCCAACCGTATCGCCGAGGAGCTGCAAACGGAGCCGGGCGGTTGTATCGGCTATAAGGTCCGCTTTAGCGATCACGTCAGCGAAAACACCATGGTCAAGCTGATGACCGACGGTATTCTGCTGGCGGAGATCCAGCAGGATCGCCTGCTGATGCAGTATGACACCATCATTATCGATGAAGCGCACGAGCGCAGCCTGAACATCGACTTCCTGCTCGGCTACCTGAAAGAGCTGCTGCCGCGCCGTCCTGACCTGAAAATCATCATCACCTCGGCGACCATCGACCCGGAACGTTTCTCAAAGCATTTCAATAATGCGCCGATTATCGAAGTCTCCGGGCGGACTTACCCGGTGGAAGTGCGCTACCGGCCGATAGTGGAAGAGGCGGACGATACCGAGCGCGATCAGCTGCAGGCGATCTTTGATGCCGTCGACGAGCTGGGGCGCGAAGGGCCGGGGGATATTCTGATCTTTATGAGCGGCGAGCGGGAGATTCGCGATACCGCCGATGCGCTGAATAAGCTGGATCTGCGCCATACCGAAGTGCTGCCGCTGTACGCTCGCTTGTCCAACAGCGAGCAGAACCGCGTCTTCCAGCCGCACAGCGGACGGCGCATCGTGCTGGCGACCAACGTGGCGGAAACCTCGCTGACCGTGCCGGGCATCAAGTACGTTATCGATCCCGGTACCGCGCGTATCAGCCGCTACAGCTACCGCACCAAGGTGCAGCGCCTGCCGATCGAGCCGGTTTCCCAGGCCTCCGCCAACCAGCGTAAAGGCCGCTGCGGCCGCGTCTCGGAAGGGATCTGTATTCGTCTTTATTCAGAAGACGATTTCCTGTCGCGCCCGGAATTTACCGACCCGGAAATTCTGCGCACCAACCTGGCGTCGGTCATCCTGCAGATGACCGCCCTGGGCTTAGGCGATATCGCCGCCTTCCCGTTCGTTGAAGCGCCGGATAAGCGCAACATTCAGGACGGCGTGCGCCTGCTGGAAGAGCTGGGCGCGATCACCACCGATGAGCAGGCCACCGCCTATAAGCTAACGCCGATGGGCCGCCAGCTCAGCCAGCTGCCGGTGGACCCGCGCCTGGCGCGGATGGTGCTGGAGGCCCAGAAGCACGGCTGCGTGCGGGAAGCGATGATCATCACCTCCGCGCTGTCGATTCAGGATCCGCGCGAGCGGCCGATGGATAAGCAGCAGGCCTCCGACGAGAAGCACCGCCGCTTTCACGATAAAGAGTCTGATTTCCTCGCCTTCGTCAATCTGTGGAACTACCTCGGCGAGCAGCAGAAGGCGCTGTCGTCGAATCAGTTCCGCCGCCAGTGCCGGGTCGATTTTCTGAACTATCTGCGCGTGCGCGAGTGGCAGGATATCTACACCCAGCTGCGTCAGGTGGTGAAAGAGCTTGGCCTGCCGATCAACAGCGAACCGGCGGAATACCGCGAGATCCATACTGCGCTGCTGACCGGTCTGCTGTCGCACATCGGCATGAAGGATGCCGATAAACAGGAGTTTACCGGCGCGCGTAACGCCCGCTTCTCCATCTTCCCGGGGTCCGGTCTGTTTAAAAAGCCGCCGAAGTGGACGATGGTGGCGGAACTGGTGGAAACCAGCCGGCTGTGGGGCCGCATTGCCGCCCGCATTGAGCCGGAGTGGGTGGAGCCGGTCGCGCAGCACCTGATCAAACGCTCATACAGTGAGCCGCACTGGGAGCGGGCGCAGGGCGCGGTGATGGCGACGGAAAAGGTCACCGTCTATGGCCTGCCGATCGTTGGCGCACGTAAGGTCAACTACAGCCAGATCGATCCGGCGCTGTGCCGCGAGCTGTTTATCCGCCACGCGCTGGTGGAGGGCGACTGGCAAACGCGCCACGCCTTCTTCCGGGAGAACCTGAAGCTGCGGGCGGAAATCGAAGAGCTGGAGCATAAGTCGCGCCGCCGTGACATTCTGGTGGATGACGAGACCCTGTTCGAATTCTACGACCAGCGCATCAGCCACGACGTCATCTCCGCCCGGCATTTTGACGCCTGGTGGAAGCAGGCCAGCCGCGACACCCCGGATCTGCTCAACTTTGAGAAGAGCATGCTGATTAAGGAAGGGGCGGAGCAGGTCAGCAAACTGGACTATCCGAACTTCTGGCACCAGGGCAATCTGAAGCTGCGTCTGACCTATCAGTTCGAGCCGGGCGCCGACGCCGACGGCGTGACGGTGCATATTCCGCTGCCGCTGCTTAATCAGGTGGAGGAGGCCGGGTTTGAATGGCAGATCCCCGGTCTGCGCCGGGAGCTGATTATCGCCCTGATAAAATCGCTGCCGAAGCCGGTGCGGCGCAATTTCGTCCCGGCGCCCAACTATGCGGAAGCGTTTCTTGGCCGGGCGACGCCGCTGGAGCTGCCGCTGCTCGACTCCCTCGAGCGCGAACTGCGGCGGATGACCGGCGTGACCATCGACCGCGAAGCCTGGCAGTGGGATCAGGTGCCCGATCACCTGAAAATCACTTTCCGGGTGGTGGACGACAAAAACAAGAAGCTGCAGGAAGGGCGCTCGCTGCAGGCGCTGAAAGAGGCGCTGAAGGGCAAAGTTCAGGAGACGCTGTCGGCGGTCGCTGATGACGGCATCGAGCAGAGCGGGCTGCATATCTGGAGCTTTGGCACCCTGGCGGAGAGTTACGAACAGAAGCGCGGCAACTATAAGGTGAAAGCCTGGCCGGCGCTGGTGGACGAGCGCGACAGCGTGGCGATCAAGCTGTTTGATAATCCACAGGAACAGCAGCAGGCCATGTGGCGCGGTCTGCGTCGCCTGCTGCTGCTTAACATTCCGTCGCCGATTAAGTATCTGCACGAGAAGCTGCCGAACAAAGCCAAGCTCGGGCTCTATTTTAACCCGTACGGCAAAGTGCTGGATCTGATTGACGACTGCATCTCCTGCGGCGTTGATAAGCTTATCGACGAGGCGGGCGGGCCGGTGTGGACGGAAGAGGGCTTTAGCCAGCTGCATGATAAAGTTCGCGCCGAGCTCAACGAGACGGTCGTGGAGATCGCCAAACAGGTCGAGCAGATCCTCACCGCGGTGTTCAATATCAACAAACGGCTGAAAGGCCGGGTGGATATGACCATGGCGCTGGGGCTGTCGGACATCAAAGCGCAGATGGCGGGGCTGGTTTACCGCGGCTTTGTCACCGGCAATGGCTTCCGTCGTCTTGGCGATACGCTGCGCTATCTGCAGGCGATTGAAAAGCGTCTGGAGAAGATGGCTATCGATCCGCACCGCGACCGCGCGCAGATGCTGAAAATCGAGAGCGTGCAGCAGGCGTGGCAGCAGTGGCTGAATAAGCTGCCGCCGAACCGCCGTGAGGACGACGATGTCCGGGAGATCCGCTGGATGATCGAGGAGCTGCGGGTGAGCTTCTTCGCCCAGCAGCTGGGGACCCCGTACCCTATCTCGGACAAACGCGTGCTGCAGGCGATGGAGCAGATTACGCCGTAACCTGGCCGGTTGTCCCCGGTGGCGCTGCGCTTACCGGGGCGACGGGCCAGGCGTCCACGCTTAAGCGTTGACCCACGCCAGGGTAAAGCCGTCCCAGCCTTTCGTGCCCACGGTTTGCAGCGCCGTTGCCGTCAACCGTGGCTCGGCGCCCATCATCTCAATGAACTGACGCACGCCCTGAACGCGCTCGTCGGCGCTCTGTGGGTTGACCACTTCGCCGTCGCGTACCACGTTATCGCCAATAATTAAGGTTCCCGGGCGGGAATAACGCAGCGCCCAGCGCAGATAATGGGGGTTATTCGGCTTATCGGCATCGATGAAGATCAGGTCGAAAGCGGGACATTCGCCAAGCGCCTCCAGGGACTGTAGCGCGGGCCCCTCCCGCAGCGTGACCCGCTGGTCAACACCCGCCAGCTGCAGATTCTCCCGCGCCACGCGGGCATGATGCGCGTCGGCCTCCAGGGTGAGGAGTTGGCCGTCGGCAGGAAGCTCGCGCGCCATCCAGATGGTGCTATAGCCGCCGAGGGTGCCGATCTCCAGGATCCGCTTAGCCTGGGTAAGCCGTACCAGCAAGGCGAGAAACTGACCCTGATTGGCGGCGACATCGTGTGCCGGGAGCCCGGCACGATGGTTGTTTTCCAGTACCCGATCGAGCATAGGATCGCTGGGAATTAAGGCCTCAATCAAATAATTGTCTACTGCAGACCACTGTTGTTGCATATGACGCTTCCCCATTTAGCTCCCTGATGAGTCAGACCAGCCGCCTCCCAGCGCCCGGTATAGATCGATCTGCGCCAGCAGCAGGTTATTCTTCACCTGTACCACGCTAAGCTGGGTGGAGAACAGCGTTCGCTGGGCATCAAGCACATCCAGATACGAAGAGTAGCCGTTACGGTAGCGGTTCTGCGCAATGCGCAATGTTTCTTCCGCCACCGCCTCCTGCCCCTGCAGTTCGGTCAGCTGTTCGCCGTAGCGGCTAATGGCGTCCAGGCTGTCATTAACCTCTTTAAACGCGCCGCGCACCGTTTTCTCATAGCTGTACAGCGCCTGGTTGCGCTGGGCCATCGAGACATCCACCTGGGCATTTAACGCCTGGCGGTTAAGCAGCGGCGCCAGGATGCTACCGCCAATGCTCCAGAGTCGCAGCGGGTTGTCCAGCAGATCCGGCAGCGTCCGGTCCTGCAGGCTGCCGGTGGCGGTCAGGTTGATAGACGGCAGCAGCTGCGCCTGGGACGAGGCCAGGGTGGCATCGGCGGCGACCAGCTGACGCTGGGCCTGTACGATATCCGGGCGGCGGTTGAGCAAGGTGGACGGCAGCTGCGAGGGCAGACGCAGCGGGGTGAGCCCGGCGAATTCGCCGCGTTTTATCGCGCCGGGGTTGTCCCCCAGCAGCACGCTGAGGGCGTTTTCCTGCTGCGCAATCTGGTGCTGCAGCGGCGGGAGCTGCGCCCGCGTGGAGCGCAGCTCCGAATCTGCCTGCATCAGCTCAAGGCGCGAGGTATACCCGGTTTCATACTGACGTTTGGCCAGGCGCCAGGCGTCTTCCCGCGCCTGGAGCGTCTGCTGCGTGACCCGCAGTTGCTCATCCAGCGACAGCAGCGTCACATAGCCCACGGCCACCGAGGCGGCGACGCTCAAATTGGCCGCGTCGGCAGCGGCTTTCTGCGCCTCGAGGCTGGCCCCGGCGGCGCTGGCCGCGCTGCGGTTCGCGCCCCAGATATCGACATCATAGCTGGCGGTCAGGCCGCCTTTGTACAGCGTGCTGTGGATCGGCAGGCCGGTGGCGGCGGACTGCGCGCGGGCGCGGGTGCCGGTCAGGCTGGCATCCAGCGAGGGGAAAAGACTGCTGTCGGCGGCATACGCCCGCGCCTGATACTCATTCACCCGCTCGCGGGCGATCAGCACATCGCTGTTATAGCGCAGCGCCCGGTCGACATACTGATTCAGCGCGCTGTCATGAAAATTGCGCCACCATACGCCTTCCACCGGGCTGGCAGGGCCAACGTCGGCCCGCCAGGCGGCAGGGATGGCGAGCGTCGGCTGGGCGCGCTGCACATCGGCGGACTGACAGCCGACCAGCGCCAGGACGATGGCAAGGGTGACCGGGCGGATCATGGCTGCTTCTCCGCGCGGGTATCAATGGTCACCTGCACCGACATGCCGGGGCGCAGGCGCTCGCTGTTGCGTTGCCCCTCGTTAACCGTGATGCGCACCGGGATGCGCTGGGCGATCTTGACGAAGTTGCCGGTGGCGTTGTCCGGCGAAATGGCGCTGAACTCCACCCCGGTCGCCGGGGAGATACTCTGCACCTTGCCGTGGAAGGTCTCGCCGTTGAGCGCGTCAACGGTGAAGGTAACCGGCTGGCCGATACGCACATCGGCCAGCTGGGTCTCTTTCAGGTTGGCGATCACCCAGTGCTGCGGCGGCACCAGCGAAGTCAGATGGGTTCCGGCGCTGACGTAAGCGCCAAGGCGCACCGAAATCTGCCCCAGCTGGCCGCCGGTGGGGGCGATGATCTGCGTATTCTGCAGGTCAATCTGCGCCAGCTCGAGGGCGGCTTTGGCGCTGGCCACGTCGGCCTCCAGTGAATCGCGATTGACGATGGTCGATTCGCGGTCCTGGCGCGACATCTCCAGCGCCGCTTTCGCCTGTTCAATATCCGCTGCTCCCTGGGCGGCGCTGGCGCGGGCGGAATCCCGCTCGCGGATCGACAGCGATCCATCGGCGGTCAGCTCCTGCACCCGTTTTAAATCAGCCTGGATTTTCAGATTCTGCGCGCGGGCGTTCTGCAGCGCGGCTTCATTTTTGGCGATTGTCGCCTCGGCGCTCTTGCGCTGCTGCAGGTTGTTGCGCAGCGCCGCCTCCTTCATCGCCAGGGTGGCCTGGGCCTGGTGCACCCGCTGCTTATAGATGCGATCGTCTATCTGGAACAGCACCTCGCCCGGCTGAACGATGGCGAAATCCTTGACGTTGACGGCAGTGATGTAGCCGTTGACCTGCGGACTGATAAAGGTGGTCTGCCCGCGCACGTAGGCGTTGTCGGTAAACTGGCTATGGCGGGTGAACGGCGGCAGTTGCCAGGCATAGAGGATCACCAGTACGCCGACGAAGCCTATCGCCGCGGCGGTAAAAATGGAGACCACGCGAATGTTGTTCCGGGTGTTGGCCTGTTGTTTGGCCGCATCCTGCTGACTCATAACGACTCCAGAGATGAAATGATGATAATTATTTGCTGCCGGTGGCGCGTTTTAAGGCGATACGGGCGGTCAGTCGTAAGCGAATTAAGCGCCAGAAAACCCACACTAACGTCCCGGCGGAGATCGCCGCCGTCAGCAGATAGGTGTCATTCCAGGCGAGAATATTGGCCTGCAGCGTCGCGGCGTTTTGCAGCAGGGTGGTGGCCTGGACGTTAAGCAGCGTGCTGTCGCCAATCTGGCTCTGGTACATCTGGCTGTACTGCTGCAGCCGCTCGACGATCAGCGGGTTGAGCGTGGTGATCTGGTCCGCCAGCTGGCTGGAGTGAAATTTCTCCCGCCAGGTCTGGAAGGTGCCGAGTATCGCCGACCCCAGCAGACCGCCGATGTTCTGGCTCATGCCGAACAGCACCGAGAAGCTCACCAGGTTGCGCGGATCGGCGAACACCCCGCCAATGCCGGCGAGCATCGCCGGCGCCAGAAAGAAGGCGCTGCCGAAGCCAAGCAAAAACTGGCTGAACATCAGCTGTTCCGGACGGGTGAGGGCGTTAGACTGGCTGTCGAGCAGCGAGGCCACCATGATCAGCGCCAGGGCGGTGGCGGTCGGCCAGTAGAGCTTCTGCGGGTTAAGCGTCAGGCAGCTGGCGATGATCCCGCACAGAATGCCGGCGAAAATTGACCACGCAAGGTTGGTCATCTGTTCGTTTTGCAGGCCAACGTACTGCAGCCAGCCGATCACCCCAGTATTCTGCTCCGCCAGCACGATGCGGATCAGCAGCATAATCAGACCGAGGCGCAGGATACTGCCGCTGGAGAGCCATTTGGTATTGAGCAGGGGATTGCTGCGGTTATGCTCAAAGGCGATGGCGGCGACGATCAGCACCACCGCCGCGGCCAGCGACCAGCCGATCCACGGCGCTTCGAACCACCACTCGAGCCGCCCCAGCGAGAGCACCGCGCAGACCAGCGCCATGCCGGGGGCCAGCAGGAAGAAGGTAATAAAATCCTTCTTCTCGAACACCTTTTTACGATCGCTCGGCGGCAGCTTGAGGGCGATGACGCAGGCCAGCGACACCAGCGCCAGCCCCAGCTCAAAGAAGTAGAGCCCGCGCCATTCATCGATCTGCAGCAGCTCGGTGGAAAAGAGGCGCGCCAGCGGAATGGCCAGCGACGAGCCGGTGATACCGATAGTCAGCCCTTTCAGGCGGTGGCGGGCGGGCCAGGCCTGCACCTGATAGTAGATCCCCAGCGAGCTGAGCGCCGCGGCCACCATGCCGTGGGCGGCGCGGACCATCATCGCCGAGCTGAGATCGTTGACGAACAGGTGGAAGAAGGTGACCAGCACATAGAGCACCAGAAAGCCTTCGGTAAAGGCGCGCAGCCCGAACTGCTGACGAAATTTCACCAGCAGCAGGTTAATGGAGACGTTGGTCATGACATACACCGCCGGTAGCCAGGCGATCTCCGTCGACCAGGCGGCGAAGGTGCCCTGCAGCAGCTGCAGATTGGCGGTGACCACCGCGTTGCCCAGCGCGCCGGTGAGGCACACCAGCAGTCCGACCACCCCGTAGGCCAGGCGCTTCGCCGGGCTGTGCAGCGGCGTCGATGGCGAGCCGAGCAGGGCCGGTTTTTCATGCGGCGCCCAGTCATGAGGGACGTAGGGGTTACTCTGGCGACGGGGCATTATTTCTTCTCCACTTCGCGCAACAGCTTTTCCAGCACCCGCTGAGTTTGTTCCCGCTCCTGCGGCGTGATCGCCGTCAGGATCTCTTCACGCAGATCGTCCGCCACCGTTTTGACCTGCTCGAAGAGGGCCTGCCCCTGGTCGGTGACCACCAGCAGCCGCTTGCGTTTATCGCGGTCGGTGGTGACGCGCTCCACCAGGCCGAGGGCCACCAGGCGGTTGATCAGCGGCACAATGGTCGGGCTCTCCACTCCCAGCTCCTGCGCCAGTTCGCTTTGCGACAGCGGCTGGTGGTGGCGGGCGATGGCGGCGACCGCCACCCAGCTGGCCTGGCTGAGACCGAGGTTTTTCAGCCGACGATTAACCGCCAGCCGCCAGTGATGGGCGGTCAGATATAAAAGATGGGAGAAGTTAAGCTGTCGATGGTCCATAGGTCGTCTGCCAAAATCGTTAGAGCTCTAACGAGTTTATGTCTGACAACCGGCGGAATTCAAGGGAAAGGATAAAAAATGGTTAACGGTGTGTGCGTTTATTGTGGCGACAGGAGGATACCCCCTCAGGCCATTTACTCATGGAGGATGCTCTTATTCTGCGCCATCACCCAGGTGATAAAAGCGCGCAGGGGCGCGGGAATATGTTTGCGACTCGGATAGTAGACGCAGAAATGATCCGCCGGGTAGCGGTAGCTGGGTAATAAGCGGACCAGGCTGCCGGCGTTCAGTTGCGCGGACACCAGCGACTGATAGACGAAGGCGATCCCCAGCCCGCTCTCCGCCGCCTGGATCATCGCCGTATCGGAATCGACGACCAGATCGCCCTTGACGGCGACTTCGCCTGGCTCGCCGTCGGGGCTGATAAATTCCCACCGGTACTTTTCGCCGCTGGGAAAACAGCGGTTGATGCAGCGGAAATTGACCAGCGATTGCGGGGTGTCGGGCGCTCCGGCCTCGTGGAGATAGTCCGGGCTGGCCACCGGGATCAGCGACAGCTTCTCGCCAAAGGGGATGGCAATCATATCTTTGGGCACGTCCCGGGAATAGCGAATGCCAGCGTCAAAACCGGACTCGATAATATTCACTTTCCGATCGGTGGTAAACAGCTCCAGCGTCACGTCAGGATAGGCGGTTTTAAAAGCAATAAAATAGCGCTGAAAGAAAAGGTCGAGAACTATGCGCGGTAAATTGACTTTCACCACCCCTTCCGGGGTCAGACGGTGATAATTCAGACTGTCGACCACCCGGCGATAATCATTCACCACCGGCGTCATATTATTAAGAAATTCCTCACCCACCGCGGTTAAAGACAAACTGCGCGTCGAACGATTGAGCAGGCGCACGCCTAATTTTTCTTCCAGATGATTAATAGCGCTGGTGAGGGCCGGCGGTGAAAGATTTAATGCTCTGGCAGCTTGCCGAAAACTGCCATGTTTCACTATGAGTATTAATATTTCAATTTGTTGCAAATCAGGCAACGTTTTCATTGTTAATTTCCAGCTAACACCGCGTTCGGAATAGATTAATTGTTATCAATGTAAAAGGGAAGTATATATTTAATAACATTCAGCACGTAAGGAAAATAAGGTGAAAACACGTTATCTCGGAAAAGAGAAGTTCCAGGTTTCCGCATTGGGTCTCGGGTGTATGGGAATGAGTTTCGCCTATGGCGGCGCTGAGGAGTCGCAGGCGATAAATACCATCCATGCCGCAGTGGACATGGGGGTGACCTTCCTGGATTCCGCCGAAGTGTATGGGCCTTTTGACAATGAAGTCCTTGTTGGGAAAGCGATTAAAGGCATCCGCGATAAGGTGCAAATTGCCACCAAATTTGGCTTTCGTATTCTGCCGACCGGCCAGGGGCTGGAGCGGATGGCCGGCGTCGACAGCCGTCCGGAACATATTCGTGAGGCGGTGGAAGGGTCGCTGAAGCGGCTGAATATCGAGACCATCGATCTGCTCTATCAGCACCGCGTCGATCCCGCGGTGCCGGTGGAAGAGGTGGTGGGCACCATGGCCGACCTGGTTAAAGAGGGTAAAATTCGCCACATCGGGCTGTCGGAAGTGTCAGCCCAGACGCTGCGCCGGGCCTGCAAGGTGCATCCGATCGCCGCGGTGCAGACGGAATACTCGCTATGGACCCGTGAGCCGGAGGGCGGCATCCTCAAGGCCTGCCGCGAGCTGGGCGTGGGCTTTGTCCCTTACAGTCCGCTGGGCCGCGGCTTCCTGACGGGCCAGATCACCGACCCCGGCGTCTTCGCAGCCGATGATTTTCGTCGCAATCTGCCGCGCTTCCAGGCCGAAACCATGCGCAAAAACCAGCAACTGCTCGACCGTCTGCAGCAGGTCGCCAGCCGCTACGAGGCCACCCTGGCGCAGATGGCCCTCGCCTGGGTGATGAGCAAAGGGGAAGATATCGTGCCGATCCCCGGGGCGCGAAAAATGAACCATCTGCGCGATAATGCCGCTGCGGCCGATATTATGCTCTCCCCTGAGGATATTCTCGCCATCGATCATATTTTCGCTCCCGAAAACGTCGCCGGATTACGCTATAACCAGGGCGACTTTAATTTAATCGATAAATAATCTCCTGAATACGCTCCTCCCGCCGGTCTGGCGGGAGATAAGGTAACTTATGACTATTGCTGTTTCCCGTCCGGCGGGATTGCCTGCGGCGGTGTATGCGCTTTCCGTGGGTTCATTTGGTATTGGCACCACCGAATTTGTGATTATGGGTTTATTACTCGATGTGGCCCATGACTTTCATATATCCATTACGCTCGCCGCCTGGTCTATTACCGCTTATGCCTGTGGGGTGGTGATTGGCGCGCCGCTGCTGACGCCGCTATTAAGCCGTTATCGCAAAAAACCCGCGCTGTTATTTTTAATGATCTTATTTTCCATTGGAAATTTAGGCTGTGCGGTCGCCGGTAATATGACCATGCTAATTATTGCCCGGGTAATAACTGCGTTCGCTCACGCCTCGTTCTTCGGAATAAGCTCGGTCTATGCCGCGGAGCTGGCGCCGGTGGATAAACGGGCTTCGGCGGTCTCCGCCGTGTTTCTCGGCGCCACCCTGGCCAATATTCTGGGCGTGCCGCTCGGCGCCTGGGTGGGGCAGTACCTTGGCTGGCGCTATACCTTCTATATGGTCACGCTGATCGGCATTCTCTCCGCCCTGGCGGTGATCGCCCTGGTGCCTGGCCGTCAGGCGCAGCCGTCGGCCCAGAGCCGGATCCGCGATGAGCTGAAGGTGCTCCGTCATCCCGCGGTGCTGCGCAGCCTGCTGATCACCGCCCTCGGGTTCTCCGGCGTCTTCGCCGCCTTCACCTACATCGCGCCGATGCTGAAAACCGTCACCGGGATGAGCGACCACCTTATTCCGCCGGTGCTGATGCTGTTCGGCGTCGGGATGGTCGCCGGGAATCATCTTGGCGGCCGACTGACCGACGGCGGCGTCCGCCGGGCGCTGCTGCTAACTCTCGCCTTGCTGAGCGTCGTCCTGTGTCTTTTCCCGTGGGCGATTCAGACGCTGCCCGGCGCCTGCGCGGCGGTGTTTCTGCTGGGGGCGGCGATGTTCTCCACCATTCCGCCGCTGCAGATGCAGGCCCTGGACAGCAGTGAGAGCGGCAAAAGCATGGTCTCTTCGTGCAATATCGCCGCCTTTAACCTCGGCAATGCCGGCGGCGCCTGGTTTGGCGGGCTGCTGCTCGCCTCCGGCGTTTCTCTCTCGCACATTCCCCTGGCCGGTGCTTGCCTGACCGCCAGCGGATGGGTTATCGCTAGTGTGACGTTGTCACCTTTAAAAGGAAGTCAAGCATGAAGTATCGATATTTAGGTTCCACCGGGCTGTCGGTTTCGGAGCTCTGTTTTGGCGCCATGACGTTTGGCGAGAAAGGGGCCTTTCTCGGCGCGCCGGGGCGCAACTGGTCGGAATTCGGCGTGGTGCCTGAGCAGACGGCCTACGATCTGGTGTACAAAGCGCTGGACGCCGGGATTAACTTTTTTGATACCGCGGACTGTTATAAGAACGGCCAGGGCGAAGAGCTGCTCGGCAACGCGCTGAAGGGAAAACGCCAGCAGGTGATTATCGGCACCAAAGGACGCTGGCAAACCGACCCCAACCCGAACGCGCTGGGGGCGTCGCGCTACCATATCATCAATGCCGTCGAGGCCAGCCTGCAGCGGCTGAAGACCGATTATATCGATATCTATCACCTTCACGGGTTCGATCCGCGCACCGCGCTGGAGGATACCCTGCGCACGCTGGATACGCTGATCCGCGCCGGGAAAATTCGCTATATCGGGGTCTCCAACTACGCGGCTTGGCAGCTGGCGAAGGCGCTGGGGATCTCGGAGCGCCTTGGGCTGGAGAAATTCTGCGTCTATCAGGGCTATTACAATATCGCCGCGCGTGAACTGGAGCATGAGATTATCCCGCTGAGCGTCGATCAGAACGTCGGCATCACCGTCTGGAGCCCGCTGGCCGGGGGCTTTCTCACCGGTAAATACCCACGCAATCAGGCGTTTCCCGAGGGCAGTCGCCTGGCGAACGCCACGCCGTTCGAATCCGCGCCGATCGCCAACCGCGAGCAGGCCTGGCAGACCCTGGAGGTGATGCAGGAGATTGCCCGCCAGCGCAACGCCAGCGTCGCGCAGGTGGCGCTCAACTGGCTGCGTACCCGTCCGGGGATCGCTTCGCTGGTGATCGGCGCGACCAAACTGGCCCAGCTGGAGGACAACCTGGCGGCGCTGAACTGGACGCTGAGCGACGAGGAGACGGCGATCCTCAACAGCGTGAGCGAGAAAGAGAAACCATACCCCTACTGGCATATCTGCAATGTCGCCGGCGATCGTCGTCTGGCCGATGATATCTATCCCTAATCACCCTACACCCAGGCAACACGCGTATGCCCCGCACGGGGCATACAGAGAGGCTCGATCGTGAAAAAAGTACTCATTGTTGGCGCCGGCCCGGTAGGGTTAATCATTGGCTGCTATCTGAATAAGTATGGAATTGATTTTGATATCATTGATAAAAATACCCACAGCACCACCTGGTCCAAAGCGCTGAGCGTCAGTCCGGCGACCATTAAAGCCTTCCACGGCTTAGGCCTTGCCGGGGAACTGATCGCCCAGGGAAAGCAGGTTCAGTCAGTCTACGCTTACTATAAAAACCGCAAATTCCTGCATATCGATAACCGCCGACTCGCCACCTGCTACCCCTTCCATGTCAGTATCCCGCAGCCGCGGACGGAGACGATCCTCGAAACGGCGTTGGCCGACGCCGGGCGGGTGGTCAAACGTGGGCACCAGCTGGTCTCCTGGCGCCGGGAGGGGGAACGCTATCACGTCTCCCTGCTCGACGATGCCCGCCGGGCCTGTTCCGCCGCTTATGACTATATTATCGGCGCCGACGGCGCGGCCAGCACCGTTCGCGAGCTGGCCGGGATCGGCTTTAGCGGTCATGACTATCCGCTGCATTTTGTGATGGCGGACGTGCAATTCGACCGCGCGGCGGCGCTCCCGGGAACCTCCTACCATATTGATGAGCAGGGCTTTTTGATTTTCCTGCCCATGCCGGACAATCAGGTCAGGATTGTGATTAAAAAAGCCGGGCGCCTGCCGACGCCGCGTCCGGTGCCGGACCTGCAGGAGATCAACGCCGCGCTGGCGCGCTACTGCCCTCAGGTGCCGCCGGCGCAGACGCTCACCTGGTCTTCCAGCGCCAATTTCTATAACCGCATCGCCGATGACAATCTGCAGCATCATATTATGCTGGCGGGAGATGCCTTCCACCTGTTCAGTCCCATTGGCGGGCAGGGGATGAACACCGGCGTCCAGGATGCGGTGAACCTCGCCTGGAAGCTGGCTTTCTATCTGCACGGCGTGGCCACTGACCGACTGCCGGCGTCCTATCGCGCCGAGCGCTTCGCGGCGGTGAGCGGTGTGCTGCGCTCCACCGATCGCGATACCGGCCTGATTGCCGGTCTGGTGCCGAGAAATCATATCGACGGGGTCTACTTTCCGGAGTTTTGCAACCGTCACTACTATCGTCACCAGCTGCCGCTGCAGTACGCCGGCTTCACCGCGACGCAGGCGCAGCACCCGGACGGCCTGGCAGGGCACCATGTTCCCTGGTACGTATTTGCCTCGCCGCAGGCGATGTTTCGCAACAGCTATGACGTCTTCGCCAGCGGTAAGGTGGTGATCTTTTCCGCCCGCGCCGCTTGTCCTCCTATGTCCCGCCTGAAGCAGGCCGGCTGGTTTATATTCTGCCCCCTCGAACCGGCGGACGAGGCGTTTCTCGAAGCGCTACAGATCGGCCCCGATGATTATGCGGTGGTCAATCCCGATGGCTATGTGGGCTTTACCGGCAGCGAAGCCGGGACACGGCAGTATCTTTCCTCGCTCTACGTAATGGAATAATCATGAACAAAGTCTATATCGTCGCGGCCTGCCGTACGCCGGTGGGGCGCTTTCTTGGCGCCCTGAAAACGGTCTCCGCGGTGGAGCTGGCCGCGCTCACCGTCAGGCACAACCTGCAGCAGGCCGGCATTGACCCGGCGTGGATCGATGAGGTGATCTGCGGCTGCGTCCTTGCCGCCGGGCAGGGGATGGGACCGGCGCGTCAGGTTGCGCTGCGGGCGGGGATCCCGGTGCAAAAGCCGGCTTACACCCTGAATATGATCTGCGGTAGCGGCATGAAAAGCCTGACCGAAGGGGCGATCCATATCCAGAGCGGTTATGCCGACCTGGTGGTCGCCGGCGGAATGGAAAATATGAGTCAGGCGCCGTTTTTGCTGCGGGGAGAGATAAGGGGCGGGATGAAATTCGGCGCGTTCAGCAGTGAGGATGTGATCCAGCGCGACGGATTAACCGATCCGCTGCTGCAGATCCCGATGGGGGAAACGGCGGAGGCCATCGCCGCGCAGGAGCAGATCTCGCGCGCGGCGCAGGACCAGTATGCCCTGGAGAGCCATCACAAAGCCTCCGCCGCCAGCCGCGCCGGCTATTTTGCCGATGAGATGGTGCCGGTGACGGTCAGCGCGAAGCGGGGCGTCAGCACGGTCCGCGAGGATGAGCCGATCCGCCATGATCTTAGCGCCGAGCAGCTGGCGGCGTTGAAACCGGCCTTTCGCGCTGACGGCAGCGTCACGGCGGGCAATGCCTCCGGGCTGAACGATGGCGCCGCGTCGGTGATCCTCGCGTCGGCGCGCGCCGTTGCCCGCTATGGCCTGCAGCCGCTGGCGGAGATTGTCTCCTTTGGCGAGGGCGGCGTTGACCCGTCCATGATGGGGCTTGGCCCGCTGCCGGCGATAGCGTGCGCCCTGCGCCGCGGGCGTTTTCAGCTCAGCGATATGGCCCGGCTGGAAATCAACGAAGCCTTTGCCGCGCAGGTGCTGGGGGTGGTCAAGGGACTGGCCAGAGCGCATCAGATGACGGAGGAGGAGATTGCTTCCCGGCTGAACGTCCACGGCGGCGCGATCGCCCTCGGCCATCCGCTGGGCAGTTCCGGGACGCGGATTGTGGTCAGCCTGGTGCACGCGCTGCGCCGGGAGAATCAACCGACCGGCCTGGCGTCGCTGTGCATCGGCGGCGGGATGGGGATTGCGTTACTGGTGAAAACGATCTGAGGAGACAAGCGCCATGGAAAAATTAATTGTGGTGGGTGAGAAATTTACCGATTTTGCCCGGCGGCATGAGAATGTGCTGACGGTGAATGAGTTTGAGCGGTTTGTCTGGAGCGGCGAGCTGGCCGGGGTCGATAAAATCGTTATCGGTCAGGGGGTACAGCTCGACGACATCTCCCGCACCATCTGCATTATTCGTCAGCACTATCCGGACACAATGCGCCAGATCGTCAATCTGCAGGATCTCTATTATCAAAACAATCGCGATCATCAGCGGCTGGTACATAAACGTAAAAAAGCGAATATCCTCATCACCTCGCCGGAAAAACGCGATGAGGATAGCTATTGCGCGCGCCTGATCCTGCAGGATGCCTCAGAGCTGCTTTGCGACCACCAGACCGGGCAACATATTCAGGGGATGGTGCTGATCGAGGCGGCGCGGCAGACCATCATCGCCACCACGGAAAAATTCCTGCTGGCGGAGGCCGGCGTGGCGATGGCGGAGAAGTACTTTACCCTGAGCTCGCTGCAGGTGGCCTTTTCCTGCTTTGTTTTTCCGCTGCCGGTGACCATCGTCCTCAACGTGGTGTCGCGCAAAAGTTCAGCCCATGGCCGCTTCACCTGTGAATGCTCGGTGGGGTTTGACCAGACCGGCACTCGCAAAGCGGAAGTTGGCTTTAGCTTCAGCGTCTATGACCTTAACTACATCACTCGCAAAGAGTGCGAGCAGGCGGCGCAGTGCCATCAACATTATCTGGTCAGTATTGAGCAGGGGGACGGGGATGAGCATCGCCTTTTTTGATGTGGATGAAACGCTGATTACCGGCAAAAGTATGTTCCTGTTTCTGCACCGCTATGCCGCGGAATATCCGCTGCAGTGCGGTTTGACGGCCGCGGCGATTGTCCGGCAGCTGCAGGCGCTCAGCGAAGCAGGTCAGCCGCGGGAGGCGATCAACCGCTACTATTACTCGCTGTTTCGCCACGAGTCGCGCCCCCGGGTGCGGGCGGTCGCCGAGCGCCTGTATCGCGAAGGCGGATATGGTTTTCACCGCGAGGTGGCGGCGCGCCTCAGGCAGCACCAGGCGCGGGGGGATGACGTGGTGTTTGTCTCCGGGTCGATGACCGACATTCTCTGGCCGGCGATGGCGGCGCTGGGGGTGGAGCATGCCCTGTGCTCAGAGCCGGTCGTGGTGGATGACCGCTATACCGGCGAGCTCTGGCGGACCGCCATCGGCGAACACAAGGCGGCGCATGCCCAATGCTATGCGCAGGAACAGGGCCAGCCGCTGGCGGCATGCTACGCCTTCGGCGATCATATCTCGGATCTGCCGCTGCTCGCCGCGGTCGGCCACCCCTGCGCGGTGAATCCCTCTCCGGGGCTGCTGGCGGAGGCGCAGCGTCGGGGATGGCCAGTGCTGTGGTCCACCGGCGGCTGACGGCGCGACGGCAAAAAAAAGGGGCGGCGCAATGCCACCCCTGATTCGCTCCCTGACGGGGATCAGCCCGGGTAGATGCCGCGGTCTTTACGCGCCATCAGGATGCGCTCGCAGGCCACGATATAGGCGGCGGTACGCAGGGTACATTCTTTCTCGGCCGCTTTATCGCAGACGTGAATAATGGCGTCGGTCATGATGCGGTCCATCTTGGCGTTGATCTCCTCTTCGCTCCAGAAGAAGCTGGCCATGTCCTGCACCCACTCAAAGTAGCTGACGGTCACCCCGCCGGCGTTGCAGATAACGTCCGGCACCACGATCACCCCGCGCTCGGCCAGCACATCGTCCGCTTCCGGATAGGTTGGGCCGTTAGCCCCTTCCAGCACCAGTTTGCAACTCAGTTTCTCAGCGCGCTCGCGGGTGATTTGCCCTTCCAGCGCCGCCGGGATCAGGATGTCCATCGGGGTGGTCCAGAACGCCTCTTTATCGATCTCCTGGGCGCCCGGGAAACCGGCGATCTGCTTTTTCTCCGCCTGCCAGGCGGTGAGGGCGGTCATATCAATCCCGCCTTCGTTGTACAGGGTGGCGGTGTGATCCTGAATGACCACTACGCGGGCGCCGACGCCGGCGAACAGGCGCGCCGCTTCGCTACCGACGTTACCAAAGCCCTGCAGCGCCACTTTAGCGCCTTCAATTTCGATGCCGGCGCGACGGGCCACTTCCCGGCCGGTGACGAACACGCCGCGTCCGGTGGCTTTTTCACGACCGAGGGAGCCGCCGAGGTGGATCGGCTTGCCGGTGACCACGCCGGTGATGGTGGTGCCATGGTTCATGGAGTAGGTGTCCATCATCCACGCCATCACTTTGCCGTTGGTGCCAACGTCCGGCGCCGGAATATCTTTCTGCGGCCCGATGATAATGCCGATTTCGCTGGTATAGCGGCGAGTCAGGCGTTCCAGTTCACCTTCCGACAGCGAGAAGGGGTCGACGCGGATGCCGCCTTTGGCCCCGCCGTAAGGAATATTGACCGCGGCGCACTTAATGGTCATCCAGGCGGAAAGTGCCATGACTTCGTTAAGATCAACATCCGGATGGTAGCGAACACCACCTTTACCCGGCCCACGCGAAAGATTGTGCTGAACGCGATAGCCCTCGAAGTGGCGAATGGTGCCGTCGTCCATCTGCACAGGGATGTCGACGATCAGCGCACGCTTCGGATGGCGCAGGGTTTCCACCCAGTAAGCAAGATCGCCGAGATAAGGCGCGACACGGTCGATCTGGCGCAGGTAGGTGGTCCATGGAGATGTACTACTTTCAGATGCGTAAGATAACTTTTCCATAAGAGTCCTGTTTCTCAGTGTTATTTATGTCGTGTAAAACCGTGGAATAGCTACAGCAGTAAACTCTGTGCAATGAATGGTATCACCAATTTTATAAAGCGGTATTTGACGGCAATTCCGATTTTTAAATTTTTGTTAGAAATTTTATTTTTTAAGTGAATAACTACGCACGAGAACCACCCGCAAGCTGTGCATTTTAATTCACTTTTTATTCACTTAAGTGCATAAGAAAATATTTTTTCTATGTTTTTCATTATCTTGATGATCTTCAAAAAGTGAATAAATTGCGTTTCCCCATATTGACAATCTTATTGTTCACAGGCCAGCATTAGCCCACACAACAACATGGCGTTAACCATGAATTAACAAATACCCGTAAAAAGAATAGGGCTTAAGTTTTCTGTGGTGAATATTTTTACCATCGCAGCGGGCGCGCTCGTGCCCAAAATAAGCCGAGGGTCAGGGTTAATGTCGATTGTCCAACGCGGCGGGAGCGTTTTCCGTCGTCTTACGTTCCGGAGATGAATGATGTCAGGCAGTATGACTCGCGAAGATTTTGACGCTTACCTGGTTCCCTGTTTTGCCCCCGCGCCGTTTATTCCGGTGAGGGCGGCGGGCTCACGCGTCTGGGACCAGCAGGGGAAAGAGTATATCGATATGGCCGGCGGCATCGCAGTGAACGCCCTCGGCCATGCCCACCCGGCGCTGGCTGAGGCCCTGCAGGGGCAGCTGGCGAAACTGTGGCATATCGGCAATGGCTATACCAACGAACCGGTGCTGCAGCTGGCGAAAACCCTGGTGCAGTCCACCTTTGCCGACAAGGTGTTCTTCTGCAACTCCGGCGCTGAAGCGAACGAGGCGGCCCTTAAGCTGGCGCGGAAATATGCCCACGATAAGTTCGGCGGTGAAAAAAGCGAAATCATCGCCTTCAACCACGCCTTCCATGGCCGCACGCTGTTCACCGTCTCCGTCGGCGGCCAGCCGAAATATTCCAGCGATTATGCGCCGCTGCCGCAGGGCATTACCCATCTGCCCTATAACGATATCGAGGCGGTCACCGCGGCGATCTCCTCACGTACCTGCGCGGTGATCGTCGAGCCGATTATCGGCGAAGGCGGGGTGATCCCGGCGGACCCGGCGTTCCTCCAGGCGCTGCGCGCCCTCTGCGATCGCCATCACGCCACCCTGATATTCGATGAGGTGCAGACCGGCGCCGGGCGTACCGGCCATCTCTACGCCTACCAGCATTACAACGTCGTCCCGGACATCCTCACCAGCGCCAAAGGGCTGGGGGGCGGCTTCCCGATCGGCGCGATGCTGGCGAAAGAGGCCTGGGCGCAGGTCTTCCAGCCAGGCACCCATGGCACCACCTTCGGCGGTAACCCGCTGGCGGCGACCGTCGCCAACGCCGTGCTGGACCATCTGGATGCGCCGCTGCTGGCGGGCGTCGGCGAGCGCCATGCGCTGATCGTCGACCAGCTGAATGCCCTCTCTGCCCGCTACGATGCGTTCAGCGCCGTGCGCGGCGCCGGTCTGCTGATCGGCGCCGAGCTGGCCGGACCGCTGCGCGGGAAGGCCAAAACCCTGACCAACCTGGCGGCGGAAGAGGGGGTGATCGCCCTGATTGCCGGTCCGGACGTGCTGCGCTTCGCGCCGGCGCTCAATATCCCGCTGGCGGATATTGAGCAAGCCTTCGTGCGCCTTGATCGCGCCGTTGCCCGCTTAACCCGCTAACCGGGAGGACGGCCTGTGATGCTATTTCGTCCCGTAAGGGAAAACGATCTTGACGACATCGTCCGCCTTGCCGCGCGGGCGGGGGTCGGCATGACCTCTTTACCCCATGATGCTGGGCGCCTGGCCGCCCGGATACGCCGCAGCATTGACACCTTCGCCGGCGCGCTGCCGCGCGGCCAGCAAGGCTTTCTGTTTGTGCTGGAAGACACCGCGCTGGAGCGGGTAGTGGGGGTCAGCGCCATTGAGGTGGCGGTGGGCCTGGACGAGCCCTTTTACAATTTTCGCATTCAGAAAACGGTTCGCGCCTCGAAAGCGCTGGGAGTCTATAAGCCTCAGGAGCTGCTCAATCTGAGCTATGACCACACCGGTCACAGCGAGCTGTGTACGCTGTTTCTCGACCCCGGGTATCAGCGGAACCGCAACGGTCTGCTGCTCTCCAAGGCGCGGTTTTTGTTTATCGCCGCCTTCCGCGAGTGGTTTTCGCCGCACCTGTTTGCCGAACTGCGCGGCTGCAGCGATGAGCAAGGGCAGTCGCCGTTCTGGGATGCGCTGGGCCATCACTTCTTCGAGATCCCGTTCGCCGATGCCGACCGGCTGACCGGCACCGGCATGAAAACCTTTATTGCCGAGCTGATGCCGGCGTACCCGATCTATATCTCGCTGCTGCCGGAGAATGCCCGTCAGGTCATCGGTCAGGTGCATCCCAACACCGCCCCGGCGCGGGCGATCCTCGAGAAAGAGGGGTTCAGCTGGCGCGGCTCGGTGGATATTTTCGATGCCGGTCCGGTGCTGGAGGCGGAGACCGATCAGATCCGCGCCGTGCGCGACTGCCAGTGCCTGCCGGCTCAGCAGCTGACGGGCACGCTGTCGGCGCCGACGCTGGTCGCCAACGGTCAGTTCGACAATTTTCGGGCGCTGCTGGTGGCCCACGAAGAGCAGGTCTCACTGGACGCCGCCGCGCTGGATGCGCTGCAGGTCACTGAAACCGACCGCGTTTACACGGTAACCCTGAACCCAGAGGAAAACAGATCATGGCGGTAAAAGCACAGTTCATAGCCGGGCAGTGGCAGCCGGGCAGCGGCGCTACGATGAGTAAACTGGCCCCGGAGGATCAATCTCTGCTGTGGCAGGCGGCCAGCGCGGGGGGCGACGACGTCCAGGCGGCCTGCGCCGCGGCGCGGGCGGCGTTTTATCCCTGGTCGCACCGCCCGCTGGCCGAGCGTATTGACGTCGTCCAGCGTTTCGCCGCGCTGCTGGAGACGCACAAAGAGGCGCTGGCGACCCTGATCTCCCGGGAGACCAGCAAGCCGCTGTGGGAGACCCGCACCGAAGTGCAGGCGATGATCGGCAAAGCCGCCATCTCCGTCGAGGCCTATCACCAGCGGACAGGCTTTCACGAGTCGACCCTGCCGGACGGTAAAGCGCAGCTGCGCCACAAGCCGCACGGCGTGATGGCGGTCTTCGGTCCCTACAACTTCCCGGGCCATCTGCCCAACGGGCATATCATTCCGGCGCTGATCGCCGGTAACACCGTGGTGTTTAAACCCAGCGAGCTGACGCCGGCCACTGCGGAACTGACGGTCCAGCTGTGGCAGCAGGCGGGCGTCCCCGACGGGGTGATTAACCTGCTGCAGGGCGGGAAAGCCACCGGCCAGGCGCTGCTGGAAAACCGCGATATCGACGGCGTGCTGTTCACCGGCAGCGCGGCGGCGGGTTTCCACTTCCATCGCTACTTCGGCGGTCAGCCGGAGAAGATGCTGGCCCTCGAGATGGGCGGCAACAACGCGCTGATCGTGGCCGACGTGGCCGATGTCGATGCGGCGCTGCATGTGATTATCCAGTCGGCGTTTATCTCCGCCGGACAGCGCTGCACCTGCGCGCGCCGGCTGATCGTTCAGCGCGGCGAGCAGGGGGATGCGCTGCTGCGGCGACTGGTGGAGGCCAGCGCGCAGATCCGCGCCGGGAAATGGAATGACCAGCCGGCGCCGTTTATGGGCGGGGTGATTTCCCTTGAGGCGGCGCAGAACATGCTGGCGGCGCAGCAGAAACTGGAGGCGCTCGGCGGCAAGGTGCTGCTGCGTATGCGCCAGCCTGACCCGCACTCCACGGTGCTGACCCCGGGGATCGTCGATGTCACCGGTATCGAGGTGCCGGATGAAGAGTACTTTGGTCCGTTGCTGACGGTTATCCGTTACGACGACTTCCCGGAGGCGATTCGCCTCGCCAACCAGACCCGCTATGGCCTGGCCGTGGGGCTGATCTCCCGCGATGCGGCGCAGTTTGACCAGCTGGCGGACGAGGCGCGAGCCGGGATCGTCAACTGGAACAAGCCGCTGACCGGCGCTTCCAGTAAAGCGCCGTTTGGCGGGGTGGGCGCCTCCGGCAACCACCGCGCGGCAGCGTGGTACGCCGCCGATTACTGTGCCTGGCCGATGGCCTCTCTGGTCAGCGACACGCTGACGCTTCCGGCGAACGTATCGCCGGGCCTGCCATTCTGATAACGGATCCTGTGAGGACATATGTCTGGTTTTGAAGCTAACTTTGATGGCTTGGTCGGCCCGACGCACCACTACGCCGGACTCTCCGTCGGCAATGAAGCCTCGCAAAATAACCGCGATGGTCTCTCTAACCCGAAAAAGGCCGCGCTGCAGGGGCTGTATAAAATGAAAGCCCTGGCCGATCGCGGATTCGTGCAGGGGATCCTGCCGCCGCAGCCGCGGCCGAACCTGCGCCTGCTGCGCGACCTGGGATTCGAGGGCAGCGATGATCAGGTCATCCGCCAGGCGGCCCAGGCGGCGCCGCAGCTGCTCTCCGCCTTCAGCTCCGCCTCGTCGATGTGGACCGCCAACGCGGCGACCGTTTCGCCGTCGGCGGACAGCGCCGATGGCAAAGTCCATTTCACTGTCGCCAACCTGAACAATAAGCTGCACCGCATGCAGGAGGCGCCCACCACCTCGGCGATCCTGCGCGCCACCTTCGCCGATCCGCGCTTCTTCGCCCACCACGCGGCGCTACCGCAGCATGGCGACCTCGGCGACGAAGGGGCGGCCAACCATAACCGCTTCTGCCGGGAGTACGATCGTCAGGGCGTGCAGCTGTTTGTCTACGGTCGACGCGCCAGCGGCGGCATCGCCCCGGTGAAGTATCCGGCGCGGCAGACCCTGGAGGCCAGCGAAGCGGTGGCCCGTCTGCACCAGCTGGATCCGCGCTATACGGTGTTTGCCCAGCAGGCGCCGCAGGCTATCGATCGCGGCGTGTTTCATAACGACGTTATCGCGGTCAGCAATCGCCATGTGCTGTTCCATCATCAGCAGGCGTTTGTCGATCAGTCGACAGTATTGGCGACGCTGCGGGCAAAAAGCGACCGTCTCGATATCCCGTTTACCAGTGTGGAAGTGCCGGACGAGCGGGTGTCGCTCGATGACGCCGTGGCCTCCTATCTGTTCAACAGCCAACTGCTGAGCAAACCCGACGGCAAGATGCTGATCGTGGTGCCAGAGGAGTGCCGGCAGCGGGAAAACGTCTGGCGCTACCTGGGCGACCTGGCGGCCGACAGCGCCTCGCCGATCGATGAAGTGGCGGTTTTTGACCTGCGGGAAAGCATGCGCAACGGCGGCGGCCCGGCCTGCCTGCGGCTGCGGGTGGTGCTCAACGAGGCGGAGCGCGACGCGGTCAACGCCCACAGCCTGATGAACGACGAGCGTTACCAGCAGCTGACGGCGTGGGTGGAAAAACACTACCGTGACCGGCTGCACGCCCGCGATCTGGCGGACCCGCAGCTGCTGCGCGAGGTTTATCAGGCGCTGGATGAGCTGACGCAGATCCTGCGTCTGGGCCCTGTCTATGATTTTCAGCGTTAAGGAGCGGCAGATGGAGCATCTGGTTAACGATTTACTGCACTGCCGCCTGCAGGAGTGGACCTTTCCGGCGGACATCGAGGCCCGCTGGCTGGGCGAGGGCATCCTGCAGCTGCTGCCGTCCACGCCGTGGCGTCAGGCGACGATCCTCTCCGCTGGCGTCCATGGCAATGAGACCGCGCCGACCGAGCTGCTGCTGCAGCTGACCCACGATCTGAGCCAGGGGCGGCAGCCGCTCACCCAGGCGCTGCTGATCGTCTTTGGTAACCTGCCGGCGATCCGCGCCGCGCGTCGCTATCTGCACAACGACCTCAATCGCCTGTTCGGCGGCCGCCATCTGGCGGTCTCCCCGGGCAATGAGTCGCGGCGGGCTTTTGCCCTCGAGCAGGCGGTGCAGGCCTTCTATCGCGCCGCCGATGCGGCGGGGCCGGTCAGCCGCAGCCATCTCGATATGCATACCGCCATTCGCGGGTCGCTGTATCGCCAGTTTGCGCTGCTCCCGGCCCACGCGGAGGATTTTTCGCCCGGCTTCTACCAGCTGCTGCAGGCCAGCGGGATGGACGCCATCGTGCGCCATACCGAAGCGGGCGGCACCTTCACTCATTTCACCTGCGAAAAATTCGCCGCGCAAAGCGCCACCCTTGAGCTGGGAAAAGTGATGCCGTTCGGCGCCAACGATCTCAGCCTGTTCGCCGCCGCCGACGCGGCGATCCGGGCCTGGATTTCTGACGCGCCGCTGCCCCCGCGCGACAAAGCGCCGGTGGATTACTTCCTGGTCGAGGAGAGCATCATCAAGCGTGAAGGGGAATTTACGCTCAATCTGGCGGCCAACGTCGAGAACTTCACCGCGCTCCCGGCAGGGTATGAGATCGCCCGCCAGGCAGAGAAACGGTGGGTGGTGCAGGCCCGGGCCCCCTATATCCTCTTTCCCAATGCCGGGGTCGCCACCGGCCAGCGCGCCGGGCTGCTGCTCCGCGCCGCGGCGCTTCGCCTCCCGCAACCAGCCTGAGGAAACACCATGACTGAACATCAACATCAGGCGCCATCTGCCGCCGGAGGTGAAGGCGCGTCACAGCTTAAGCGCGGGCTTGGCGCCCGCCATATCCAGATGATCGCCCTCGGCGGCGCCATCGGCACCGGGCTGTTTATGGGGGCGGGGCGTAACATCGCCGTCGCCGGCACCTCGATTCTGGTTATCTATGTGCTGGTCGGGTTCTTTACCTATATGGTGATGCGGGCGATGGGGGAGCTGTTGCTCACCCGCCATGACTACCGCTCTTTTGCCGACTTTGTCGGCGAGTATCTCGGACCGCAGGCCAGCTTTTATCTCGGCTGGACCTACTGGCTGAGCTGGGTGGTGACCTGTATCGCCGACGTGGTGGTGTGCGGGAGCTATATGCAGTACTGGTTCCCCGAGCTGTCAGCGTGGATGCCGGCCCTCAGCATGCTGGCTATCCTGTTTCTGCTCAACCTGCTGTCGGTGAAAATGTTTGGCGAGGCGGAGTTCTGGTTCGCCCTGATCAAGGTGATCACCATTATCGCCCTGATCGCCACCGGCGGCTGGATGATTGCCACCGGCTGGACCTCTCCGGACGGCGTGACGGCTTCTCTGAGCCATCTCACCGACCCGACGGCCTTTATGCCTCACGGTATCACCGGCTTTTTCGCCGGCTTCCAGATAGCGATCTTCTCCTTTACCGGCATCGAACTGCTGGGGACGATGACGGCGGAGACCCGCGATCCACAGCGCATTTTGCCCAAGGCGATCAATGCCCTGCCGCTGCGGATTATCATCTTCTATCTGCTGTCGATGGTGGTGATCATCGCTGTCGCCTCCTGGCCGGGAGTGTCGGCGGAGACCAGCCCCTTCGTGACCCTGTTTGCCAAAGCCGGGCTGCCCGCGGCGGCGGCGGTGATTAACTTCGTGGCGCTGACCTCGGCGATGTCCTCGGCCAACAGCGGGGTCTTCTCCAGCACCCGCATGCTGTACGGCCTGTCGGTGGAGAAGCATGCGCACTGGCAGTTCCGTATTCTGTCGCGCAGCACCCGCATCCCGGTGCGCAGCCTGCTGTTTTCCTGCTTCTGTATGCTGATCGGTACGCTGCTGCTGTTCCTGGTGCCGAATGTGATGACCCTGTTTACCATCGTCTCGACCCTGGCGGCGATTATGGTGGTGTTCAGCTGGGGGATGATCCTCGTGGCCTATCTGGTTTATCGCCGTCAGCGTCCGGACCTGCACGCCGGTTCGATCTTTAAGATGCCCTTTGGCGTGGCGATGAGCTGGGTGAGCCTGCTGTTCTTCGCGTTCGCCATCTTCATCATGATCTTTGATCCGGACACGCTGCTGGCGCTGCTGGCTTCTCCGCTGTGGTTTATCGCGCTGTGGGCCTTCTGGAAGCTGAAGCAGCGGCGCGAGGGGCAGCTTCAGCTGGACAATCAGAGCGCCTGACACCCGCCGGCCCTGGCGGCCGGCTACAAGTCGTCTTAACCGTTGTTCTCGTTTGTCTGCCCGGTGGCGGCTGGCGCCTTACCGGGCCTACTGTCTTACTGAACCTGGGATGAGCGGTTTCCCACGTGGCGCGATCTCCCTGTAGGCCCGCGCAAGCGCAGCGCCGCCGGGCAGGATGGTCGGCGCCGAGGTAGCCCGGACCGGCTGCGGTTAGGCGCTTTCCGCCCGGGGGCGCGCCGCGCCAGGGACGGATTTCATCCGGCTGGCGCAGAATATCGCCAGCAGCGAAATCGCCACCGTAACGCCCAGGTAGACGGCCACCGGTCGCCAGTCACCATCGTATTTCGCCAGCAGACCGGTGGCGATAAGCGGTGCGGTGCCCCCGGCCAGCGCGGCGCCCAGCTGGTAACCCAGGGTGATCCCGGTGTAGCGCACATTGGCGCTGAAAATCTCTGAGCACAGGGTACCCAGCACCGCGGTCACCGGCGCCCACAGGATGCCGAAGGCAACGATCGTCGCCAGCATAATGCCCCAGCTGGTGCCGGTGTCGAGCAGCAGGAACCACGGAACGATAAACAGCCCCAGCAGCACCACGCTCAGGGTGTACATCTTTTGCCGGCCCACCTTGTCGGACAGCAGCCCCATCAGCGGGATCATCACGGTGGCCACCAGCGCGCCGAGGGTGACGGATTCCAGCGCCTGCGACTTCTGATAGCTCAGGGTGGTAGTGGCGTAGCTGACCACAAAAGTAGAGAAGATATAGAAGGGGGCGGTCTCCACCACTTTCAGACCCGCGGCGATCAGCACCTCCCGCCAGTGGTGTTTGAGCGTCACGCGCAGCGGAGCCTTCGCCACCTGGCCAGACTGTTTCACCTGCTTAAAGGCGGGCGTTTCGTCGATATCTTTGCGGATCCACAGGCCGAGGAAAACGAGGACGGAGCTGAGCAGGAACGGAATGCGCCAGCCCCAGGCAAGAAACTGCGCCTCATCGAACAGGGTCATCAGCGAGACGATAAAGGTCGCCATCAGCATGCCGATGGTCACGCCGGCCTGAGGAATACTGCCGAAAAAGCCTTTCCGCTTTTCCGGGGCGTATTCGTAGGCCAGCAGCAGCGCGCCGCCCCATTCGCCGCCGATACCCATGCCCTGAATAATGCGCAGGGTAATCAGCAGGGCGGGCGCCCACAGGCCCACCATTTCGTAGGTGGGCAGCAGGCCAATGGCCACCGTGGCGCTGCCCATCAGCGACAGGGTCAGCACCAGCGTCTTCTTGCGACCGATGCGATCGCCGATGTGGGCGAAAATGACCCCGCCGATGGGGCGGATAAAAAAGGTGAGCGAAAAGGAGAGCCAGGAGAGGATCAGGCCGATGACCGGGTCGACCATCGGAAAGAAGATTTTGTTAAACACCAGCGCGGCGGCGGTGCCATAGAGAAAATAATCAAACCATTCGATGGCGCTGCCGGTCAGGCTCGCGATCAGGACCTTCTTGTTTTTCTGCAGAATGGATGCAGTGTTGCTTTCTGGATTGCTCATTACGAAACGTTCTCCCGCCACGGTAAAAGGTCAGGTGTCACTCTGTGCGTGCAGGGTGCAACCTGATGTGAAAAAGGTTGTGTAATTGTTAAGCAACTTAGAGTTGATGGTTACAATTGGCAAGTTATCCCTCGGCAACGCGGGCGAGAAAACGCGCTTTTGTCTGGTGTAACCGCGAGGTAAATTTTTATTTTCCACCTGTTTTTGCTGTTTTTTGTTATTTTCATGGTCAGTTATTCAGGTGCAACCTGCGTGTTTTTAGATGTTTCTTGTTATTTCAAAATGGTTACAAATCAACGTCGCTTTGCGCCCCGGCAGGCGGCGTTTATGATGGCCGGACTATCCTCTCTGCGCGGCTGAGAGGTGATTAAGGAGATCAGAATGGCAGAACAATTTCCCCCGCTGTCGGCCACGACGCTGGCGGCGGCTAACCTGACTGGCGGCTGGCTGGCGCAGAACGATCTGGCGACGCTGACCGCGCCGCCGGCAGTGGATGTGGTGGTGCTGGCTGGCAATGCCGTGATCCCCACCATCGACGCCGCCTGCCGGCTGGCGAAGGAGCAGGAGGTTCCGCTGCTGATCAGCGGCGGCATAGGACACTCCACCGGTTTTCTGTATGAGGCGGTGCGCGAGGATCCCCGCTACCGTTCGCTCGCGGTGGAGGGCCGCCCGGAAGCGCATATTCTGGCGGATATTGCGCATGACTTCTGGCACATTCCTCGCCCGCGGCTGGTGGTGGAGGATCGGTCGACCAACTGCGGGGAAAACGCGCGCTTTACCCGCACAATGCTGGAGAGCCGGGGGATCCCCCATCGTCGCGGGATCGTCATTCAGGACCCCACCATGCAGCGGCGGACGATGGCCACCTTCGCCCGCGTCTGGCAGGGGGCAACGACGCCGCCGCAGTGGCTGAGCTTTCCCGGCTGCTCGCCGGTGCTGGAGCAGACCGACGGCCAGCTGGGGTTCGCGGGCGGCGGGGCGGGGCTGTGGCCGGTGACCCGCTACCTCGCGCTGCTGCTGGGCGAGCTGCCGCGCCTGCAGGATTCCCCTGAAGGGTACGGTCCGCGGGGGAAAGACTTTATCAGCCACGTGACCTTCCCGCCGGCGATCCTCGACGCCTGGCGACAGCTGCGGGAGGATGACCGGCTTGCCGGGGCGCTGCAGGCCCGCATCCTCGGCTGAAAAATGCCCGTTTGCGGCTGATTTATCGCAAACGGGCAATTTGTGTTATTGAAATGTAACCTCAACCGGGCATTTTAGGCCCGGTTTTATGAATCAGCTCACAGAAATGCGCCAACGTGCTGCGAAGCCACGGCTTATCCGCCCGATATTTAACAAAAAAATCACTTGTTAAATACAAATGCACCACAGGAGCAGCCATGACAGCACCCGTTCAACACCCAATGTATATTGATGGCCAGTTCGTTACCGGTCGCGGCGACGGCTGGATCGACGTGCTTAACCCGGCGACTGAAGCGCTGCTGTCGCGGATCCCGGACGGGACCGCGGAAGAGGCGCGACTGGCGATTGACGCCGCAGAGCGCGCCCAGCCGGCCTGGGAGGCGCTGCCGGCCATTGAGCGCGCGGGCTGGCTGCGCAAAATTGCCGCTGGCATTCGTCAGCGTGCCGACGACATCGCCGGGCTGATCGTCGCTGAAGGGGGCAAGATCCAGCAGCTGGCGGCGGTGGAGGTTGCGTTTACCGCCGACTATCTCGACTACATGGCCGAATGGGCGCGGCGGTATGAAGGGGAGATCGTGCAGAGCGACCGTCCCGGGGAGAATATCCTCGTCTTCAAACGCGCGCTGGGGGTGACCACCGGGATCCTGCCGTGGAACTTCCCGTTCTTTCTTATCGCCCGCAAGCTGGCGCCGGCGCTGATCACCGGCAACACTATCGTCATTAAGCCCAGCGAATTCACGCCCAACAACGCCATCGCTTTCGCCGAGATCGTCCACCAGGTTGGGCTGCCGAAAGGGGTCTTTAACCTGGTGCTCGGCCGTGGGGAAACCGTCGGCCAGGAGCTGGCCGGCAATCCGAAGGTGGCGATGGTCAGCATGACCGGCAGCGTAGCGGCGGGGGAGAAAATCATGGCCGCCGCGGCGAAAAATATCACCAAAGTGTGCCTCGAGCTCGGCGGCAAAGCGCCGGCCATCGTCATGGACGATGCGGATCTGGAGCTGGCGGTGAAGGCGGTGGTGGACTCGCGGGTGATCAACACCGGGCAGGTGTGCAACTGCGTCGAGCGGGTCTATGTTCAGCAGGGGATTTACGATCGCTTCGTCAACCGCCTCGGCGAGGCGATGAAGGCTGTGCAGTTTGGCGACCCGGCGGCGCGGGATGACATCGCCATGGGGCCGCTGATTAACGCCGCCGCGCGGGATCAGGTGGCGCGCAAAGTGGCAAAGGCGGTGGCGCAGGGGGCGCGGGTCGCGCTGGGCGGTCAGCCGCAGGAGGGGAAAGGCTATTTTTATCCGCCGACCCTGCTGCTGGATGTGCGTCAGGAGATGGATATTATCCATGAGGAAACCTTCGGGCCGGTGCTGCCGGTGGTGGCGTTTTCGACGCTCGATGAAGCGCTGGCGATGGCCAATGACAGCGATTATGGCCTGACCTCTTCGATCTACACCCGCGATCTTAATGTGGCGATGAAGGCGATTAAGGGGCTGAAATTCGGCGAAACCTATATCAACCGCGAGAACTTTGAGGCGATGCAGGGATTCCACGCCGGCTGGCGTAAATCGGGGATCGGCGGCGCAGATGGCCGCCATGGCCTGAATGAGTACCTGCAGACTCAGGTGGTCTATCTGCAGGCCTGAGGCGCTCAATGCAGAATCGGCGGGCAGCGCAGGCTGTCCGCCGTTCACTTAGCGGGCAAATTTCTCCAGCACGCGGATCAGCTGGGTGACAAAGCCGTATTCGTTATCGTACCAGGCGACGGTTTTCACCAGCTGTACGCCGCCGGCCTCCACAATCTCCAGCTGGGTGGCATCGTAGATTGAACCGAAATGGCTGCCGATGATATCGGAAGAGACAATCTCTTCTTCGGTGTAGCCAAAGGATTCATTGCCCTCTGCCGCCTGCTTCATCGCCTGATTGACCTCATCCGCAGTCACTTTTTTCTCCAGCACCGACACCAGCTCCGTTACTGAGCCGGTTTTGGTCGGTACGCGCTGGGCATGGCCTTTCAGCTTCCCGCTCAGGGCGGGGATCACCAGGCCGATAGCCTTGGCCGCGCCGGTAGTGTGCGGGATGACGTTTTCCGCCGCCGCCCTGGAGGCGCGCAGATCTTTACCGCGCGGCCCGTCCACCAGCGACTGGGTGCCGGTATAGGCGTGGATAGTGGTCATGGTGCCAACGGTGATGCCGAAGGCATCCTGCAGGACTTTGGCCATCGGCGCCAGGCAGTTGGTGGTGCAGGAGGCGACGGAGATGATGGTGTCATCCGGCGTCAGGGTGTCATCGTTGACGTTATAGACGATGGTTTTCATCTCGCCGGCGGGGGCGGAAATCAGCACCTTGCGCGCGCCGGCCTGGAGATGGGCCTGCGATTTCTCTGCCGCGGTGTAGAACCCGGTACACTCCACAATCACTTCCGCGCCCGCCGCCTGCCACGGAATATGCTGCGCCTCTTTTTCGGCATACACGGTGATGGTCTTACCGTTGACGATCAGCGCATCTTCCGTGAAGTCGACGCTCCACGGGAAGGGGCCGTAGTTTGAATCATGCTTTAGCAGGTAGGCCAGTACTTTTGGCGAGGTGAGGTCGTTGATAGCCACCACCTCGAGGCTGCTGTCGACTTCTAATAAACGGCGTAACACCAGACGTCCGATACGACCAAAACCATTAATCCCAAGTTTACTCATGGATATTCTCCGGTTGGTAAAACGACTCGATGTGATAAAACTCCTCCAGGCTTAGTCCTGACTCGCAGCCAGGTCAACTGACAATCTGTGCGGTTCGCTGCCGGGCCCGCAGCATGAGCCAGAAAAGTGGATGTTTTGGCGGGCTTTTTTATCCGTGACGGCAGGGAATAATTTTTGTTACCGGAGATGAGGGGGCCGCCTGCTGGCGAAGCGGTGAAAAGCGTCTATGCTTAACTATTGAATAACTTAGTAAAATATTGCCGTTAGATAAAGGGAGAGCTTATGGGATTCTGGAGAATCGTTTTTACTATCATTCTGCCGCCGCTGGGAGTACTGCTGGGGAAAGGTTTTGGCTGGGCGTTTATTCTCAACATTATTCTGACCCTGCTGGGCTATATTCCAGGCCTGATCCACGCCTTCTGGGTGCAGACCCGCGATTAAGGGCTGGCCCCTCAGGCCAGGCTTCCCCCTGGGACCCGCTCGGGGGGAATCAGGCTCTCTTTGTACAGCAGCCTGTTTTCCTTCGACCAGTAGTGGCGAGTCTCCTCGTCCAGGTCTACGCTCCACTTAAACACCCCGGCGCTGGCGAGATCCCTGCAGTACTGTTCAAAGTTGATGGCGCCGGCAAAATGGCGGATGACCGCGGCCGAGGTCAGCCGATGGCTGGGGGCGCTGCGCACGCGCAGCAGGCCGCGGGCGCTTTTTATCGTGATCACCTCGTCGTTGGCCATCACAAAATTCATATTGCCGGTAGAGACAAAGTAGATATAACACGAGACCTGATGCCGACGCAGTTCACTGGCGAAGGTGGCAAAATCGGCATCTGAACGCACTTGCTCAAAAAAATGACCCAGCCTGGCCAGCAGTTCCATTTCTATCCTTATTGTGTTGCGGTGTGCGGCTTTGGCCGGTAGCGGCAGAAACCATTCACGAAGTCACTTATTCGTATTTTAATAATATAGGCGCGTTATATTAAGGGTTATTGGATAACTGGAACATCGTTTCAAGTGTTACAATGTATTGCAATCGTTTGCCTGCACGGCCCCTCTGGTGGTGAGGAAATGGCGTGACGGGAGACGGGGAAACCCATGCCGGCGATGAAGGTCGCCGGCGGGGAAACGGGGTTACTTCTGGATCAAATAGCGAATGGTCGGGCCATCCTGCTGAATATCCAGCACCGTATAGCCATGGTTCCTGGCATCAAGCGGAATGTTATTGATCGACTGCGGACAGTCGCTAATCACTTCGAGGATCTCGCCTTTTTGCAGGGAGGGCATCGCCTCCAGGGTGGCGACCGCCGGATAGGGGCAGGGCTCGCCGACCATGTCCAGGCGATAATCAGGGATGATGTTCTTCATGCGCTCTCCTTCGCGGTCCGGACCGCTGCCGACTGGCGGCGGAAAAAATGTCTCTCCCAGGCGATCACCAGCAGCAGGGCGATCAGCAGCAGCAGATAGGTCGCCAGCAGTCCGCCGAAGGGACCAAAAGCGTTCAGCAGGTTGACCTTTTGCCAGTGGGTGGCGAGCGGGGCGGCGATATCGTCCCAGCACCAGGCGAGCAGCGTGGAGCCGATAACGTTGCCCAGCCCCACCCACCAGTAGTGAACCTGGCCTTCCACCGCCCGGTACATCCAGCCGGTTTCACAGCCGCCGGCCAGCACGATGCCAAAGCCAAACAGCAGCCCGCCAATCGCCGCGTTGGGACCGGCCCACATGATTTTCGGCGCCATCCCCAGTTGCACATAGCTGAAGATGCCGATGGCGCTCGCCGCCATGCCGAAGATTATCGCCTTCGCCATCACCGTCCGGCCGGTGATCCACATATCGCGAAAGGCGGAGGTGAAGCAGATCTGCGCGCGCTCGATAAGCAGACCGAAGCCGATGCCGAACAGCATCGCCAGGCCGAGCGCAGGGTGGTCAGCGGCGGTGAGCAGGCCCCAGCCGATCATGGCGAAAAAGATCACCATGCCCAGGCGGAAACGGCGGCGCGCCTGCTGCGGTTTTTGGGTTAACGGCGAAGCAGCGGATACCTTTTGCATTTTTACCGGTATGCGAAAAAGAGGCAGCAGGGTGAAGCGAGCGCCAAACCAGGAGCCGATGGCGGTGGCGATGGCAAACAGCCAGGCGTGCAGGGAGAACTGCGGAATGCCGGTGAAAAAGGCCGCCAGGTTGCAGCCCATCGCCAGCCGCGCGCCGAACCCGGCGATGATACCCCCGGCTACGGCCTGCACAATGCGGATCCGGCTGCGTGGCAAGCGCAATTTGACGTTATTGGCCCACAGCGCCGCGGCCAGGCAGCCGCCGAACATGCCGATGATCATCCTGCCGTCGATGCGGGTCAGCGGCGTCCCGTCGAGATGGATCAGCTGATAATAGCCCCACTGTTCGCTGTGGACCCCCAGCAGCTGCAGCAGCTGGCCACCCCAGCGGGTAAATTCGCCGGTCACCGCCCAGAAGGTGCCGGTGATGCCAAAATAGTAGGTTGAGAGAATGCCCGCGGCGATGACCGCCGGGACGGGGGACCAGAACCGGATAAGCCAGGCCTGTTTGAAGGATTGCCATGTCATAAAAATGCCTCTGAACTCAGAAGGTATTAAAGGTCGATGACCGACCGAAGGGGGCACATAGTATCCGCCTTACCGCCAGCTTTCTCTGTTTTAGATCAAGGCCCTACCCCTGCGTCAGCACCGCCAGCAGCGCCAGCAGCGCGGGCAGCGCCTGAATATAGAGAATTTTGCGGCTGGCGGTCAGCGCGCCGAATATCCCGGCGGCCAGCACGCAGGCGAGGAAAAAGATCACCACCGGCTCGCCGGACTCCCCCAGCCACAGCCCCCACGCCAGGCCGGCGGCCAGGAAACCGTTATACAACCCCTGGTTGGCCGCCAGCACCCGGGTTTCCCGGGCGAAATCGGCGCTGAGGTTAAAGGCCCGGCGCCCGGCGGGCGCTTCCCAGAAAAACATCTCCAGCACCAGGATGGCGAGATGAATAATAGCGACCAGCGCAACGAGGAGAGTGGCTAACACAGCAGTCCTTAATCGATGAGATGAATGTGTCTGCAGTATAGCCGCTGGCGCTCACCAGGCGAGAGGGCGACTGCTATAGTGCATATAGCGTCATGTTTGCCTGCCGCGACGAGCGCCGGTTTATCTGATTGCCCTTTGGTTTAGCTTAGCGGTGATAGTATGCCGGGTTCTTTTTTTACGGGTGTGGCGTAGGTTACTGAATGTTGAATAAATTATGGGTTGTGTTATCCGGGCTGCTGTTGGTTGCCATGCCGTCGGCGCAGGCCGGGGAATTAAATCTCTATTCGATGAATACCGGCTCCTATGTTTATCACATGACCGGCAACCACGGACAATATAACGAGCATTTCAACAACAACTTTTTCTCGGTGGAGCGCAAGTTTTCAGCGGATTCAAAATACAGCGCGCTGGTCGGCACCATGAAAAACAGCTTCGACGATCGCTGCCTGACCCTCGGCGTGCGCCGCGACTGGCTGAAAAACGACACCGGCTGGCTGCTGAAAGGGGTGTATGCCTATACCGGAGAATTTTTCTTTGACGCTTTCAGCCACTGCGGCGACTCAGGCACCTACCGCACCGCCAAAAAAATCACCGGCGTCGGTTTTTCGCCCTATATCTATCATGGTCTGCAGTATAACTTTACCGATTATTTCGGCGTCGAGGGCGGGATTATTCTCCCGGCGATCTTTGTGATGAGTATTCAGTGGAGCTTTCGCTAAGCGCCTGTATCAGGCCGGTAAAGGAGAGGCCACCCTGGGTGGCCTGCTCATGTTGCCCTGGCGGCAGGGATTAATGGAAACCGAGACGGATCAGATCTAACGGACAGAAGCGGCCCTCGCAGCCGTCGATTTCCACGCAGTCCGCCCGACGCAGCTGCTCGGCGGTTTTCCCCTCGCCATGGATCGCTTTAATCACGCCCGTCGTACCGTTACCGGCGATCATGACCATACTGCCGGTGGCAATAGCGTTACGATTACGGTCATAGGTTTTCATGCTCTCCTCCTCAATAAACCAGTGTAAGCAATGATTAAGCGGCCAAATTAATACCGCTTCCTGCCTAAAAAAGTTTTGAGGAATATCAAAATTATTTTAATAATGCCGAAATCAGCCGGGCGCGAGAGTCATTCATGGCCGCTACAGGGTTTGCCTGCGCCAGGGGAAAAGCCTCGATCATCCTGCCAGCCATCTGGCAGGCAGGATAGGGTTTGACAACCAGATAATTCACTTTGCCGGCGCATCAGATAAGGCTGCGCAGGGCGGCTATCAGCCCTGCGACACCGCGCTCCAGCTTCTCGCGTGGACAGCCGACATTGAGGCGCAGAAAGCCGTTGCCTTCGGGACCATAGGTATACCCCGGCATAATCGCCACCTTCTGCCCGGCGATCAGCGCCTGCTGCAGCGCGCGGTCGTCAATGTTAAGGGGGCGGAGGTCGATCCACGCCAGGTAGGTGGCCTCCGGCGGCTGCCAGCGCAGCGCGGGAAAGGCGCGATTGAGCGTATCAGCCACATAGCGCAGGTTCTCCTGCAGGTAGTCGCGCAGAGCGTCGAGCCAGGGCGCCCCGTCGCGGTAGGCGGCGACATGAGCCACCAGCGCCGGGACCGAGGGCGACGAGAGCCCGTCGCGCGCTTTCAGCGCCTGCAGATAGCTGTCGCGGCAGTTTGCCTCCGGGATAAAGCCATAGGCTCCGGTAAAGGCCGGGATATTGAAGCTCTTCGACCCGGAGGTGAACAGCGCCCACGGCCCCTGAGCCACCTCGCTCCACGGGATATGACGGTGGTCGCCCCAGGTCATGTCCATATGAATTTCATCGCTAATCACCCTCACGCCATGCTTTTGGCACAGGGCCGCCATGGTCTCGAGCTCCTCGCGGCGCCACACTTTCCCCGTTGGATTGTGCGGGCTGCACAGCAGCAGCAGGGTATTCTTCGGCTCCGCCAGCGCCGCTTCCAGGCGCGCCATATCGCAGTGCCACTGATTGTTCGTCAGGGTCAATGGCACCGGGGCAATCTGTCGGCGGTTAGCGGTGATGGTGTTATAGAACGCATCGTAGGCGGGAGTATGGACGACGACGCCGTCGCCTTCTTGCGACCACTGACGGATGGTTTCCGCCACCATATAGATAACCGACGGTCCGTAGACCACCGTTTGCGGATCGATGACGCTGTGAAAGCGGCTGGCGTACCAGTGGGCAATCGCCCCGAGAAACGCCTCGTTCTGCCAGCGGCTGTAGCCGAACACGCCGTGGGCCAGCCGCCGGCTGACGGCGTCGAGAATGCAGGGCGCGGTGGCGAAATCCATATCGGAGATGGTGAACGGCAACAGGTCGGGGACGCCAAATCGGTCAGCGACATAGTCCCACTGCGTGCACCAGGTGCCGTGGCGGTCGATGGGGGTGGAAAAATCAAACATCGGAACTTCCTTAGCGAGGGTCCCCCTCCGTGCCGGAAGGGGACCGGTGGGATCAGGCCTGAACGGTATTCATCAGCGTGGCCATCTCATCTTTTACCGACTGCACCTGCGGGCCAATAACCACCTGCAGATTATGCTGGTTGAGCTGAACCACCCCAATGGCGCGATGGGCTTTCAGCGCGGCGGCGTCCACTTTGCTCATATCGTGTACCGACAGACGCAGACGGGTAATGCAGTTATCCAGCGAGACAATGTTGTCGGCGCCGCCGAGGGCCGCCAGAATCGCCGGCACGTTATACCCGGATTTACCAATGGTGCCAGCGACCGCTTTCTCCACGCTGGCGGCGGTGTCGATATCGCGGCCCGGCGTTTTCAGATTGAAGCGGGTGATGGCGAAGCGGAAGATGGCATAGTAGGCCGCAAACCAGATTGCCGCCACCACCGGCACCAGGTACCACTTGGTCGCCAGACCATGCAGGATGCCAAACACCACGAAGTCGATGATATTGCCGTCGGTGTTGCCGATGGTGACGCCGAGCACCGCCATGAGGGTAAAGCCGAGACCGGTCAGCAGGGCGTGGATGACATACAGCACCGGCGCCACGAACAGGAACAGGAACTCCAGCGGCTCGGTGGTGCCGCCCACCACGCAGGCGATCACTCCGGAGATCAGCAGACCTTTAATTTTATGCCGGTTTTCCGGGCGGGCGCAGTGGTACATCGCCAGCGCGGCGCCCGGCAGGCCGCCGAGGAAGGCCGGCATCTTACCCTGCGACAGGAAGCGGGTGGCGCTTTCGGCGAAGCCGTGGGTGGTCGGGCAGCTTAGCTGCGCCTGGAAGATGGTCAGCGCGCCGCTGACGCTGTGGCCGCAGACGTCAAGGGTACCGCCGGCTTCCGTGAAGCGGATCAGCGCCACCAGGATGTGGTGCAGGCCAAACGGCAGCAGCAGTCGCTCGCCGGTGCCAAAGATCATCGGCCCAAAATCGCCGGCGCTGTTGATCATCTTTCCGAGGGCATTGATCCCCATAGCGAAGACCGGCCACACCAGCGGGATCGCCAGCCCGACCAGACCCAGCACCACGGTGGTGACGATCGGCACAAAGCGGGTGCCGCCGAAGAAGGCCAGGGCGTCCGGCAGGCGAATGTTGTGGAAGCGCTCATGCAGCAGCCAGACGATAATCCCGGCGATAACCGCCCCGAGGATCCCGGTATCAATCGACTGAATACCGATGATGTTCTGGATATTGTTGGCCTTGAGAATAGCGGCGTCGGTGGTGGGCAGAATGCCTTTCGCCGTCAGCCAGAAGTTGACCGCCAGGTTCATGACCGCGTAGCCGACAAAACCGGCGAAGGCGGCGACGCCTTTGTTCTCCCGCGCCAGCCCCAACGGGATGGCGATACAGAACATCACCGGCAGGAAGCTGAAGGCAAAGGAGCCGACTTTGCTCATCCAGATAAAGATGGCCTGCAGCAGCGGTATATCCAGCCACGGCAGCAGGGTCAAAACATCGTGACTGCTTAACGAGCTGCCGATCCCCAGCATGATCCCGCAAAACGAGAGCAACGCCACGGGCAGCATAAAGGTTTTTCCCAGCTGCTGGAAAAATTCCCACAGGGTGATTTTTGGTGCGGTTTTCGCCGTCATAACGCGGTTCCTGATTCTCAAGTGGTCGGGAAGAACTAACGCCACGGCAAGATAAAACGTTTTACCACTTTTTAGTGCGATAAAAATCACATATTCAAGCGATAATAAGGTTTATAAAGATCGCACAATGATAAAACGTTTTATCGACAGGCAAGGGAGTCAGCCGGCACGCTATGGCTATCGCAAAAAAGATCACCATCAATGATGTGGCGCTGGCCGCCGGCGTCTCCGTGAGCACCGTTTCGCTGGTGCTGAGCGGGAAAGGGCGTATCTCCAGCGCCACCGGCGAGCGGGTTAATCAGGCCATCGAGCAGCTGGGATTTGTGCGCAACCGTCAGGCCGCCTTGCTGCGCGGCGGACAGAGCGGGGTGATTGGCCTTATCGTCAGCGATCTCTCTAAACAGTTCTATGCCGAGTTAACCGCCGGCCTCACCGATGCCCTGGAGAGGCAGGGGAAAATGGTGTTTCTCACCCAGGGAGGGCGCAGCGGCGAGAAGATGGCGCAGCGGTTTGACACGCTGGCGGCGCAGGGGGTGGATGGGGTGATCATCGCCGGGGCTATCGACCGCGGGAGCGAGCTGCGCGAGCGGGCGGCGGAGGCGGGTGTGCCGCTGGTGTTCGCTTCCCGCGCCAGCTATCTCGACGATGTCGACCTGATCCGTCCGGACAACATGCAGGCGGCGCAGCTGGTGACCGAGCATCTGATCCGCCGCGGCCATCAGCGGATCGCCTGGCTTGGCGGCCAGAGCTCGTCGCTGACCCGCGCCGAGCGAGTCGGCGGCTATTGCGCCACCTTGCTGAAATACGGTCTGCCGTTCCACAGCGAATGGGTACTGGAGTGCGAATCGAGCCAGAAGCAGGCGGCGGAGGCGATGACCGCGCTGCTGGGGCAAAATCCGACCATCACCGCGGTGCTGTGCTACAACAACGTGGTGGCGACCGGCGCGTGGTTCGGTCTGCTGCGCGCCGGAAGGCAGAGCGGGGAAGATGGCGTCGACAGCTACTTCGAGCAGCGGGTGGCGCTGGCGGCGTTCGCCGATGTGCCTGAGGCCGCGCTTGACGACCTGCCGCTCACCTGGGTCACCACCCCGGCGCGCGAGATGGGAAAAACGCTGGCGGAGTCGATGCTGCGGCGGCTGGAGGAGGGCGCGGGCGAGACGCGAAATCAGATCATGCCCCCGCGGCTGGTGACGAGAAAATGACGGAGACGGCGCGCGGTGGCCGTCTCCTGAGCCGATAAATTACGGCTGCGGGGCGGCGTCGTCCTGCTGAGGCGCGGCGTCATCCTGCTGCGGCTGGCCCTCCTGCGGCGCGCTGTCCGGTAACGAAGGCGCTTCGAGACCAAACATCGCGGCAAAATCCTCCAGCGGCATTTTCTGGCCGTTCAGCGTCACCTGGCCGTTCGCGTACTGCAGGCTGCTGCTGATGGCGTTATCTTCCATGGTGGTGATGCGGAACATCTGGCCCATCGCCGCCAGGCCTTTGACCTGCTGATCGGCGAGTTTGGCGGCGTCGGCTGGCTGGTAGCCTTCCAGACCGGCGATCTTAGTCATAAACTCCGTCGCCATATCCACCGGGATCACCACTTTGCCGTCAAGGGACTGCACCACGCGATCCAGGCTGTCCGCCAGGGTCTGCGGCGGGGCGGTCACCAGGGCTGGATCTTTCAGCAGCACCGATAGGTTGAGGCTGCTTTCGCCTTTGGCATTGCGCCAGCTCAGCGGTGAGATAGTCACCGACGGATTGCCCTTAAGCAGGATCGGCAGCGCATTGAACAGGGTTTCGGTAAGCGCCTGCTGGTACAGCTCCGGGTTCTGCGCCAGCTCTGGTTTCGCCAGCAGCGCCTGAGACTGCGCGCTGTACTGCTGGCTGAACTGGTGCCACGCCTGACCGTCGACGTTATCCACTTTCAGCGTCAGTTTGCCGCTACCCATATCCTGACCCTGCAGCTTCAGGCTGTTGACGGTGTAGTTCACCTGGCTGTTCACGCCTTTGCCGTCCTTGGTCAGTGTGGAGCCGCCGTCCAGCGCCATGCCTTCAACCAGCGCCAGCTCTTTGCCTTCGACGCTGATGGCCAGTTTATCGAGGGTCATTTTTTGCTGGCCGATACGCTCGTTGAAGCTGGCCAGCTCGGTGGCGCCGTCGGTGGTCAGGTTGACGAAGCGCAGCTGCACCTTCTGGTTATATTCGTTGAGAGCATCGATCTGGCCGCTGCCGGCCTGGCCCTTCAGGCTGATGTTTTTGCCGTCGCGGTCGGCGTCGAGCTGGAACTCGCCGCCGCTGAAGGTGACTTTCTCATCCCCTTTGGCGTAGTCGAGGGCATTGAGGACGATCGCCGACTGGCTGTCGCCGCTGTAGGCGATGCGCGTATCGACGGTAAAGGGGGTATTGCCTTTGGCTATTTCGAACAGCGCCTGGCTGGCGTCGTTTTTCACCAGCGTGGTGTGGACCGAGGCCATCGCCGGGGCCAGATTAAAGGTTTTTAACGAGGCCAGCGGGAAGGGGCCGTGATCGACCACCTCGTCAAGCACCACGCTCTGCCCGGCGGCCAGCCAGCCGTTAGCCTGACCGGCGATCGGCTTCACCACCAGCTGCAGATGGCTGCTGAACAGCCCGCGCTGGTAGTCCTGATAGCTCAGCTCCAGACCTGACTCCGGCGCGCTGCTGCGTAACTGCGCGTTAGCCTGCTGCACCATATCGGCAATCCGGCCTTCCAGCTGTTTGCCGGTGTACCAGGCGCCGCCTGTCCATACCACGCCCAGCGCCACGATGATTCCTGCTGCGACCAGCGATTTTTTCATAGCATTTGTCCATAAATGAAGCCAGGCGGAGAGACCGCCTGGCTGAGTTGTCATAATCAGTAAGCGCGACCTGAAAGGTCTGTCGTTTACTGGAGCTTATTGAACACGCGCGCCACGCGGCCATGGCCGCTGACCTGCACCGGCGATTCATTGGCGGCCACAAAGGCCGATTCGCCCGGCTTGAGGGTCAGGCTCTGGTCGCCTTTGCGCAGCAGGGCTTCGCCGTCGACGCAGAAAACGATCGCCGCGCTCGCCTGGGCCAGATCGCTGGCCTCGGCGGAGAGATCGTGCAGCGAGAAGGCAAAATCTTCCACCGGGATCGGGAAGTCCAGCTCCGCGCCGTGCCGCTGCGGCTGGGTCAGCAGCTCACCCGCCGGTTTGGCCTCGAACTTGACGTTGGCCACCAGCTCAGGGATATCAATGTACTTCGGCGTCAGGCCGGCGCGCAGCACGTTATCCGAGTTGGCCATCACCTCCAGCGCCACCCCCTGCAGATACGCGTGCGGCGTTTCGGCAAACAGGAACATCGCTTCGCCCGGATTCAGCTTCACCACGTTCAGCAGCAGCGGGGAGAAAAGGCCGCTGTCGTCGGGATAAAATTCGGCGATCAGGCGGATGGTCTGCCACGGTTCGCCCTGTTCGCGGTCCAGCACCTCGCGCAGCGCCTGCAGCGCCTGCGCTTTTTCCTCGCCCTGCATATTCAGCAGACTGGCAAACAGCTGGCTCAGGCGAGCCGCGTCCGGCTGCTGCAGGAAGGCGCCGATCGCCGGGTGCGCGTTAGCCACCGGCTGCAGCAGGCTGACAATCTCGCTGAACTCGCGAAACGCGTTCATCGCCAGGAACGGGGTCAGGGCGAAGACCAGCTCCGGCTTGTGGTTCGGATCTTTGTAGTTACGTTCGGCGGCGGAGAGGGGGATGCCGGCGGCGTTCTCGCGGGCGAAACCCTCTTCGGAGGCCTGCTTGTTAGGATGGACCTGAATGGAGAGGGGCTGCGCGGCGCACAGCACTTTAAACAGGAACGGCAGTTCACCGAAGCGCTGCGCCACTTTGTCGCCGAGCAGGGCGGCTTTGTCCGCATCAATCACTTCGCGCAGCGAACGCGGCTGGCCGTCTGCCGCCAGGATCTGCGAGCTGCTCTTCGGATGCGCCCCCATCCACAGCTCTGCCATCGGCAGGTTGTCCGGGTTGGCGATGCCATACAGTTCAGTTAAGGCGGTGTGGCTTCCCCATGCATAGTTCTGCACGGCGTTAATCAGCTTTTGCATTCTCAATCCCTGTTTCAATCAAAGTAAAATTTATCGCCCTATTAAACCAGCAAACGCTGGAGAAGCAACTGCTGAAAGAAAAAGTCGTCCCTGTCTCAGTTTTTGTTAAAAATTTGTGTAAAATTGATCGACTCGCTTTTCTACAGGCACATGGAGTCCCTGCCTGAAACATAATCAGCCAAAGCAGTAAGTGAGAGTACAATGTCGAATAAACCGTTTGTTTACCAGGATCCTTTTCCCCTCAAAAAGGATGACACCGAGTATTATCTCCTCAGCAGTGATTACGTCTCCGTCGCCGAATTTGCCGGCAAGGAAGTGCTAAAAGTTGACCCTCAGGCGCTGACCCTTCTGGCGCAACATGCCTTCCACGACGCCTCCTTTATGCTTCGCCCGGCCCATCAGCAGCAGGTAGCGGATATCCTTAACGACCCGGAAGCCAGCGAAAACGACAAATACGTCGCCCTGCAGTTCCTGCGCAACTCCGATATCGCCGCCAAAGGCATTCTGCCTACCTGCCAGGACACCGGCACCGCCATCATCATGGGTAAAAAAGGCCAGCGCGTCTGGACCGGCGGCGGCGACGAAGCCGCGCTGGCGCAGGGGGTATACAACACCTACATCCAGGACAACCTGCGCTATTCGCAGAACGCCCCGCTGGATATGTATAAAGAGGTCAACACCGGCACCAACCTGCCGGCGCAGATCGACCTCTATGCTACCGATGGCGATGAGTACAAATTCCTCTGTATCGCCAAAGGCGGCGGCTCGGCGAACAAAACCTATCTCTACCAGGAAACCAAAGCGCTGATCACCCCGGCGAAGCTGAAAAACTATCTGGTGGAGAAGATGCGTACCCTTGGTACCGCTGCCTGCCCGCCGTACCACATCGCCTTTGTCATCGGCGGTACCTCGGCGGAAGCGACGCTGAAGACCGTCAAGCTGGCGTCCACCAAATACTACGACGGTCTGCCGACCGAAGGTAATGAGCATGGCCAGGCGTTCCGCGACATTCAGCTGGAGCAGGAGCTGCTGGTGGAGGCGCAAAATCTCGGCCTCGGCGCGCAGTTCGGCGGCAAATACTTCGCCCACGATATCCGGGTGATCCGCCTGCCGCGCCACGGCGCCTCCTGTCCGGTAGGGATGGGCGTCTCCTGTTCCGCCGACCGCAACATCAAAGCCAAAATCAACCGCGACGGCATCTGGATCGAGAAGCTGGAGAGCAATCCGGGGAAATATATCCCTGAGCATTTGCGCCAGGCCGGCGAAGGCGAAGCGGTGAAGGTGAATCTTAACCAGCCGATGAGCGAGATCCTGGCGCTGCTGTCGCAGTACCCGGTCTCCACCCGTCTGTCGCTGAGCGGCACCATTATCGTCGCCCGCGACATCGCCCACGCCAAGCTGAAAGAGCTTATCGATAACGGCGAGGAACTGCCGCAGTACGTGAAAGATCACCCGATCTACTACGCCGGCCCAGCCAAGACGCCGGACGGTTACGCCTCCGGCTCCCTCGGCCCGACCACCGCAGGCCGCATGGACTCTTACGTCGATCTGCTGCAGTCTCACGGCGCGAGTAAGATCATGCTGGCGAAAGGCAACCGCAGCCAGCAGGTCACCGACGCCTGCCACAAGCACGGCGGTTTCTACCTCGGCAGCATCGGCGGCCCGGCGGCGGTACTGGCTCAGCAGAGCATCCGCAGCCTGGAGTGCGTGGCGTATCCGGAGCTGGGGATGGAGGCGATCTGGAAAATCGAAGTGGAAGACTTCCCGGCGTTTATCCTCGTCGATGATAAAGGCAACGACTTCTTCCAGCAGATCCAGACGTCGCAGTGCGCCCGCTGCGTGAAATAAACCTGGCCGCCCTTCTGGGCGGCTCTGGCCGATGACAAACCTGTTTTCGTTATCGTGCGCGCCTTCTGCCGGGTGGCGGCTTTCGCCTTACCCGGCCTACGAAAACAGCAATATCAACCGGGTATGCCATTCCCTGTCGGCCCGCGCAACCGCAGCGCCGCCGGGCAATTCCTGAAGATGGCACGTTGTCAGCCGTCCGGGCCGCCCTTCGGGGCGGCTTTTTTATGCCGCTTTGCGGCACGAACCACCAAAACAACTTATCAATCTGGCCAATACTTACTCTTTTAAGCAGGTGAGCTTTGTCGCTATGACGCACTTTTCATCCAAGGAGAAAGTAATGACAACGCATCGCAGTGAAAAAGACTCGATGGGCGCCATCGACGTCCCGGCCGATAAACTCTGGGGCGCCCAGACCCAGCGTTCGCTGGAGCATTTCCGCATCTCGACCGAAAAAATGCCCGGGGAACTGATATATGCACTCGCGCTGACCAAGCGGGCGGCGGCGAAGGTCAATCAGGATCTTGGCCTGCTGACGGCGGAGAAAGCCGGGGCGATCGTCGCCGCCGCTGACGAAGTGCTGGCCGGAAAACACCCCCAGGAGTTCCCGCTGGCTATCTGGCAGACCGGTTCCGGCACCCAGAGCAATATGAATATGAACGAGGTGCTGGCTAACCGCGCCAGTGAACTGCTCGGCGGTGAGCGGGGGATGGCGCGAAAAATCCACCCCAATGACGATGTCAATAAAAGCCAGAGCTCGAACGATGTATTCCCCACCGCCATGCATGTCGCGGCGCTGGTCGCCCTGCGGGAAAAATTGCTCCCGTCGCTGCAGGCGCTGCGGGCCACGCTCAACGAAAAAGCGGTGGCCTTCAGGGATATCGTGAAGATCGGTCGCACCCATCTGCAGGACGCCACGCCGCTCACCTTAGGCCAGGAAATCTCCGGCTGGGTGGCGATGCTGGACCATAGCCTGAAGCATCTTGAAGCCAGCCAGCCGCACCTTGCCGAGCTGGCGCTGGGCGGGACGGCGGTGGGGACCGGGCTGAATACGCATCCGGAATATGCCGTGCGGGTGGCGGCCGAGCTGGCCTCGCTCAGCGGACAGCCGTTTGTCACCGCGCCGAATAAATTCGAAGCGCTGGCCACTGTCGATGCCCTGGTCCATGCCCACGGCGCGCTTAAAGGTCTGGCGGCCTCGCTGATGAAAATCGCTAACGATGTCCGCTGGCTGGCCTCCGGGCCGCGCTGCGGGATTGGCGAAATCGCCATCCCGGAAAACGAGCCAGGGTCATCGATTATGCCCGGTAAGGTCAACCCGACGCAGTGCGAGGCCCTGACCATGGTCTGCTGCCAGGTGATGGGTAACGACGTGGCGGTGAATATCGGCGGCGCCTCGGGTAACTTTGAGCTCAACGTCTATCGGCCGATGGTCATTCACAACTTCCTGCAGTCGGTGCGTCTGCTGGCGGACGGCATGGCGAGCTTTAACGAGCACTGTGCGGTGGGGATTGAGCCGAATCGTGAGCGGATCACCCAGCTGCTCAACGAGTCGCTGATGCTGGTGACCGCGCTGAATACCCATATCGGCTATGATAAAGCGGCGGAGATCGCCAAAAAAGCGCACCATGAGGGGCTGACCCTGAAGGCTTCGGCGCTGGCGCTGGGCTACCTGACGGAAGCCGAATTCGATAGCTGGGTGCGCCCGGAACAGATGGTCGGCAGCCTGGCTACTCGCTAGCCAGCCAGAGGTGCAGACGAGGGATCAGTAATCTCAGCGCCTGCGCCTCCGGTTTGTAGCGGTATTGCACATTGTCGGCATCGTAGTTGAGCAATTCGCCAATATCCGGCACGCTGACCCCCTGGCTGCCGGACATCAGGGCGATCAGCGGGCTGGGGCAGGCGTACTGCACCTGTTTCTGCTCGCTGGCATACCAGACGCGGGCAATCGGCTGCACTTTCACTGGCCGTTTGATTTTTAGCCGCGCCCGCTGCGGCAGGGCGGCGATATCCTGATACTCCCTTTCCAGTTTGCTCTGCCACTGCTCGCGGGTCCAGGGCGGCACCGCCCGCGGCGATTGCAGGCTTTTTTCCAGCATCATCAACACCTGGTCGCGGGTCAGATTTTTGATCACGTGCTTATTGGCCCAGCCGAAGCGGATAGTGCTCGGGTCGAGGAGGGGCGTTAGCGTGCGATAGGCGCTGAGGGTGATTAACCCAGGCAGATGGCGATGCACCCACTCAAAGCGGGCGGTGGGGGGCAGGCCAGCGTCGACAGTGACGATTTTCTCGAAGGTGGCCTTCAGGGCGTTAATCTGCTGAATGCGCGCCAGCAGCGTCTGCTGTTCCGCGGCGGAGACCTGGAGACAGATAGCGCCCGGCAGGCGGACGGCGGCTTTGCTGCTGCGGGTTTCCGACTGCTGCTGGATAAACAGATGGCCGTAGTGGCGCAGGGCGAGATCCAGCGCCGCCTCGCCGGTGTGCTGGACGACCGTAATGTTCGCCAGCGGGTCGTGCTCGGCATCCTTACTGATCGCCGGCAGCTCAAACACCCGGCCCGCCAGCAGCCGGCAGGTCGCTAACGCCTGGCGCAGCGCCTGCAGCTCCAGCTCGATCTGGCGAAAGGTATCATTCAGACGTTCAACGAGGTCGTAGCTGGCCATCGCCTTCACCTTAGTTACAACATGCTATTCGATTTTTCCAGCATAGCCAGCCCGCGGCCTCTGCGCAAGTTTTATTCAGGCAGAGGTAAAATCGGGCAACTGATGATAGACCGGCCAGCTAAAGCAGAAGCGGGCGCCGCCGAGTGGACTGGCCTCGCAGCAAACGTCGCCCCCCATCGCCTGGGCGATACTGTGGACAATGGCCAGGCCGAGGCCGCACCCTCCGGTCGCCCGATCGCGGCTGGGGTCAAGACGAACAAAAGGTTCGAACACCCGCTCGCGTTCCTCGGGGGCAATGCCCGGGCCGTCATCGTCGACCTGCAACGACGCGCGGGAACCCTGCAGGGTCAGGCTGACCGCCACCCGCTGACCGCTGTAGCGCAGGGCGTTGTTCACCAGATTATCCAGCACCCGCTCCATCAACCGCATATCCAGCGCGCCATAGTTGCCGCGGGTCAGCGTCGCCAGGCCGACTTCGCGCTGCGGGTTGACCATCTGGATATCCTCGACGTGGTCGCTGATCCAGGCGGGGAAATCGGGGGTGGTCAGGCTGAGCTCCGTCTGCGGGCGGTCGAGACGGGCGTAGGTCAGGAGCTCTTCTATGAGCGCCTCCAGCTGGCCGATATCGCGGTTCAGCGCCTGCGATTCCGCCTCGGTGAGGTTTTCGCTCATCTCCAGACGGTAGCGCAGGCGCACCAGCGGCGTCCTGAGCTCATGGGCGATGCCGTCAATCAGCTGCTTTTTACTGGCAATGAGGGCGTTAATGTTGTCGGCCATCTGGTTGAAGGCCACCCCGAGCCGCTCAAAGCTGGACATGCTGTCAAAATGAATACGCTCGCTGAGGTGGCCTTCGCCAAAGCGCTGGGCGGCGGTCTCAATGCGCAGCATGTCCTGCCAGTGCGGACGCATCCAGATAAACACCGGGAAGGCCAGCGAGATAGCGATAAACGCCATCAGCGCTACGTCCAGGAGACGCATTTCATGCAGAAAATAGAGATAGGGCACCGGGCCCACGGATAACACATAGTGGCTGCGGGGGATGCGCTGGATAAAGGTGTACTGGTCGTCGAGCGCGACGATATCCCCGGCGCGCAGGTGCTGCATCGAGCTTTCCGACAATTTGAATTTGCTCATCGGCTCGATGTGCAGGTCGAACGACAGATTTAGGTCCAGTTCTTTCAGCGTTTTGCTCCAGTCGCGAGGCGGAATTTCCCGCAGCTCGCTGCGCATCAGATACAGTGAGCTTTTCATCAGATCGTCAAGCGACTGCCGGCCGGCGCGTTCAGCGGTAAATTTATAGACCAGGCCCACCAGCATGGTCATCACCAGAAAGCAGACGAAGAGCAGAAGGTAGAACTGCACGAACAGCTTTTTCATTACATTACCGCATAGTCAAAAAGAGAAACCTGCCGGCGCCTCAGGACCATCTGCCCGGCGAGGCGGAAACGTCTCGGGTTTACCGGGGCGAGCCGAGGCCCGCGCGGGAGTAACCGATACGCTATCAAAGCAGGGTTTATGCCCCCTGACAATAGCCAGCCGGGGGGAGCGACGTCGTTGAAAATGTGACAGTGTCACTTATTGCGAGCTTACCTCTGCATTAGGCAAGGATTATGTCCAGTGTCATCTGCGCGCCGCTGGGCGCTACTCGCGATAGTAGGGGATATCCACCGGATAGAGGGTGGCCAGGCTCAGCAGTCGACAGCGCACCAGCTGTTTTGCTTCGGCATACCAGTAAGCAAATTCGCCGGTGGTCTGGTGGTAAATCATCTGATCAAGGTTAGCAAACGGGATCACCAGCAGCGGCCCCTGGCGCACGTATCCGCCGCCGGTTTCGAAATGGTGATCTCCCCAGGATTGCTGGGTATGTTGATAGCGGTGGAGGAGCACCTTAATTTGCCCGCGCTGTGGACAGAGGAGCCGGATATCGGCGTTGTCGAGGGAAAAAGCCCAGCCAGAGAGTGACGTGAAGAGGGTCAGTGCCAAAAGTACAACGTATTTCATCATGCAAAAGTCCTGTGTTTTCAGGCTTTATGCCATTCTGATAACGGTAAGTCCTTGAGCACAATCATATTGAGGGGTTATGTGATGGGCTTCTGTACGGCGAAACATATTGATTTACTCAATATGACAAACTGGCGGCGGCCCGCCAGCGCGAAGGCGGCGGAAAATGCGATGCGCATGCCGCCGGGGAACAGGCGGTAAACGGGCCCCTTTCAGGGCCGCAGAAGGACCGCTCAGTTGTCCCAGGCGTGGGGGGCGAAGAGGTAGCCTTTATTGCGTACCGTCTTAATCCGGTAGGGTTCTGTGGCGTTATCGAGCAGTTTTTTGCGCAGGCGCGAGATGGCGACGTCGACGCTGCGATCCATCCCGTCGTAGGTGACGCCGCGTAAATTTTTCAGCAGGGCGTCGCGGTCCATAATCTGCCCGGCGTGGGTAGCCAGCTCCCACAGCAGGTCGAAATCGGCGGTAGACAGGGCGACGCTTTCTCCGCCGAGCAGCACCTGGCGGTTGACCGGGTCAATGGTCAGTGAGCCAAAGGAGATGGTCTTGTGCGGGGTGAGCGTCGCAGGCGCGCCTGCTCCCGCCGGGGCGATATGCTGGCGCAAATGCAGACGCAGTCGCGCCAGCAGCACCGCCGGCGGGGTGGTTTTCAGGATATAATCGCTGGCGCCCATCTCCAGGGAGAGGATATGGTTCATATCGCTGTCGAGCGAGGTCAGCAGGACAATCGGCCCTTGCCATTGCCCACGCAGATCGCGACAGAGCGTCATTCCGTCCTTGCCGGGCAGCATAATGTCCAGGAGCACGAGGTCCGGTTTCTCCCGCGCGATCACTTCCTCTGCGCGGTCGCCGCGAGGCTCGACCACCACATCCATATCATGCTTGCCGAGATAGGCGGCGATCAGCGCCCCTACCTCAGGGTCATCCTCAACAAAAACGATTTTATTCATGTCTATTGCACATCAGTAAAAGAAGTAACATACACCGCGCCTATTTTACCCGCCATTCCTCTTTTATAAACAGCGCTAATTCCGCTATGCTGCGCTAACTTGTTGATTCATTGTTAAGGCATAAGGACATGGGGCTGTTAATCAAAGGGCTGCTGGGCGCGCTGGTGGTGGTGCTGATTGGCGTGCTGGCGAAAACCAAAAACTACGCCATCGCCGGACTTGTTCCGCTGTTTCCCACCTTTGCGCTCATCGCCCACTATATTGTCGCCAGCGAGCGCGGTATTGAAGCCCTGCGCACCACTATCGTGTTCGGCATGTGGTCGATCGTTCCCTATTTTATCTATCTGCTGTCGCTGTGGTACTTCACCGGGATCATGCGCCTGCCGTTGGCGCTGGCAGGCGCAGTAGGTTGCTGGGGGCTGTGCGCGTGGCTGTTGATTGTTGGCTGGAGCCGCTTCCACTAACGCAGAGGGCGACCGCCGTCGACGGCGAATGACCGGCCGGTCACGTAGCGGCTGGTAAACAGATAGTCGATAAGGTCGCTGATCTCTTTCTCGCCCGGGGCGATTTTCATCAGCGACTTATCCAGCGCCTGCTGACGATAAGCCTCGTCGTCACCTTCATTGAAGATGATCAGCGACGGCGCAATGGCGTTGACTTTGATCTCCGGGGCCAGCTTGCGGGCAAAGGAGCGGGTCATGTTGTCCAGCGCGGCCTTGCTGGCGGCGTAGGCGATATGTTTATCGCTCCCACGCTCCACCACGTAATCGGTGATATGGATAATGTCGCTGGCGGCATGGCCGTGGCCGCGCAGGAGCTCCTCCAGCGCGTGGTTGAGCAGATAGGGGGCATGGACGTGGATCTGCATCATGCGGTTGATCACCGTGCTGAGCGGTACGCCCGGCTTCTCCGCCATCCAGTCGCTGGCGTTGTGGATGATGGCCCGCAGGCCGCTGGTATGCGATTTAACCGCTTCGGCAAAGGTCAGAATGCCGTCATCGCTGCTGAAGTCGGCCTGCAGACAGAGGGCGCCCGCTTCGCGCAGGTCTTCGATCGCCGGATAGGGCGTGCGATAGCTGACGATCACCGGCTGGTGTTGCTGCAGAAAATGGTGCGCCAGCGCGAGGCCGATGCGGCGGCCTCCTCCTGTGATCAGAACCGGGCGGGGCTGTTGTTCAGCCATGGGTATCTCCTTTGATTTCTGCGGCAGGGCGACCGCTTACCCCACCAGCATCCACGTTGCCGGCACAGCGGCAACCAGCAATAAACCAATTAGCGCCAATTCACGGCGTTTGAGCGAACGATCGTGCTGGTGCGTACGTCGGGCGTACAAAAAGACCAGAAGACCCGGAGCGTAAAGTACCACCGACAACAGCAAATGCACAGGTCCCGACGCGTATAATAACCATAAGCCATAAATGCAGGCGCCGATACCCACCGCTTTATGCAGCGGACGGGGGGCGATTTTGAGCAAAAAGGCGCCGACCAGCAGATAGGGCACGAGGATCATCTCTGAGGCGATGGTCAGCAGGGTGCCGTAGTCCGAACCGGTCAGCCAGATGAGGACCAGCGACGCCTGAACGCTGATATTGGTCAGCCACAGCGAAGCGGAGGGGGCGTTGTTGCGGTTCTGGCGGGCGAACAGGCGCGGGAAGGCTTTGTGAGTGGCGGCGAGGTAAGGCACTTCGGCGGCCATGATCGTCCAGCTGAGATAGGCGCCACACACCGACACGATAAGCCCGGCGGCAATCACAATTTCACCCCACGAGCCCATCAGTCTGACCATCAGTCCCGCCATCGACGGGTTGCGCATTTCGGCCAGTTCGCTACGCGGCACCACGCCCAGCGACAGCAGGGTGACCAGCAGATACACCGCGAGGGCCGAAAGCACCGCCAGCAGCGTCGCGCGGCCAACGTCCCGCTTGTGTCGCGCGCGGGCGGAGACCACCACCGCGCCCTCGACGCCGATAAACACCCACAGAGTGATCAGCATCGTGTTTTTAACCTGCTCCCACACCGGTACGCCCAGCGCCAGGCCGCTGAAATCGAGGCGGAACGTATCCAGCTGAAAGGCCAGGGCGGCGAGGGCGACAAACGCCCCCAGCGGCAACAGCTTGGCGAGGGTGGCGACCAGGTTAATCCCCGCCGCCGTCTGCACGCCACGCAGGACCAGGAAGTGGACCACCCACAGCAGAACTGAAGCGCCAACGATAGACTGCCAGGTGTTGCCATCGCCAAACAGGCGCAGCTCAGGGGTATCGGTGAAGAAACTGAGCGCCGAAAAGACGATCACCAGATAGGAGACATTGGCGATCACCGCGCACAGCCAGTAGCCCCAGGCGGAACAGAAGCCGATCAGCTCGCCGAAGCCTTCGCGGGCGTAGGTGAAGATCCCGCCGTCGAGGTCGGGACGAATACGGGTCAACAGCAGCATCGCGAAGGCGAGGAACAGGATCCCGACGCCGGTAATCGCCCAGCCGATGAGCAGAGCGGAAGGGCTGGCCACGGCCGCCATATTTTGCGGCAAACTGAATACGCCAGCGCCGAGCATTGAGCTGAGGACCAGGGCGGTCAGGGCGCTCAGGCCCAGTTTCTTTTCCATTGCATTCCCGAGGTGAAAATGGCTGTTCCAGAATATTTATTTTGCGAAATCGCATAAAAATGGAGGATTGCGCTAAGGCGCGGGATTTTACGGAGTGTCCGGGGGCCATGCAATGGCGGGGGATGAAAAAAAATGAAAAGGCGGCAATGCGCCGCCTTTTTAGCCAGTCAGCAGCGATTATTTGTACAAATCGGCGCTGATGGTGATGTTGCCGCCGCGTTCCTGCCACTGGCGGGTAATGTGATAGTACTTCGCCCCTTTCTTCGCCGCGCGTTTTGCCGTCTGATAGGAGATCTCGGTCATGTTGCCGTAGTTGCCGGTGAACTTGATGTTATCGAACGGCACCATTTGCGCCGCAGTCACTTTGTTCACTTCTTCAACTTTGGTGCCGTCCGGCAGCGTGACAGTGTAACGTCCGCCTTTTGACGACTGGGTCTCGAAGAAACGACCTACGCCGGTGCCGGAGCCAACCGCCGCGGTGGTGGCGACGCCCGGGATTTCGACGTTTTTCGCCGCTTCGCCGCCTTTGGCCAGCGCCGCGCGGCCGGCTTCAGAATCAGCCGGGATAGCGTCCGGGCTCTGCAGAACGCGTTTCTCCGCATCTTTTTTGTAGATATAGGCGGTAATGCGCTGGTTGCCGCCCTGGTTGGCGTCCACCTGGCGGACGATGAAGAACGCATAGGCGCCTTTCGCTTTCGCCGCTTTGGTGATGGCGTCGTTCACTTCCGGCTGGCTGCGATAGAAGCCCTGGACGGTGACGGTGTCGTAAGGCATCAGCTCAACGGCCTGATCTTTCGGCAGCTCCATCACGCCATTGATGATGCGATTTTTCGGCGCATCCGCTTTCGGCGCGTCGTCTTTATAGAGGTCAGCCGTGACGCGCCAGTTGCCGCCATTGCCGTAATCCGACGTGTCGACAACATAGAATGAGGCCGCGCCGTCTTTGTCAGCTTTGCGCGATACCGCTTGCACCGCGTCGCCAATGGCATTAAACCGGCCGGTGACGACAACGCGATCGTAGGGCTTCAGCGCAGCCGCCTGCTCCGGGGTCAACTCGGTCGCTGCGTGGGCAGACAACGTGGCGGTTGTCAGGAGAGCAGACGCCAGGAGGGTGTTTTTAAGCTTCATAAAAATAATCCTTTGCCTTGCGCAAACCATATACTGGTGTTGTTGTTGACTGAAAACGTTTGATTATTGCATTTAATCGCTGTGACTGTCTGCGTCATTTTTTGCGTGCCGCCCGAATCGTATACTACGGAAAGATAACATTTTTCGATATGTTGAAAAAACAGCCGCTTGACCAGCAAAAACGATAATCGATACCACTTTTATTAGTTAATGTAATGTTAATACAATGATCTCAATGGCGATAAATGGCGTTTTATACCACTGGATAAGCGGATTATCAGGCCTGAGAGGCAAATTCAGGTAAATATTGCTGCCCGGAACCATCTGTGCTGACAATAAGCAATAAAATCAAAATTTCTGTTTTATCGCTGTAGATCACAATCGCTATTTTCAGTAGGTTATAAAAAGTTTGTTACTGTTTCATTTTGCAGACAGCGAAAGATGGCGAGGATGATTTTGCCGTCCTGTCGCTGTTGGTCAGAAAAGTAAACCATCATCAAAAACCGATGGAAGGGAAAACTATGCGTATTGGTGTACCACAAGAAAGGCTCGCCCAGGAGACCCGGGCCGCCGCCACGCCGAAGACCGTTGAGCAGTTGCTCAAACTCGGCTTTAGCGTCGCGGTAGAAAGCGGCGCCGGGAAGCTGGCCAGCTTTGACGATGAGGCCTTTGCCCAGGCAGGGGCTGAAATCGTGACCGGCGACGAGGTGTGGCAGTCTGATGTCATCCTCAAGGTCAATGCCCCGAATGACGATGAAATTGCCCTGCTAAACCCAGGAACCACGCTGATTAGCTTTATCTGGCCGGCGCAAAACCCGCAGCTGATGGAAAAACTGGCGGCCCGTAATATCAACGTGATGGCGATGGATTCGGTGCCGCGTATCTCACGCGCCCAGTCGCTGGATGCGCTCAGCTCAATGGCCAATATCGCCGGGTACCGCGCTATCGTTGAAGCGGCCCATGAATTCGGTCGTTTCTTTACCGGGCAGATCACGGCGGCAGGCAAAGTTCCGCCCGCCAAGGTGATGGTTATCGGCGCCGGGGTGGCCGGACTGGCGGCGATTGGCGCCGCCAACAGCCTGGGCGCGATTGTCCGCGCCTTCGATACCCGCCCGGAAGTGAAGGAGCAGGTGCAGAGTATGGGCGCCGAGTTCCTCGAGCTGGATTTTAAAGAGGAAGCGGGCAGCGGCGACGGCTATGCCAAGGTGATGTCCGAAGCCTTTATCAAAGCCGAAATGGCGCTGTTCGCCGCCCAGGCGAAAGAGGTCGATATTATCGTCACCACGGCGTTAATACCGGGCAAACCGGCGCCGAAGCTGATCACCCGGGAAATGGTTGACTCAATGAAGTCGGGCAGCGTGGTGGTCGATCTCGCCTCGCAAAACGGCGGCAACTGCGAGTACACCGTGCCGGGCGAAGTGGTGACCACCGCCAACGGCGTGAAAATTATCGGTTATACCGACCTCCCAGGCCGTCTGCCGACCCAGTCCTCCCAGCTCTACGGCACTAACCTGGTGAACCTGCTGAAGCTGCTGTGCAAAGAGAAAGACGGCAATATCGTTATCGATTTCGATGACGTGGTGGTGCGCGGCGTGACCGTGGTGCGCGAAGGCGAAATCACCTGGCCGGCGCCGCCGATTCAGGTCTCCGCTCAGCCGCAGGCCGCGGCGAAAAAAGTGGAAGCGCCGAAAGAAGAGGTCAAACCGGCGTCGCCGTGGCGCAAATATGCGCTGATCGCGCTGGCGATTATCCTCTTCGGCTGGCTGGCCAACGTGGCGCCTAAAGAGTTCCTCGGCCATTTCACCGTCTTCGCGCTGGCCTGCGTGGTGGGTTACTACGTGGTATGGAATGTCTCCCATGCCCTGCATACGCCGCTGATGTCGGTGACGAACGCCATTTCGGGCATTATCGTGGTTGGCGCATTGTTGCAGATAGGCCACGGCGGCTGGGTCAGCTTCCTGAGCTTTATCGCGGTACTGATCGCCAGCATTAATATTTTCGGTGGTTTTACCGTGACTCAGCGCATGCTAAAAATGTTTCGCAAAGGATAAGGGGTAGCACATGTCTGGTGGATTAGTTACAGCTGCATACATTGTTGCTGCAATCCTGTTTATTTTCAGCCTGGCGGGTCTGTCGAAACACGAAACCTCGCAGCAGGGCAACTATTTCGGCATCGCCGGGATGGCCATCGCTCTGATCGCCACCATTCTGGGGCCGGACGCCGGCAACGTCGGCTGGATTATCCTCGCGATGGTGATCGGCGGGGCCATCGGTATTCGTCTGGCGAAGAAGGTCGAAATGACCGAGATGCCGGAGCTGGTGGCCATCCTGCACAGCTTCGTGGGCCTGGCGGCGGTGCTGGTAGGGTTTAACAGCTACCTGCAGCATGAAACCGGTATGGAGCAGATTCTGGTCAATATCCATTTGACCGAAGTGTTCCTCGGCATCTTCATCGGCGCGGTGACCTTCACCGGTTCGGTGGTGGCGTTTGGTAAACTGCGCGGCAAGATCTCCTCCAAACCGCTGATGCTGCCTAATCGCCATAAGCTGAACCTGGCGGCGCTGGTGGTCTCCTTCGTACTGATGGTGATTTTCGTGCGCTCCGACAGCACCGGCACCCAGGTCCTGTGCCTGCTGGTGATGACCGCGATCGCGCTGGCCTTCGGCTGGCACCTGGTGGCCTCTATCGGCGGCGCGGACATGCCGGTGGTGGTCTCTATGCTCAACTCCTACTCGGGCTGGGCGGCGGCGGCGGCGGGCTTTATGCTGAGCAATGACCTGCTGATCGTCACCGGCGCGCTGGTGGGCTCTTCCGGCGCCATCCTCTCTTACATTATGTGTAAGGCGATGAACCGCTCCTTTATCAGCGTGATTGCCGGCGGCTTCGGCACCGATGGTTCCTCCAGCGGCGGCGATGAAGAAGTGGGCGAGCACCGCGAAATTAGCGCCGAAGAGACGGCGGAGATGCTGAAAAATTCGCACTCGGTCATCATCACCCCGGGCTATGGTATGGCGGTGGCCCAGGCGCAGTATCCGGTGGCCGAGATCACCGAGAAGCTGCGGGCGCGCGGCATTAAGGTGCGCTTTGGCATTCACCCGGTCGCCGGCCGTCTGCCGGGGCATATGAACGTCCTGCTGGCGGAGGCCAAGGTGCCTTACGACATCGTGCTGGAGATGGATGAGATCAACGATGATTTCAGCGACACCGACACCGTGCTGGTCATTGGCGCTAACGATACCGTCAACCCGGCGGCGCAGGACGATCCGAAGAGCCCGATTGCTGGCATGCCGGTGCTTGAGGTGTGGAAAGCGCAGAACGTGGTGGTCTTTAAGCGTTCGATGAACACCGGTTACGCCGGCGTACAGAACCCGCTGTTCTTTAAAGAGAACACCCATATGCTGTTTGGCGATGCCAAAGCCAGCGTCGATGCGATCCTGAAAGCGCTGTAATGTAACATTATTGTTTTACAACGTTTGTTTATAAGCCGTCTCCTGTGAGACGGCTTTTTTATATGCAGAAGGATGCCAGGAATTGTTCATAAAATAAGCGGAGAGAGGTGATATAATGTTCCGGTTCTTACATCAGACAGAGGATATTATGGATACCGAGTTAACCCCAACGCAGATGGCCATCGAATTCTTACGCCGCGACACCACCGTCATGACCCCAGCGCAGTATCTGAAAAAACTTAAACTGCTGGAGCTGGAGTTTGCTGACCTGATGGCGCTCTCCTCGCTGGAGCTGAAAGAAGAGATCGATCTGGCCTGGCGTCTGGGTATCCACTGAGTCGTTCATGATCGCCATGCAATGACGGGGCCGCAAGCGGCCCTTTTTTGTGCCTGAGGGAAAGCGGGCAAAAAAATCCCCCGCGAGGCGGGGGAAGGTGAACGTTCCGGGAGGGAAGGTTAATCGTCGTCGTCGTCGTCCAGTTCCACCGGCGTCTGATAGGCCTCTGGTTTAAGCACCAGCAGATCGCAGCGCAGGTGGTCGACTACCTGCTCCGCGGTATTGCCAAGGAACGCCGCGGAGAGGCCGGTGCGTCCGACCGTACCCAGCACCACGATCCCCGCCTGCAGATGCTCGGCGAGATCCGGGATCACCTCCTCAGGCAACCCTTTTTCCACATGGGTGAATTTCTCGTCAATGCCAAACTTCTGCCGCAGCGCTTTCATCGCCAGCAGATGCTGACCGCGAATGGCGTCGTTGTAGACGCTGGGATCGAAATCCGGCAGCTCAATCGCGATATTGATCGGGGTGACCGGATAGGCGCCGATAAGGTGCACTTCTGTGTGGTTGACTTCTTCCGCCAGCGACAGCGTCTCGCGAACCAGCTTCTCGTTGAGGGTGTTGTGATAATTCTCTTCGCTGGCCAGATTGACGGCGACTAGCGCTTTACCGCCTTCCGGCCACGGCTGATCTTTCACCATCCAGACCGGGCAGGGGCACTTACGCAGCAGATGCCAGTCGGTCGGGGTGAAGATCACCGCTTCCAGCTTGTCGTGCTGGTGGGCCATCTTCAGCAGCAGGTCGTGTTTCTCACTGATCACTTCCTGAATAATGGCTTCGAAGGGGCGGTTGTGCCACACCACTTTCACGTCAATCGGCACACCGGATTCAAGATAGAATTTCGCCTGCTCGCGGATCCAGGCCGTTCGTTGGGCAATGACGCCCTGACGCATCGCCGTCCGTTCGTCCGGCGACAGCAGGGTGGTCATTTCATAAGAAAAATCATAGATCGGCAAAAAGGCTTTGATGCGTCCACCAATCCGTTGGTGCAGGTACACCGCTCGCCTTAGCGCCGGCTGGTCGTCCTGGTTAGGATCGATTACTACCAGCATGCTCTGATACTTCGCCATACAGGGTCTCCTTACAACTGCAGCTACCGTCAGTTATTAAAAAGATAACCTATATGGATGAATTGAAACAGGGGAGGAGCCTGGTCAGATCAACAAATCTGAAAAAAATGCCGATCCTGACCAGGTGTTGCGCGGAGATTAAGCGACGTTGCGCGCCTGACCGGCCAGCTGGGCCAGCAGGTCGCCGTTTTCAATCGTGATGTATTTGCCTTTCACCGCCAGCATGCCGCTCTTCTGGAAACGCCCCAGCAGACGGCTGATGGTTTCGACGGTGAGGCCGAGATAGTTGCCAATGTCGCCGCGGGTCATGGTCAGTCGGAACTCGCGGGGAGAGAAACCGCGCTGCGCGAAACGGCGGGACAGGTTATAGATAAACGCGGCCAGGCGCTCTTCGGCGTTCTTTTTGGAAAGCAGCAGGATCATATCCTGGTCGCCTTTGATCTCACCGCTCATCAGGCGCATCATCTGCTGACGCAGATTCGGCATTTTTCCGGAAAGATCGTCGAGGGTTTCAAAGGGGATCTCGCACACCATTGAGGTTTCCAGCGCCTGGGCGAAGCTCGGGTGCAGGCCGGTGCCGATGGCGTCGAAGCCCACCAGATCGCCCGCCAGATGGAAGCCGGTAATCTGCTCATCGCCTTGCTCGGTGATGGTGTAGCTTTTGATGGTCCCGGAGCGAATGGCGTACAACGATTTCAGCTCATCACCCGCTTTGAACAAGGTTTGACCTTTCTGGATGGGCTTTTTCCGCTCGATAATATTATCCAGCTGATCAAGCTCATGCTCGTTCAGAGTAAAGGGGATGCAGAGCTGGCTGATACTGCAATCCTGACAATGGATAGCACAACCGCCAGACTGAATGCGTCGAATAATTCGCTTCTCAGGGATCATATGTCTGCTCAGGCCTTAATTGATATTGGTCAATTTTAACATCTTTTTGATGAGCAGGTAAGTCTTCAGGCTCTGAAACACGTAATATCAGCAGGGTAAATCAACACAGGCTGATATCTGCTTGATTAAAAATAGATTATTCAGCCACATTAGATTGTAAAATTACCTGAAAATTCCGAAAACGCATTTTCAGTCAAAGCAACAGATAGCCCTCGTGGCGCAGAAGCCACTCTTTACGCTGCACGCCGCCGGCATAGCCGGTCATCGTGCCGTTACGCCCGATGACCCGATGGCAGGGCACCACAATACTCACCGGGTTGGCGCCATTGGCGGCCCCCACGGCGCGCGCCGCGCCGGGACGACCGAGCGCCTCGGCCAGCTGACCATAGTGCATCACCTGGCCGCAGGGGATTTCGCGTAACGCCCGCCAGACCTGGCGCTGGAAAGGGGTGCCGGCGGTGGCGGTAGGCAGGGTCTCGATAACGGCCAGGTCGCCGGCAAAATAGTCGTTCAGCTTACTGCTGAGACCGCCTGGATTGCGGCAGTCGACGCGCTGATAGCCTTCCCGGCGATAGTGTACATCGAGCAGGGTTTCCATCCGATCGCGGTGCTCGTCCCACTCGACGGCGCGCAAATTAAACTGTTCGTCGCAGAGCACCCACAGCGCCCCCAGCGGGGTATCCATTTTATCCTGCAGCAAGGTCAACATCGTTTCGGTCATCCACCATCGTACACGTGGGCCACACGATACCACGCGCCGGCGGCGGTCAACTATACTCCCAAAAGATAAACCCGCATCATCGACCGGCAGCCAGCGGCCGTTACGTTGATTTATTTTTGGATCGATCCTGGCGGGTTATCGGGCATGGTTTTTGCTACTTTTAAGCTGACGACGCCGGTCCTCCGCGCAGCTTTGCGCGCCCGGGAAGGTGCCGCCGCGTCGGCGCGGCGTGGTTAATAACTCAGAGGTGGGGCTATGCAATATATACTGACTGGCGTAATCGTATTGATCTTCAGCGGCCTGGTTATCCATGGTCTCACGCTGTTGCTCGAACGCGGGTATCGCGCGCTTTTCGGCATCTTCGCCGGAGCCGCGGATCTCCCCCGCAAGGTCAAAGTGAAGGTGCCGCGTTAAGCGTAAGCCGCCGTCCCTGGCGCTTCAACGGCTTAAGGAAGCCGCGGATAGATGCCAGGGCCGATGGGCAGTCCTGCCAGATACCAGCCCACCAGTAACAGCAGCCAGACGGCGAGAAAAATCAGCGGGTAAGGGAGCACCAGCGAATAGTATGTCCCGAGGCGGGCGTCCGGTCGGTAGCGCTGTAAAAAACCGAGAAACAGCGGCACAAACGGTGAAACCGGCGCCAGCGGCAGCACCGATGAATCGGCGATGCGAAACAGGATCTGCGCAAACGCCGGGTGGAAGCCCAGCAGCATAAACATCGGCACGAAGATCGGCGCCAGAATCGACCAGATGGCCGAGCCGCTGGCGATAAACATACACAGAAAAGCCGACAGCAGCGCCAGACCGACAAACGCCGGGACGCCGTTCATGCCGGCGCTCTCCAGCAGGTCCGTCAGGCCAACGGCCATAAACTTACCCATATTGCTCCAGTTGAACATCGCCACGAACTGCGCCAGCGGGAAGACCATCACGATAAATCCGGCCATCTCTTTCATCGGCTCAATCATCAGCTGCGGCAGATCGGCCTGGCGGCGAATTTTGCCGGTGGCGATGCCGTAAGCCAGCGACACGACAAAGAAGAAAAAGATGATCAGCGGCACGATGCCTTTGATAAACGGCGAGGGCATGACCGTGTGTTGAACCGGGTCGCGAAGAATGCCGTTTTCGGGGACCACCATCAGGGCGATGACCGCCACGAACGCCAGCGTCGCCACGCCGGCGATGCGCAGGCCGAAACGCTCCTCGGCGGTCAGGGTCTGCAGCTTGTCATCACGACTGCCTTGCCATTGGCCCAGCCGCGGCTCCACCAGCTTGTCAGTGATCAAACCGCCGACGAGGGTCAGGAGGATCACCGAGGTTGCCATAAAGTACCAGTTGTCGATCACGCTGACGTGCAGAGAGGCATCGATGGATTTGGCCGCCTCGGTGCTGATCCCGGAGAGCAGCACGTCGGTGGTGACGATCAGTAAATTGGCGGTAAAGCCGCAGCCCACGCCGGCAATGGCTGCAAGCAGGCCGGCGACCGGATGCCGACCGACGGCGAGAAACATCAGCGCCCCCAGCGGCGGCATGATCACCAGCGCGGCGTCCGAAGAGATATGGCTGAAAAAGGCGATAAACAGCACCATATAGCTGGCATAACGGGCGCTAACGTGGGAGGCCATCTTCACCATCAGCGCGGGCAACAGGCCCACCCGCTCGGCAAAGCCGGCGCCCAGCACCAGGGCGAGGATCGCCCCCAGCGGCGCGAAACCGCTGAAGTTTTTAATCACGTTCGGTAGAAACCAGTGCAACCCTTCCACGCTGAGCAGGTTTTTGACCACCACCCGCGACCCGTCCGCAGGGTTTTGGACCCCGACGTTGAAGGCGGAGAGTATCGCCGTGGCGGCGATCAGCGCCACGATAAGATAGATAAACAGCAAAAACGGGTGCGGGACCTTATTACCGATCTTCTCTACCCAGCCATAGCGCTTTCCGGCGGGGGAAGGCGACGGTATGGATGACATACTCATGGGCGTTCCTCTGTTGTCGTTGTTGTGTTAGGCAGGCCTGCTCCCGTACTGCCGGCGGTTATTATGGTCGGTGCGTGCCGCGATGCCGGTCAGCGTCTGTCAGGAGCGGTCTGGTCTGTATGGTTAGCGTAAAACCGACGGACTCACCTCAGCCGGGATCGGGCAGCGGTAGGGATGTTCTGCCAGCGCTTGCCTGAGCTCTCGCTGGCTGGCCTCCAGCAGCGCGCGGTCGCTGAATAAGCGGATCGCCGTCGCCGCGAGGACTTTCCCCGCCAGCAGCATCCCTTTATGGGCGATGGCGGTGCGTCCCTGGCTCACCAGCTGCCAGCTGTGCAACGGGGTACCCACCGCGAAGCAGGGGCTGAAGCACTGGGCCACCGGCGCTTTCCAGCTGACGTCGCCGACGTCGGTGGAGCCGGCGAGGAGCGTATCCGTGGCCGCCCACGGCGCCACCTCCTCAATCAGCAGGGTGTCGCGGTGGCGACGTGCGAAGGTTTTTCCCGCCTCGCCGCCGGTGCCGGCGATATTGTTCAGGCTGTTGTTGATATCGTTGTCGCTGAGCGTGGCGCGGATCGCTGCGGCAAAGGCGCGCTCGTCGTCGCTCCATGCCGGCGTGCCGTAATGGCATACCGCCTGGTACATCGCCGCTTCGAGCGTGCGGTTGGGCAGATAGCCCGAGCAGGCTTTTTCAAAGCGGCAGCTGACGTGGGTCTCGGTCATCAGCGCGGCCCCCTGGGCAATCTTCTCAATGCGGGCGAAAATCTGTTCCACGTCGGCCATCTCCGGCGCGCGGATCAGATACAGCACTTCCGCCTGGGCCTGGACGACGTTGGGCGAGACGCCGCCGGTATCGGTAATGGCGTAATGAACCCGCGCCTTCTCGATAATATGTTCATTCAGGAAGTTGCTGCCGGTGGTCATCAGGGTGACCGCGTCCAGGGCGCTTCGCCCCAGGTGCGGCGAATTGGCGGCGTGGGCGGCGGTGCCGGTAAAGCGCCACGCCGCCTGAATGTTGGCGAGGGTGCGGGTGCTGAACATCCCGGCCCAGGCCTCCGGATGCCAGGTGAGGGCCGCATCGACGTCATCAAACAGCCCTTCGCGCACCATAAAGGTTTTGCCCGAGCCGCCTTCTTCCCCCGGGCAACCGTAGAAGCGCAGGGTGCCTGCACCGCCGTGCTGCTGCAGCCATTTTTTAGCGGCCACCGCCGCGGCGAAAGCCGCCGTCCCGAGCAGATTGTGCCCGCAGCCGTGACCGTTGTCCCCCGGCGTCGACGATGTCGGCTCCGCGCTGTGGGCCTGCTGGCTAAGACCCGCCAGGGCGTCAAACTCGCCCAGCAGGGCAATAACCGGTTGGCCCTCGCCGACGCTGGCGATAAAAGCATTGGGGATCCCGCCGGCATCCCGGGTAAGCTGAAAACCTTCCGCTTCCAGGGCGTCCGCCAGCCGGCGGGCGGACCAGAACTCCTCAAAGCGCGTCTCCGGGTGATCCCAGATGTCATCGGCGATAGCGCAATACCTCTCGCGGCTTGCCTCAATCACCTCGTCCACAAACTGAAAGATGGGTTCCATCACACCCCCCGCAGCCAGGGAAAGTTAAGCGCGACGCGCGCCAGGGTGTCGACCGCGACCGTCATTACGCTCTCGTCGAAGTCAAACTTCTCGTTGTGGTGACCGGCGCTCAGTTCGGTGCCGAATATCATGTACGAGGCGAGGCCGCCGCGCGCCTGGACCCGGGCCATCATCAGGGTGGCGTCTTCCGATCCCGCCGGGGCGGCGATGCGATCCACCGCCTGCTGCACGCCGGGCACAAGGGCGGCCTGTTCGCGCAGGTACGCCACCCACGCCGGCGACGGGGCGCTGGCGGTGGCCGCGCCCATCATGCGTAACTCGTACCCGGCTTGATGCATCGCCGCGGCCCCGGCGATGACGTGCTGCGCCCGGTCAAAAACATACTGATTGATGGCTTCGCTTTCGCCGCGGGTTTCCACTTTTAACAGGGCCGAAGAGGGCACCACGTTGCGTCCGGTGCCGGCCTGCATCACCCCAACGTTGACCCGCGACGCGCCGGCGCTGTGCGGTGGGATGGCGTGCAGAGCAAGGGCGGCCTGGGCGGCGGCGAGCAGCGCGTTGCGCCCATCTTCAGGCTTACCGCCGGCATGGGCGGCCACGCCGCTAAAATGCACATCGAATTTGGTGGTGGCCATAAAGTTGTCCCCACCGCACACCACGGTGCCGACCGGAACGCCGGTGCCGATATGGATGGCGGTGAAATAGTCCACCTCGTCCACCACGCCGGCGGCCACCATCGCGCGGGCGCCGCGGGTACCCTCTTCAGCAGGCTGGAAAATCAGTTTAATGACCCCGTTGAGCTGGGCGGCATACTGCTTGAGCACATGCGCCAGACCCAGCCCGATGGCGGTATGTCCATCGTGGCCGCAGGCGTGCATCATGCCGGCGTTGCAGGAGGCGAAATGGTCGCGATGGGGGCGGTGGCTGTCATCGTGCTGCTCATTGAGGTCGAGGGCGTCCATGTCGACGCGAAAGGCCAGGGTTGGGCCGGGACGTCCGGTGTCGAGCGTCGCCACCACGCCGGCGAACCCGCCTTCAAACGCCGGCAACCAGCGTTCCGGCGCCCCTTGCTCGCGGGCGCGCTCGAAAGCCTGGGTCAGGGTCTCCTCATCCGGCAGCCCCATCCGGCTGTCGGCATCGATGACGTCACGCCCCAGCGCCAGCTGGTAGCCGAGTCCGTCGAGGATCTCCGCCACCTTGCTGGCGGTGCGAAACTCCAGCCAGCCGGATTCAGCGTGCAGGTGAAAATCGCGGCGCCATTGGGTCATGGCTGGCGCCAGCTGGCGCAGGTATTCATCAAGTTGCGGCATAGCTTATCCTGTCATAAGTAAAAAATGTGACGGCGTTCACGATGTGATAGCTTTTGTTTATCACTGACGCGCTACAGGCCTTAACGCTCTTAACCTGCCACAGCCTGATGGATTACAGTAGATGTCATTTTCTTCCGTCTGATAAACAACGGTTATCACCAAAAGCATGGCATTTCAGATTAAATTTCATCAAATTCGCGCCTTCGTCGAGGTGGCCCGGGAAGGGAGTATTCGCGGCGCCAGCCGCTCGCTGGCGGTCTCGCAGCCGGCCCTGACCAAAGCGATTAAAGAGCTGGAGGAGGGGCTTTCCGCTCAGCTGTTCGTCCGCCGCCGCCAGGGGGTGGCGCTGACTGACGATGGCGAAAGTTTTTATCAACATGCGAGCCTGATCCTCGAGGAGCTGCGGGCGGCGCAGGATGAACTGCTGCAGCGCCAGGGAGAGCAGGCCGGGCAGATCAATATTGGCCTTGGCGCCAGCGTCGCCCGGTCGCTGATGCCGTCGGTGATCTGCCGCTTTCATCAGCAGCATCCGCAGGTGAAGGTGCGGATCATGGAGGGCCAGCTGCTGGCGATGATCAATGAGCTGCGCCAGGGGGAGCTGGATTTCACCATCAACACCTACTATCCCGGGCCGTACGACCATGAGTTCAGCTTTGAAAAACTGTTTGAGAAACCGTTCGCGGTCTTCGCCCGCGCGGGGCATCCGGCGGCGCAGGCCACCTCGCTGGTGGAGCTGATGGATCACCACTGGACCATGCCGACGCCGCGCGGCAGCTACTTTAAACAGCTGCAGGACCGGTTTAATCAGGCCGGACTGGCGCCCAAGGTGGATATTGTGTGCGAGACCTTCTCGTCGTGCATCAGCCTGGTGGTGAAAAGCGATTTTCTCAGTATCCTGCCGGTGGAGCTCGGCAACGATCCGATGATGGCGGACAAGCTGATGATGATCCCCGTCCGCGAAGCGTTGCCGACGGCGGCCTATTTTCTGATCCAGCGGCGCGACACCCGGCAGACGCCGCTAACGGCGTCATTAATCACCCTGTTTCGCCGCCAGAGTCGACAATTGTTTCCTTAACCGCCCGTCGCGCTCACTTTGCCAGCAGACGGGGCTAAACGCGTTGAGGGGGGAGCGCGAGGCGGCTATAGTAGCTGGCGACAGCCGCTGGAGGAGAGACCATGAACCTTGATGACAAATCCCTGTTTCTTGACGCCATGGAAGATGTCCAGCCCCTAAAACGTAACAATGACGTGCACTGGCATCCCGGGCGCAACAGTCGCGCCCCGCAGCGCGTCGACACCCTGCAACTGGATAATTTTCTCACTACCGGCTATCTCGATATCGTACCTCTCGTCACGCCGCTGGCGTTTAAGCGCGAAGGGCTGCAGAGCGGTGTGCTGGATAAGCTACGGCGGGGGAAATACAGCCAGCAGGCGAGCCTCTCCCTGCTGCGCCAGCCGGTGGAACAGTGCCGGCAGATGCTCTTCGCCTTTATGGTGCAGGCGCAGAAAGAGGGGTTACGCAATGTGCTGATCGTTCACGGCAAAGGCCGCGACGACCAGTCCCATGCCAATATCATCCGCAGCTATCTGGCGCGCTGGCTGGAAGAGCTGCCGGAGGTGCAGGCCTTCTGCGCCGCGCTACCACATCATGGCGGTAGCGGCGCCTGCTATGTCGCGCTGCGTAAATCGGCCGAAGCGAAGCAGGAGACCTGGGAGCGGCACGCCAAGCGCAGCCGTTAGCGCAGCAGCAGCGTCAGCTCGCGAGCGGCTTTTTGCAGCTCCGGCAGCACGCGGTCGATCATCTCGCGGGCCGACATCTGGCCCGCATGCACCCCGACGTTCAGCGCCGCCTGCGCCTGCCCCTGGGCGTTAAACAGTGGTACCGCGAGGGAGCGCAGGCCCATCTCCAGCTCCTGATCGTTGAGGGCATACCCCTGCTGATGCACCCGTTTCAGCTCGGCGCGCAGCTTCGCCACCGAATCCACCGTCTGCGGGGTATAGCGGATCATGGTTACCCGGGCCAGCATGTCGTTGAGCTTCTCCTCCGGCTGATGGCTGAGCAGCACCCGACCCATCGAGGTCGCCCACGCCGGAAGGCGGCTGCCGATATCGAGGTCGATGGTCATGATCCGCGAGCTGGAAGCGCGGGCGATATACAGGATATCGTCCCCGTCGAGGGTGGCGATGGAGCAGGATTCATTGAGCATTTCGCTCAGATGCCGCAGCACCGGCTGCGCCGAACGCGCCAGCGGCGTTGAGGCCAGCCAGGCGTGCCCCAGGGCCAGGATCCGCGGCCGCAGCTGAAAATGCTTACCGTCTTCGGCATAAACGAACCCCAGCTTGCTCAGGGTATACAGGCAGCGGCGCACCGCTGCGCGCGGAATGCCGGTCTTCTGACTGATCTGTGAGATAGACAGCAGGGGCCGCTGCGGCGTGAATGCCTGAATCACCTCCAGGCCGCGCGCCAGCGAGGCCATGAAGTTAGGATCGCCCTTAAACGGATCGCCGTCGCCGGTCAGTAAATCGTCTGGATGCTTGTCCATTTCTGTTCCCCATATTTGCCATCGATCACATTCTTTCGCTAAAGATAACCGATGTTCGATTATCGCACCATATTTCGATTATCGCCCTTGACCGACATCGTTAAGCGGGTCACATTTTGTGCGAACAACGAATAAAAGTGCGATTACCGCACATCAATGGAGCGACCTGATGATTGATAAAAGCGTATCGACGCTGAGCGAGGCCATCGCCGGGATCCACGACGGGGCGACTATTATGATCGGCGGCTTTGGTCCCGCCGGCCAGCCGACCTTTCTGATTGACGCCCTGATTGACCAGGGCGCCCGCGACCTGACCATCATTAACAACAACGCCGGCAACGGCGAAGTGGGGCTCGCGGCGCTGCTTAAGGCTGGCCGGGTGCGCAAAATGATCTGCTCCTTCCCGCGCCAGGTCGATTCCCAGATTTTCGATGACCTCTATCGCCGCGGCAAAGTGGAGCTGGAGCTGGTGCCGCAGGGCAACCTCGCGGCGCGGATCCAGGCCGCCGGCGCCGGGCTGGGCGCGGTGTTTACCCCCACCGGCTACGGCACGCCGCTGGCGGAAGGCAAGGAGACACGGGAAATCGACGGCCGCCACTATGTGCTGGAGTATCCGATCAAAGCCGATTTCGCGCTGATTAAAGCCCACCAGGGCGACCGCTGGGGCAACCTGGTGTATCGCAAAGCAGCGCGCAACTTTGGCCCGATTATGGCGACGGCGGCGAAAACCACCATCGTTGAAGTCTCGCAGCTGGTGTCGCTGGGCGACCTCGACCCGGAACACATCATCACCCCCGGCATTTTCGTCCAGCGCGTGTTCTCGCTGGAAAACCTGACTGCCGCACAACGCGCCTGAGGAGCCCGAGATGCAAAAACTGACCCGTGACGAAATGGCCCAGCGCGTGGCCCGCGATATCCCCGAAGGCGCTTACGTTAACCTTGGCATTGGCCTGCCGACCCGGATTGCCAACTACCTGCCTGCCGACAAAGAGGTGTTCCTGCACAGCGAGAACGGCCTGCTGGGCATGGGGCCGAAGCCGCAGCCCGGAGAAGAAGATCCCGAGCTGATCAATGCCGGTAAAGAGCACGTTACCCTCCTGCAGGGCGGCTGCTATTTCCACCATGGCGACTCCTTCGCCATGATGCGCGGCGGCCATCTCGATATCTGCGTGCTGGGGGCCTATCAGGTCTCCGCCAGCGGCGATCTCGCCAACTGGAGCACCGGCGCGCCGGACGCCATCCCGGCGGTCGGCGGGGCGATGGATCTGGCCATCGGCGCTCGCCAGGTGTTTGTGATGATGGACCATCTGACCCGCGATGGCGAGTGCAAGCTGGTGGAACAGTGCAGCTACCCTCTGACCGGCGTCGGCTGCGTGAGCCGGATCTATACCGACCTGGCGGTGATCGACATTACCGACCGCGGCCCGGTGGTGCGGGAAATCTTTAACGGTCTCTCTTTTGAAGAGCTGCAGCGCATCACTCCGGTGACGCTGACCTTTGAACAACTGGCGGAAAGCGCGTAAGGAACCTATGATGAATCAGGCATTTATCTGTGATGCGGTGCGTACACCCTTTGGCCGTTTTGGTGGTACCCTGGCGACGATGCGCGCTGACGACCTGGCGGCGCTGCCGCTGAAAGCGCTGCTGGAGCGTAACCCGGGACTGGATCCTTCGCGCATTGACGATGTGATCTTTGGCTGCGCCAACCAGGCCGGGGAAGACAACCGCAACGTGGCGCGGATGGCGCTGCTGCTGGCCGGGTTGCCGGAGAGCGTGCCCGGCAGCACCATCAACCGCCTGTGCGGCTCCAGCCTCGATGCGATCGGCGTCGCGGCGCGGGCGATTAAAAGCGGGGAGACGCAGCTGATGATCGCCGGCGGCGTGGAGAGCATGTCCCGGGCGCCGTTTGTGATGGGGAAAGCGGAGAGCGCCTTTAGCCGCAGCATGCAGATGGAGGATACCACCATCGGCTGGCGCTTTATTAACCCGCAGATGAAAGCCCTGTACGGCGTGCATTCCATGCCGGAGACGGCGGAAAATGTCGCCGATGAGTTTGCCATTTCCCGCGCCGATCAGGATGCGTTCGCCTTACGCAGTCAACTGCGTACCGCCGCGGCCCAGGAGGCTGGGCGTTTTGCCGATGAGCTGATCGCCGTCCAGGTGCCGCAGCGTAAAGGCGAGCCGCTGCGGTTTAGCCGCGATGAACACCCGCGCAGCACCTCGCTGGAGGCGTTGGCGAAACTGCGCGGCGTGGTGCGCGCCGACGGCAGCGTCACCGCCGGCAACGCCTCAGGCGTTAACGATGGCGCCTGCGCCCTGCTGCTGGCCAGCGAAACCGCGCTGGCGGCCAACGATCTTCAGCCGCTGGCCCGGGTGGTCGGCGTGGCGACGGCCGGGGTGGCGCCGCGCATTATGGGCTTTGGCCCGGCGCCGGCGGTGCGGAAGGTGCTGGCGCAGACCGGTCTGACGTTAGCCCAGATGGATGTGATCGAACTGAATGAAGCCTTCGCCGCCCAGGCGCTGGCGGTGACCCGCGATTTGGGCTTACCGGACGATGCCGCCCATGTGAACCCCAACGGCGGGGCGATCGCCCTGGGGCATCCGCTCGGCGCCTCCGGCGGCCGCCTGGCGATGACCGCGGCTTACCAGCTGAAACGGACCGGCGGCCGCTACGCGCTGTGCACCATGTGCATCGGCGTCGGGCAGGGGATCGCCCTGATTATTGAACGTGTTTAAGGAGCCAGAATGAGTTTGTTGACCCCGATGCTGCGCAGCAGTCCGCTCACCGACTGGTTCAGCGACGCGCAGCGGGTGCAGGGCATGCTGGATTTTGAAGCGGCGCTGGCCCAGGCGCAGGCCGCCTGCGGGATGGTGCCGGCAGCGGCGGTCGGGCCGATTGTCGCGGCCTGCCGCCACGAGGCGATCGATTTTACCGCCCTGGGCGAGGCGGCTGTGGGGGCGGGTAATCTGGCGATCCCGCTGGTGAAACAGCTGACGGCCCAGGTAAAAGCGCGGGATCCAAACGCCGCGCGCTACGTTCACTGGGGCGCCACCAGTCAGGATGCTATCGACACCGGGCTGGTGCTCCAGCTGCGCGGGGCGCTGGATGCCGCCGAGCAACTGCTTGAGCGACTGTTGGCGGCCCTCGCCGGGCAGGCCGACCGTCATTGCCACAGCGTGATGCCGGGCCGGACCTGGATGCAGCATGCGCTGCCGGTGACCTTTGGTCTGAAGCTGGCGGGCACTCTCGACGCGCTGCTGCGCTGGCAGCAGCGGCTGCGGGAGATGCGTCCGCGTCTGCTGGTGCTGCAGTTCGGCGGCGCCGCGGGGACCCTGGACGCGCTGAAAGCGCAAGGACCGACGGTTGGCCAGGCGCTGGCGCAGAACCTCGGTCTGTCGCTGCCGGATACTCCGTGGCACAGCCAGCGCGATCGGCTGCTGGAGGCAGGCGCCTGGTTCGCTGGCGTCTGCGGCACCCTGGGGAAATTCGCTAACGACTTCTCCCTGCTGATGCAGACCGAAGTGGCGGAGGTGGGCGAGCCAGTAGCGGAAGGGCGCGGCGGCTCGTCGACGATGCCGCATAAGCGCAATCCGGTGGCCTGCGCGGCGATCCTGACCGCCGCCCAGCGCACCCCGGGTCTGATGGCCACCCTCTACGCCTGCCAGATTCAGCAGCACGAGCGGGCGCTGGGCGGCTGGCAGGCGGAGTGGGAGACCCTGCCGGAGCTGATTACCCTGGTGGGCGGGGCGCTGGCGCAAAGCGAGGCGCTGGTGCGCGACATGCAGGTCTTCCCGCAAAAGATGCGCGCCGACCTCGATATCACCCACGGGCTGATCATGGCTGAGGCGGTGACCCTGGCGCTGGCGGAATGCATCGGCAAAGCTGAGGCGCATCATCATATTGAGGCGCTGTGCCGTCAGGCGCTGGACCGCCACTGCCCGCTGGTCGATCTGCTCGCGGCAGACCCGCAGGTTAGTCAGTATCTCTCCCGCGAACGCTTAACCACGCTGCTGGACCCGGCAACGGCGACCGGCAGCGCCGAACGCTTTGTGCGCCAGGTGCTGGCGCGTTATCAGGAGCAACATGATGAATCTTGATTATCAACTCGATGGACCGGAAGGTGCGCCGGTTATCGTTCTCTCCAACTCGCTGGGTACCACCCGGGCGATGTGGCAGCCGCAGACAGAGGCGTTAACCGCCCATTTCCGGGTGCTGCGCTACGACACCCACGGCCACGGTAAAACGACGAAAAATGGCAAAGTGACCCTCGCCCAGCTGGGGGAAGATGTGATTGCGCTGCTCGATCATCTGAATATCGACCGCGCCTGGTTCTGCGGGATCTCGATGGGCGGTCTGACCGGTCTGTGGCTGGGCCGCTTTGCGCCAGAGCGTTTTTATGGTCTGGCCGTCGCGAACACCGCGGCGCGCATCGGCGATCAGGCCAGCTGGCTGTCGCGGGCGCGGGCGGTACGCCAGGAGGGAATGGCGGTGGTGGCCGCCGGGGCGGCGGATCGCTGGTTCACCCACGCGTTTCGCCAGAAGGCGCCTGAGGTGGTGGAGGCCCTGTGTCACCAGCTGACCCATACCGACGCCGAAGGCTATGCCGCCTGCTGTGAGGCGCTGGCCGCCGCCGACCTGCGGGGCGAAGTAGGGCAGATCCCGCTGCCGACGTTAATCATTGCCGGGGAAAGTGACCCTGTCACCACGGTCGGTGACGCTAATTTCCTGCAGCAGCAGATCCCCGCCTCCCAGGTGGTAGTTCTGCCGGCATCGCATCTGTCAAACATTGAGGCGGCGAAAAGCTTTACTTCAGCGCTGCTGAGCTTTTTCCAGGGAGAACGCCATGGAGGATAAACAGCGCTATCAGGACGGGTTGGCGGTGCGGCGCAAAGTACTGGGCGACGCCCACGTCGACCGTACGCTGCAGCATCTGACGCCGTTGAACGAAGAGTTTCAGGACTTTATCACCCGCTACGCCTGGGGTGAGACCTGGACCCGTCCGGGGCTCGACCACCACACCCGCAGTATGATCACCATTGCCATGCTGATTGCCCTCAATCGCGAGGCGGAGCTGAAGATGCATCTGCGCGCGTCGTTTAACAACGGGGTGACCCGCGATGAGCTGAAAGAGTTGATCATGCACTCTGCGCTGTACTGCGGACTGCCGGCGGCCAATGCCACGATGCATCTGGCGCAGCAGGTGTTTGACGACATTGACGCCGCGCAGGGTTGAGTCGTCGTCCAGGTCGGATTGCCCGGCAGTCGTTGTCGGCCGGGTAAGGCGCAGCCGCCACCCGGCGGAAATGCCGCTACGTTATCCCTTATTTCTCACCCTCCTGCGGCGCGACGGCTGGGGCATCGTCCCGGTCGACCCGAGGGTCAGCATCAACCCGGGAAAGGGAATTATTGTTATTTTTCAGCATTCAAGGGACGACTTGTCGTTGAGCATAGCCGGGCAGGAAGTGAATTCAAGCTGGCGCGGCGCGGGCTAAAAAAAAAGCCGTCACCTGAACGGCGACGGCCTGCTGTTAGCGCCAGAGGGGGGCGTTAGCCGTGCTGTTTACAGCCGGCGCACTGCTTGTTCTGGATCTGCTGGAAGAAATCGTTGCCTTTATCATCGACGAGAATAAACGCCGGGAAATCTTCCACTTCGATTTTCCAGATCGCCTCCATCCCCAGTTCCGGATACGCCACGCACTCAAGGCTGCGGATGCTCTGTTGCGCCAGCACCGCCGCCGGGCCGCCGATGCTGCCGAGGTAGAAGCCGCCGTGTTTGTGGCAGGCGTCGGTGACCTGCTGGCTGCGGTTGCCTTTCGCCAGCATCACCATGCTCGCGCCATGGGACTGCAGCAGATCGACGTAAGAGTCCATGCGGCCAGCGGTGGTCGGGCCGAGGGAGCCGGAGGCGTAACCGGCAGGCGTTTTGGCCGGGCCGGCGTAGTAGATCGGGTGATCTTTCACGTACTGCGGCAGTTCCTCGCCATTATCGATAAGCTCTTTCAGCTTGGCGTGGGCGATATCGCGAGCGACGATAATAGTGCCGTTGAGACTCAGGCGGGTGGAAACCGGATGGGCGGACAGTTGCGCCAGGATCTCGCTCATCGGCTGATTCAGGTTGATGCTGACCACCTTGCCTTCGCCCTGCTGACGCAGATGTTCAGGGATATATTTTCCTGGATTGCTCTCCAGTTTCTCAATCCAGATACCGTCGCGGTTGATTTTGGCTTTGATGTTGCGGTCGGCGGAGCAGGAGACGCCCATGCCGATCGGACAGGAGGCGCCGTGGCGCGGCAGGCGGATCACCCGGATATCGTGGGCGAAGTATTTGCCGCCGAACTGCGCGCCGAGGCCGAGGTTTTGCGCTTCCTGCAGCAGTTCCTGCTCAAGCTGCACATCGCGGAACGCCTGACCGTGCTCGTTGCCTTCGGTTGGCAGACCGTCGTAGTAGCGGGTGGAGGCCAGCTTGACGGTTTTCAGCGTCGCTTCCGCCGAGGTGCCGCCGATGACAAAGGCGATATGGTACGGCGGGCAGGCAGCGGTACCAAGGGTACGCATCTTCTCCACCAGATAGTTTTTCAGCTTCGCCGGGGTGATCAGCGCTTTGGTTTCCTGATAGAGATAGGTTTTATTGGCGGAACCGCCGCCTTTCGCCATGCACAGGAATTTATATTCGTCGCCGTCGACGCTGTAGAGATCGATCTGCGCCGGCAGGTTGGTGCCGGTGTTGACCTCTCTATACATATCCAGCGGGGCGTTCTGCGAGTAACGCAGGTTATCTTCGGTATAGGTGTTGTACACGCCCTGCGCCAGGGCGGCTTCGTCGCCGCCGCCGGTCCAGACGCGCTGACCTTTTTTACCCATGATGATGGCGGTGCCGGTGTCCTGACAGGTGGGCAGGACGCCTTTGGCGGCGATTTCCGAGTTGCGCAGGAACTGCAGGGCGACATATTTATCGTTATCGCTGGCCTCCGGGTCGAGCAGAATCGACGCGACCTGCTGCTGATGGGAGACGCGCAGCATAAAGGCGGCGTCGTGGAAGGCCTGCTGCGCCAGCAGGGTCAGCGCCTGCGGTTCCACTTTCAGCACTTCCTGGCCGTCAAATTCGGCGACGGAGACGTGCGCTTTGCTGAGCAGATAGTATTCGGTATCGTCGTGCGCCAGCGGGAACGGATCCTGATAAACAAACGGTTTAGTCGACATAATCACTTACTCCATAAAGATAAAACCGCCGGGGTGGTCCCGGCGGTTATGAATCAGAACATCATGGACATCCACGGATAGCCAATCAGCAGCAGGGCGGCCAGGAAGATGGCGCCAAAGATGGTGCCGAGGCGCCAGTAATCTTTGGTCGGCAGATAGCCGCTGCCGTAGTAGATCGGGCTTGGGCCGGTACCGTACGGGGTGATGATCCCCATCACGCCCAGCGAGGTCACCATCAGCAAAACGAACACTTCCATATTCATCCCCGGAATGGTGGCGGCGATGGTCAGCATGGCCGGCAGCAGCGCGGTAGTGTGCGCGGTGGTGCTGGCAAACAGATAGTGCAGCAGGTAGAACGCCAGCAGCAGGACGATGGTCGCCATCCCCGGGGAGATACCGCTCATCAGCGCGCCGCCCTCTTTACCCAGCCAGGCGATAAAGCCGGTAGAGGAGAGGCCGTCGGCCAGCGCCACCAGGGTGGCGAACCAGACAAAGGTGTTCCACGCCGCTTTGTTGTTGGTGATATCGCTCCAGGAGAGCACGCCGGTCCACAGCATCAGCACGATAACCAGCAGGGCGGCCAGAGCCGGTTCAATCCAGTCGGCGGCGAAGATCCACATCATCAGCGCGAAGCAGACGAACACCAGCAGCAGGATCTCATTGCGCGACAGTTTGCCCAGTTTTTCCAGTTCACGAGCGGCCCACAGCGGCACTTCGTTATTGACTTTCACTTCCGGCGGGTAGAACCAGTAGGCCAGCAGCGGCATGGTCAGGATCAGCAGTACGCCAAGCGGCAGGAAGGCGATGAACCAGGTGCCCCAGGAGATGTTGATACCGACGATGCTTTTTACCAGCGCCAGCGCCAGCAGGTTCGGCGCCAGTGCCGACAGGAACATCGAGCTGGTGATACAGGCGGCAGTGATCGCTACCCACATCAGATAGGAACCGATTTTACGCGCGCTCGGATCGTTCGGTTTTGAACCGTACAGCGGCGGCAGGTTGGCGATAATCGGGTAGATGGTGCCCCCGCTGCGCGCGGTATTCGACGGCGTAAACGGCGCCAGCAGCAGATCCGCGAAGGTGATGGCGTAGCCCAGCGTCAGGCTGCGACGGCCGAGATATTTCACCAGAATCAGCGCCAGGCGGCGGCCGAACTGGGTTTTATCGTAGCCGGCGGCGAACATAAAGGCGCCGAAGATAAGCCACACGGTGGAGTTGCCGAAGCCGCTCACCGCCCACTTAAAGGAGGCGCCGGCCATTTTGAAGCCAGGTGCGGCCATCTGTTCCGGGCTGAACAGCAGCCACTGACTGCACAGGGCGATGACCACCACGCCGGTGATGCCGATAACGGCGCCAGGCAGTGGTTCAAAAATCAACCCGACGATCACCCCGACGAAGATAGCGAAGTAGTGCCAGGCGTACGGCGGCAGGCCGTCCGGGACCGGGACGAAGAGTAACAGCACGGCAACGATAATCGGCAGCGCCATCATCAGGAGACGTTTTTTATTCGCAGTCGTTGGATTGACTGCACCGGCAGGCGGTATGGTTGTCTTTTTCTCTTTCATAATGAGTATCTGCAAGTTGTTGAAAATAACGTTTACGCCAGCGATGCGCTCAGTGGTTTCTTTAATTACAAAAGTTTCTTTAGTTTTTATTTTGCGTTTCTGAGTATCGTTGGGGCGATTATTTAACGCGATTTGATGGGCGTTAAATTAAATTTATTGGTTATTTATATATTGCGCTTTCAATGGCCGTTGCAATTGATCAAGATCAAGAAAAGCAGGTGATTTCACTATTTTTTTATTATCAGTATAACCCTATGTGATGAGGTGTTATTTTGGCGAAAATATCGGTAAATGTTAAAATAAAAATAAGCAATTAATGCTAATTTTTTCCATGTGTTTCGTAAGTTGCTGAATAATAACTGTAATGTGCGCGAGTTTGGTCGTTGTGAATGTTAACGTAAGTATCTGAAATGTTATCGTTCATTTGTATTATGTAAATGCTATTTATTATTTTAATAATACAATAGAGGTAGCGATGTTATTGCTGGGGTTAAATAGTTTTATAACTAACGTAATTGATTTAGTAACTAAAAAACCCGTTATATTATTGGCATGACAACAGGAATTAAAAAACCACAACCATTAATGATTCCGTCACCCCATTCTGAATTTTTAATATTTTAAAATCTGGAGCGTAACTTATGACCAGTAACGAACGAATTCTGCAGCCATTTACTTTACCAAATGGTACGGAGCTGAAAAACCGTTTGCTCATGGCGCCGATGACCACCTGCACCGGTTATTTCGATGGGACTGTCACCAGCGAGCTGGTGGAGTACTATCGCGCTCGCGCCGGCAGCATCGGCACCATTATTGTCGAGTGCTGCTTTATTGATGACTACGGCCTGGCCTTCCCGGGTGCTATCGGTATCGATAACGATGAAAAAATCGCCGGCCTGGCGAAAATCGCCGAAGCGATTAAAGGGAAAGGTTCGAAAGCGATTCTGCAGATCTATCACGGCGGCCGCATGGTCGACCCGCAGCTGATCGGCGGTCGCCAGCCGGTGGCGCCGAGCGCTATCGCCGCCCCGCGTGAGGGCGCCGCGATGCCGCGGGCGCTGAGCGGAGACGAAGTGGAAGGCATGATCGCCAAGTTTGGCGATGGGGTCCGTCGCGCTATCCTCGCCGGTTTCGACGGAGTCGAAATTCACGGGGCTAACACCTATCTCATTCAGCAGTTCTATTCGCCGAACTCCAACCAGCGCGACGATGAGTGGGGCGGTAGCCGCGACAATCGTGCTCGTTTCCCGCTGGCGGTGCTCGACATCACCCATAAAATGGCCCGCCAGTACGCTGACGATGCCTTTATCATCGGTTACCGCTTCTCGCCGGAAGAGATGGAGGTCCCGGGGATCCGCTTCGACGACACCATGTATCTGCTGGAAAAACTGGCCGCTCGCGGCGTCGATTATCTGCACTTCTCGGTGGGCGCGACTCTGCGTCCCTCTATCGTTGATACCTGCGACCCAACGCCGCTGATTGAGAAATACTGCGCCATGCGCTCTGACACTCTGGCTCAGGTGCCGGTGATGGGCGTCGGCGGGGTGGTTAACGTCGCCGATGCCGAGCTGGGCCTCGATCACGGCTATGACCTGATCGCCGTGGGCCGCGCCTGCATCGCCTATCCGGACTGGGCGGCTCGTATCGCCGCGGGTGAAGAGCTGGAGCTGTTTATCGACAGCACCCAGCGCGAGGCGCTGCACATTCCGGAACCGCTGTGGCGCTTCTCGCTGGTGGAAGCGATGATCCGCGACATGAGCATGGGCGACGCCAAATTTAAGCCGGGGATGTTTGTTGAAACCGTTCAGGATGACGCCAATGAGCTGGTGATCAACGTCAGCCTCGAAAATGACCATATCGCCGATATCGAACTGGCGGCGAGCCCGGTGCAGACCGTGGAGTTCACCACCAGCTTCGAAGAGATCCGCGAACGTATTCTGACCGCCAATACCCCGCACGTGGACGCTATTTCCGGGGCCACCAGCCAGAGCGAGGCGGTGAAAAAAGCGGTCGCCAAAGCGATGCTGAAATCGAGCAAAGCGCTGGCGGCGGAAGAGGGCGGCAATGACGCCGCGCCGAAAAGCTATGATGTGGTGGTGGTCGGCAGCGGCGGCGCCGGTCTGGCGGCCGCCATTCAGGCTCACGACGAAGGCGCCAGCGTGCTGATCGTCGAGAAAATGCCGACCATTGGCGGGAACACCATCAAGGCTTCCGCCGGGATGAACGCGGCGGAGACCCGCTTCCAGCGCGTGAAAGGCATTCAGGACAGCAAAGAGCTGTTCTATCAGGAAACCCTGAAAGGCGGGCACAATAAAAACAACCCGCAGCTGCTGCGCCGCTTCGTGGAGAATGCCCCGCAAGCCATTGAATGGCTGGCTGACCGCGGCATTATGCTCAACGATATCACCACCACCGGCGGGATGAGCATTGACCGCACCCACCGTCCGCGCGACGGGTCAGCGGTCGGCGGCTATCTGATTAGCGGCCTGGTGCGCAACATCACCAAACGCGGCATCGACGTCCTGCTGGATACCTCGGTGGAGGAGATCCTGATGAGCGGCGATGAAGTCAGCGGCGTGCGTCTGATCAACGACGAAAACGAGATCATTGAAGTCCAGAGCAAAAGCATTGTGGTGGCCACCGGCGGCTTCAGCGCCAACAGCGCGATGGTGGTGAAGTATCGTCCTGACCTCGAAGGGTTCGTCACCACCAACCACAAAGGGGCCACCGGGAGCGGTATCGCGCTGCTGGAGCGTATCGGCGCCGACACGGTGGATATGGGCGAAATTCAAATTCACCCGACCGTTGAACAGCAGACCTCCTATCTGATTTCCGAGTCGATTCGCGGCGGTGGGGCGATCCTCGTCAACCAGCAGGGTAACCGCTTCTTCAACGAAATGGAGACCCGCGATAAAGTCTCCGCGGCGATTATCGCCCTGCCGGAACACTATGCGTACATCGTCTTTGACGAACATGTACGGGCGAAAAACAAAGCCGCCGATGAGTACATCGCCAAAGGCTTCGTCACCAGCGCCAGCTCGCCGCGTGAACTGGCGGAGAAACTGGGGATGGATTACCATGCCTTCCTCGCCACCCTCGAGTGCTACAACGGGGCGGTGGAAAAACAGCATGATGAACAGTTTGGCCGTACCACCGCGCTGCGCGCGCCGATTAACGAAGGTCCGTTCCACGCCATTCGTATCGCCCCGGGGGTGCACCACACCATGGGCGGCGTGACCATTAACACCGATGGCGAAGTGCTGAACGTTGCCCGGCAGCCGATCCGCGGCGCCTACGCCGCCGGTGAGGTGGTTGGCGGGATCCACGGCGGCAACCGTATCGGGGGTAACGCGGTGGCGGATATCATCATCTTCGGCACCCTCGCGGGCCACCAGGCGGCGAAACGCGCCAGAGGATAACACGCCATTGTTGATGCCGGGCCGGCGCTGTCGCCGCCCGGCTTACCCCTACTAAGGAGAGCCCGATGTCTGATAACCGCGTCTATAGCTACTCCGCCGTTCTGATGGGTTCTCCCATCCTGCTCAAACTCTGCTCCCATGATGAGGCGCTGGCCTCCCGCGTATTTCAGTTAATCAAGCGCTACGAAGATCTGCTTACCGTTAACCGCGCCGAGTCCCAGGTGATGGATATCAACCACGCCGCCGGACGTCACCCGGTGACCGTCAGCCGCCCGGTCTTTCAGCTCATTCAGTGCGCCAAAGCCGCCAGCATGGTGCGCGACAGCGCCTTTAACCTCGCGATTGGGCCGCTGGTGAAGCTGTGGCGGATTGGCTTTCAGGGACACAGCGTGCCTGACGCCGGCGAAATCAGGGCCCGGCTGGCGCTGACCCGCCCGCAGGAGGTGATCCTTGATGAGGCAACCTGCAGCGTGTTTCTTCAGCAGCCGGGGATGGAGCTGGATCTTGGGGCGATCGCCAAAGGCTATATCGCTGACCGGGTGCGTGATTATCTGCGTCAGCAGCAGGTGGAAAGGGCGCTGATCAACCTCGGCGGCAATGTGCATACCCTCGGCGAATGGGCTATTGGCCTGAAAAAACCGTTTGCCGATGCGCAGGCGCTGATCGGCTCCCTGACGGTCAACGGACAGTCGGTAGTCACCTCGGGCACCTACGAACGTTATTTCGAGCAGGACGGCAAGCGCTGGCACCATATTCTCGACCCGCGCAGCGGTTACCCGCTGGACAACGAACTCGACAGCGTCACGGTGATTTCCAGCGATTCTTTAGACGGCGATATCTGGACCACGCTGCTGTTCGGCCTCGGCGTCGAGAAAGGCTGCGCAGCGTTGCGTCAGCGGCAGGATATCGACGCGATTTTCGTCACCAAAAATCGCGACATTATACTGTCATCGCCGCAGCGCTTGCGCTTTGCGTCGCTGGACAGCGGCTACCGCGTTACTGACTGTACTGCTTAAGCAAACTGTACTGTTCGGCCACCAGGCGGTAGCGATAGACCGGCCGCCCGGTGGCGCCGTAGTGGATAGTGGTATAGAGAATATTTATCTGCGCCAGCCAGATCAGATACTTGCGGCAGGAAACGCGGGAGATATTCACCGCCGCCGCCAGCTCATCGGTAGAGAATTCAACGTCCGGGTGAGCGTCAATCCACTGGCACAGGGTGCGCAGGGTTTGCGCGGTGAGCCCCTTGGGCAGCTTGCGCGCGTCGCTGGCCTCCGGCGCGCCGCCGTGCAGCAGGCGGTCAACGTCGGCCTGCTCGTAATAGGGTTGACCGGTTATCAGCTTGCGCTTCTCCCGCCAGGTGGTGAGCGCCTCTTCAAAACGGGGAAACTGGAAAGGTTTGATCAAGTAATCGACCACTCCGTAATGCATGGCGGTCTGCACCGTGGCGGCATCCGCCGCCGAGGTGATCATGATGACGTCGATGGCGCGCCCCGATTTACGGATAGTCGGCAGCAGATCGAGCCCGCTGTCCTGCTGCATATAGACATCCAGCAGCACCAGATCGATCTCCAGCTGCGGATCGTTAATCATCTCCCGGGCTTGACTGAGCGTCGAGGCGCTCCCGCTGCAACGAAAGCCGGGAACCCTTGCCACGTACAGGCGATTCAGTTCGGCCACCATGGCATCATCGTCAACAATCAACACATTTATCACGCACGTTTCCTTTTACTATCCCAGGGGAGATGAACAAAAAATTGGGTAAATACGCCGGGTTCCGACTCGACGGCGAGGGTGCCGCCCAGCTCGCGTAATTGCTGGTTGGCGAGAAACAGCCCGACGCCGCGATTCTCGCCTTTGGTGGAGAAGCCTTTGTTAAAGATAGCGTCGATGTTGTTTTCCGGGATCCCCGGCCCGTCGTCGCTCACTTCACCGCTTAGCCAGCCGTCCTGATAGTGCAGCAGCAGGCCGATTTCGCCCTCCGCCTGACCGCTCATGGCGTCCAGCGCGTTCTCGATAAGGTTGCCCAGCACCGTCACCAGCACGGTGACCTGCTTCTCATTCGGGCAATCCGGCACCAGGCTCTCTTCCGCCAGCTTAAGGGTAAAGCCGCACTCGGTGGCGCGCTGCATTTTACTTATCAGAAAGCCGGCCACCACCGGGGATTTAATGCGGTGCTGAATATCGCCGATGTCCGCCTGGTAGCGGTGGGCGGTCTGCAGCACGTACTCCTCGAGTTTGCCATAGCTTTTCATATTCAGCAGGCCGAGGATCACGTGCAGTTTGTTCATAAACTCATGTGAGGTGGTGCGCAGGGCATCCACATAGCTCATCATGCCGTCCAGCCGCTGCAGCAGCTGGCTGACTTCGGTCTTATCGCGGAAGGTACAGATGGCGCCGACCACCGCCTCCTGGCTGCGGATAGGCACCGTGTTGCTGATGAGCAACAGGCCATTACACCCCAGCTCGCGGTCGTACATCGGCTCGCCGCTGTGCAAAACCGTCTGCAGGTCGGCCAGCAGCGGGGTATGCGCGAGGGTCTTGTCCGGCCCGGAAAAGAGAATCTCGCGCGCCGCCGGGTTGATCAGGTTAACCTCACCATGGGCATCGACCGCCACCACCCCCTCCTTGAGGGCGTGAAGCATGGCCTGACGCTGCTGAAACTGAGTGGAGATTTCGTGCGGCTCCAGCCCCAGCAGGACGCGCTTCAGGCCGCGCACCAGGCTCCAGGTGCCGATGGCACAGACCAGCGCGCTGAACAGGATGGTCAGCAACACGTCCCAGCGGCTATTGGCGATCTGCTCGTCCACTTTACTCAGCGAAATGCCGACCACCACCACGCCAATCTGCTGATGCTGGTCGTTGAACACCGGGGTAAACACCCGCAGCGCCGGGGCCAGCACCCCGTGGTTAATGGCCACGTTCTCTTTTCCCTGCAGCGTCGGCTGGATATCGTGGCCGATGAAGGGTTTGCCAATAATTGAGCTGTCCGGATGCGAATAGCGAATACCGTGCATATCGGTGACGATAGCGTACAGCAGGTCGTTGCGCCGGGTGATGGCCTGCGCCAGCGGCTGAATAATCTGCTGCTGCGGCGGCGCCGCCAGTCCGCGCTTCACCTGCGGCATATCTGCCATGGTACGCGCCACCGCCAGCGCGGTCTCTTTCAGGCCGTCGCGGGTGGCATTGCTGATCTGCATATACCACAGGGCATAGACCAGCAGCAGCACGGCGCCGATCACGCTGCCAATCATCAAGGAGACGGCGGTGCTCAGCTTTAGCGGTAAGGCGCGTTGACGAACGCGAGGCGGGTGCTCTGATGCCTTCATGACGATCCCGGATAGATTCAGTGAACGATTATTATCGCTGATAGCGCGGCATTCATAAAGCCGTGTAATCAAAGCAAAAGGCCGCTTTTGCTACGGTAGCCTCGGCCCGACCACGATAAACTGTCGCTTTTCGCCACAGGCTTAAGGCAGACATGATGGAACTGGCATCTCTGGTCCGGGATATCCTCCGGCAACAGCACGTTGAACGACTGACGCAGCATCGTGAACAGGACCGTGAAGCGGAAGCAGAGTGGGAGATCGCGCGCTGGCGGCATCGCAGCGGGGTGGTGATCCAGCACCGCTACGAGCTCGAGCTTCCGCAACAGGATGCCGCCTCCTGCCCGGACTGCTGGATCGACTGGCAGGTTATCGATAGCGCCGGCCTGGAGGTGAAGCCAATGCGCAAACAATTTTATAACCTCTGTCAGCAAACCTTCTGGCTGGCCATGCAGGCGGAAGGCGAAGATAAGACCTGAGACAAGATTGCTCAGATAATCGGCAATTGCCCGTGAACGGGCGATCGGGACGGTAAACTGTGACCCCGACGGCGGTAAAGCGCGGAAGATTCCCCTTATAGTGGCGACAGAGGTTAAATAGTCCTGATGAATATAAGGATATGCATCAGGCCGCTGATTTCGCCGAGATGCGCTTTTTCTGTCGTAAATGGAGGTTGTTATGAGCAGTTCGCTAACCGCGTCAATGCAGGCACGTCGTCACCCGGATACCACCCACATCGATCGCCTCGCCACCGCCGACATGCTGGCGATGCTGCATCAGGATGATAAGCAGATATCGGAGGCGGTCGGCGCCTGTCTGCCGGATATAGCCCGGTTGATTGATATCGCCACCGCGACAATGAGCCGGGGAGGGCGTCTGGTCATTATCGGCGCCGGGGAATCAGGCCGCACGGCAGTCCAGGCGGTCAGCGACTACTCTCCGGAAGGCAAACACGCGCTGGTGGGGCTGATTGCCGGTGGCCAGACGGCGGCGATGGCCGAGCGGGAGACGGCGGCGAATAATTACGATCTTGGCGCCTTCGAGCTGCAGTCGCTGGACTTTTCCAGCCACGATATGCTGCTGGCGCTGACCGTTAGCGGCAAGACCCCGTGGGTCTGGGGGGCGATGCGCCACGCCTGGTCGCTGGGGGCCCCGATCGCGGTGGTGACCCAGCAGGCGGCCAGCGAGGCGGCGCAGCTGGCGGATATTGTTATTGCTCCGCAGACCGGGCCGGAAGCGGTGGCGGGTTTGACCAATCCGAAGGCCCGGCTGGCCCAGCGGCAGATCCTTAACATGGTGTCGACGGGCCTCGCTATCCGTGACGGCCGGGTGTACAGCAACCTGCGGGTGGATCTGCAGGCTGACACTCCGCACTGGGCGGAGCGGCAGGTGGCGATTGTCATGGCGGCCACCGACTGCACGCGCAGCGAAGCAAAAGCCGCGCTGACCAGCTGCCACCACCATTGCCGCACCGCGATCCTGATGCTGCTCAGCGGGCTGGACGCCTGGCACGCGCGGGAGCTGCTGACCAAACATCACGATCATCTGCGTCTTGCCCTGCGCGAAGCCCAGCGCAGCGCTGTCACTCCCGCCCATTAAGCCTGTCGCCAGGCGCGCACCAACGGTGTGCGCGTCTGGACTTTATTAACTAAAGAAATCCCTCTTTTCTATTTTCCCCGGCAATCGCGCTGAATTTTCAGCCATAATTTTACGGCGACTTTTATTTTTTGCGTCGTTCTGATTTTTTAAGTTAAATAATTATTTGATTAAAAATGCGAGAGTGTAAATGATATTTTAAAATAAAGTAAAAGTGCGTTAATATGCTGCCTCTTATTACCGTGTGCTACGTGATAATTCTATTATGCCTGCAATGAAAAAAACGATTATTTCCTTTACCGCATTAGCGATGTTCGTCAGCGCGGCGACGCATGCTGAAGCGGATACCTCTAAAAAAACTGACTTCCTGCTGATTGGCGGCGGGATCATGAGCGCCTCGCTTGGCACCTGGCTGCAGGCGCTGCAGCCGGACTGGGACCTGACGATGGTGGAGAAACTGGACGGCGTGGCCCTGGAATCTTCCAACGGCTGGAATAACGCCGGTACCGGTCACTCGGCGAATATGGAGCTGAACTATACGCCGGAGCGGGCGGACGGATCGATTGACGTCAGCAAAGCGCTGGATATTAACGAACAGTTTATGATCTCCCGTCAGTTCTGGTCGGCACAGGTCAAGCGCGGTATTTTGCACGATCCGCACTCCTTTATTAATTCCACGCCGCATATGAGTTTCGTCTGGGGCGATAATGTCGACTATCTACAGAAGCGTTATACCGCACTGCAGCAGACCACCTTATTCCAGGGGATGAAATTCTCCACCGACCACGCGCAAATTAAACAGTGGGCGCCGCTGGTGATGGAAGGCCGCGATCCGCAGCAGAAAGTCGCTGCCACCTGGACGCCGGTAGGTACCGACGTTAACTATGGCGAAATCACCCGGCAGCTGATCGGCAGCCTGAAGAAAAACAGCCATTTCACCCTGCAAACCTCCTCTGAGGTCACCGATTTCAAACGCAATGCCGATAACTCCTGGCACGTGACCATTAAGAACGTGCAGAGCGGGGAAGCGCAGACTATTGACGCGAAATACGTCTTTATCGGCGCCGGCGGCGGCGCGCTGAAGCTGCTGCAGAAAACCGGTATTCCGGAAGCGGACAACTATGCTGGCTTCCCGGTGGGCGGTTCGTTCCTGATGACCGAGAATCCGGCGGTCACCGCGCAGCACCTCGAGAAAGTGTATGGCCAGGCTTCGGTCGGCGCGCCGCCGATGTCGGTACCGCACCTTGACGCCCGCTACCTGGATGGCAAGCGCGTGGTGCTGTTTGGGCCGTTCGCCACCTTCTCGACCAAGTTCCTGAAAAACGGTTCCTTCTTCGACCTGTTGAGCACCACCACCACTGACAACGTGCTGCCGATGACCCATGTCGGACTCGATAACTTCGACCTGGTGAAATATCTCGTCAGCCAGGTGATGCTCAGCGATGATGACCGCTTCGCCGCGCTGAAAGAGTACTACCCGGACGCGCGTAAAGAGGACTGGAAGCTGATCCAGGCCGGCCAGCGCGTGCAGATCATTAAGAAAGACGCAGAGAAGGGCGGCGTGCTGAAACTGGGCACCGAAGTGGTGGTCGATCAGCAGAAAACCATTTCCGCGCTGCTCGGCGCGTCGCCGGGGGCTTCCACCGCCGCGCCGATCACCCTCAATGTGCTCAAGCAGATGTTCCCGACGCAGTTTAACTCGCCGGAGTGGCAGACCCGTATCCACCAGATCGTGCCGAGCTACGGTCAGAAGCTGAACGGTAACGTGGCGCTGACCCAGCAGGTTTGGGATGATACCGCCGCGACCCTGCAGCTGACGAAACCGCCGGTGATCCAGATGCCAGCGGCTGCGCCCACCGCGACCGCGAAGCCGGCGGAGCCGCGGCGCGACGCCTCGCCGCAGCACGATATGGCGCTGTAAAAGCAAACTCGATAGAGAACAAAAGGGAAGACCACGGTCTTCCCTTTTTTGCGTTCCTTGCCGGCCTAAGCCGCTCTCTGCCTGCAACTTTGCCGTCATAAACGATATACTGATTTGAATTGAAAAAAGAAAAGCAAATCAGGAGCGTGGAAGGGCTATGCAAGACGATATCAACCAGGAGATCACCTTCCGCAAGCTGTCGGTCTTTATGATGTTTATGGCGAAGGGCAATATCGCCAGAACCGCCGAAGCGATGAAGCTTAGCAGCGTCAGCGTTCACCGCGCGCTGCATACCCTGGAAGAGGGGGTGGGCTGCCCGCTGTTTGTCCATAAAGGGCGCAATCTGCTGCCGCTGCAGGCGGCGTGGACGCTGCTGGAATATTGTCAGGATGTGATGAGTCTGATGAGCCGCGGCCTTGAGGCGACGCGCAAAGTCGCCGGCGTCGGCCAGGGGCGGCTGCGCATCGGCACCCTCTATTCCCTGACCCTGGAAACCGTCCCGCGCATTATCATGGGTATGAAGCTGCGTCGCCCGGAGCTGGAGCTGGATCTCACCATGGGCTCTAACCAGATGCTGCTGGATATGCTGGAAGACGACGCCCTCGACGCTATCCTGATCGCCACCAATGAAGGGGAGTTCAACAATACCGCTTTCGACGTGGTGCCGCTGTTTGAGGACGATATCTTTCTCGCCGCCCCGGCGACGGCGCAGCTGGATAGCACACAGCTTGCTGACCTGCGCGATTACGCCGACCGGAAATTCGTCTCGCTGGCGGAGGGGTTCGCCACCTATGCCGGGTTCCGGGAAGCGTTTCATATCGCTGGCTTCGAGCCGACGATCGTCACCCGGGTGAATGACATCTTTTCGATGATTAGCCTGGTGCAGGCGGGCGTCGGGTTTGCGCTGCTGCCGGGGCGGATGAAAAAAGTCTATGAAAAAGATGTACAGCTGTTAAAGCTGGCGGAACCGTACCAGATGCGCCAGCTGATCTCGATTGTCTATTCACACCATCGCGAACGCGATGCCGACCTGCTGGCGCTGGCGGCGGAAGGAAGAATGTACGCCCGGAGCCTTAATCGCTAAGCCGCTGCGCCAGATGGCGGGCGACATCCACGCCGCTGCGTTCCAGCGAAAGGGTCTCCCCGCGCCAGCCCGCCTGGCGGGTCAGGCAGGTCAATACCCCGCCGGGGGGCATCTCAATGGCTAAGCGCGCGTCGCGCTCATCGGCGGCGATCATCGCCTCCTGCCAGTGGACGGTGCGCGCCATGTTCATCGCCAGATCGTCGGCGATCCGCTGCGGATCCCACAGCACGCGCGCCGTCGAGCCGCTTAAATAGGCGCACTGCGGGCGCGTTAAGGTCACGTCGGCAAAGGCTGTTGCCAGCGCGGCGGCGGGTTTATCCAGCAGCGCGCAGTGCGACGGGACGCTGACCGCCAGCCGCTGCGCCTTACTGGCGCCCGCCTGCAGCGCCAGCTGCGCCACCTCGGCCATGGCTTCATCGCGTCCGGCGATCACGATCTGCGTTTCGGCGTTCAGGTTGGCAAGATAGACCTCGTGGCCCTGCATCAGCGCCTCAACCCGCGGGCGGGTCAGGCCCATGATCGCCGTCAGCCCGTAACCTTCGGGATAGGCCTGCTCCATAAGATCGCCGCGCAGGGCCACCAGGCGCAGCGCGCTGGCGAAATCGAGCGCGCCGGCAATCACCGATGCGGGAAAGGCGCCGATGGACAGGCCGCTGACAATCTGCGGATTGACGCCCTGGCGCTGTAGCTCGCGCGCCCAGGCTACCCCGGCGATCAGCAGGCAGAGCTGGACCGCACGGGTATGTTTTAGCGATCCGGCGCTATCGAGGGCCTCGACTTCATTCCCCAGCACGGCGCGCGCCTGGCTGAGGATCGCTTCGCGGTCGGGGATAGCCGCCAGCATGCCGGGACGCTGGGCACCCTGTCCGGGAAAAGTAAATAAAATCTTCATCATTCCTCCCTGCGCCACGGCGCAGCGGTTAAGCGCGCGCCGCGGGACGTTTTCAGCAGCGCCCGCCCATCGCGTAGCCACTCATTGAGGGCGAAGGCGCCGTATGGCGTTTCGACCTGGGTATCGGCGCGGCACGGGAGCTGGGCCACCCGGGACTGCCATTCCAGCAGCGCCTCGCGGGCCAGCGGCTGCGGGGCGCGGATCAGGAGATCCAGATCGCTTGCCGCATGGAGTACCGGGATTTCGGTCGCCAGCGCGTAGCCGGTGCTGCCGGTGACGCCCCAGCGCCAGGGCCAGTCGCCCAGCGTCAGGGCGATGGCCGCCTGGACCGGCGGCTGCGAAACAAAAGGGGAGCCCAGCAGGCGCTCGCGCTCCACCAGCATCTCCGGGGTGACGCTGCGAACGATATTGTGCGCCTGTACCCAGCCGGCGGCGCGCTGTTCGCGCTTCATGCCCCGCACCCCAACCGGGATGCGGGCCTGGCCGTCAACATCGCGCCTCACCACCACCGGCAGCGCGACTCGCCACTGCTGAGCCACCCACGGCTCGGCTATATCTTCCAGGGCGCTGGCGTGGTTTAACCACACTAAATCGTGGGGACGCGGCGTTGATGACATGGTTTACAGTCCTGAAGTCAAAGAGATAAATAGCGGTAGCGACAGGATACACAGAACCGAGCTCAACAGCAGCACGGCTTCAGCATCCGGGGACTGCACGCCGAAGCGGTTGCCGAAGACCACGCCGAAGAAGCCGGCGGCCAGGGCAATCATCAGGATCGCGGTAATGGCGATAGCGCCGTGCAGACCCAGCAGCATCACCAGACCCCAGGCAATAAACGGCTGCACCAGCAGTTTCACGATGGTGGAGGTGGCGATCAGCGCATTGAGCTGCAGTTTACGCGCCGAGAGGATCACCCCGGTGAGGAACAGCGCCGCGGCGGTGGCGGCCAGGCCCAGCGGTTTGATGGCGGCCAGCAGCAGGTCCGGCATTTTAATGCCGATAGCGGAAAGCACCACCCCGAGCAGCGGGCCCCAGACGATCGGCTTTTTCACCGAACGCCACATCAGCACCGGCAGCATCGCCAGCGTAGAACCGGTGGTTTCCCCCGCGGCGCGGGCTTTTTCACGTTCCAGAATCAGCAGGCAGAAGGGGGTCATCAGTACCGAACCGCAGGCGATAGAGACCGCCACCGACAGCGAAGTCGATGCGCCTTCGCCGAGCACGCTGCCGAGGATCGGCAGGCCCAGCGCGGCATAGTTCGGCAGGGCGACGGTGAGGGTCAGCACCGCGGCATCCTGCGGGGTGCGTTTGAAGACGCTGGTGGCGAGGAAGTAAATCCCGGCGTAGGTGATCCACATCGCGCCAGTGAGCACCAGCACCAGCGGCGACTGGGCGACGATACCGGCCCACGGCGTTTGCACCGTGGCGCTGAACAGCGTAGCGGGTAAGGCAAAATCCATTACAAAGATATTGAGCAGGGAGACATTTTTGTTATCTACCATCCCGGCCTTACCGGCCCAGAAGCCCAGCAGCATAATGACGAAAATCGGGGCAAGAGCATGAATAATCACATAAGTCATAAATCACCTGTAAATAAAATAGAGTACTGGCGCGATTGTTATTTTTTCTAAAAGCCGTCCCTACCCGGCGCGGTTATGACGCGCTCCGGGGGACGGCTTCCGGCAGGTTTTCTTCTACTACTTACGTACGAACGTGTTACCAGCTGGCGCGCATCAGGTCGCGGACCCGCTGCGAGCAGCGGCGGTTTTCCGCACCCAGGCGGCACTTCAGCGAGGGATCCTGGCGCGCGTCAGCGATGGCGTCGCGCAGGGTGTGGCTGACCAGCGCCAGATCGTGGTCGTCAGGGGCGTCCGGATGGCTGATGTCAAGCAGAGCGGAGAGCAGGCCGAGCGTGGCGTAGTTGCTGACGTCATAGGCCATCGGCGGGATGGTCGCCGCCAGTTTCTCCAGCGCCTCCACGCTGCGCAGGGTAATGCGCGCGGCCGACGCTTTACCCATCGCGTGGACCAGTACGCCGCTGTCGTTAAAGGCGATCAGACGGTTGGCCTGGTAGCCGTGGGCCAGAAACGCCCCGGACATCGCTTTGCCGACGATCAGGCCAATCACCGGGTGGCCGGCCAGACGGGCTTTGGCGTAGGCGCCTGCCGCTCCGGCCAGCGCCTGGTGAATACCAAAGGCTTCTTCGCGACGGCCATAGGCCTGGCTGGGGACATCGATAACCGCGATAATCGGGCGCTTTACCGTTTTATCGGCATCGGCGTCGAGGGTTTCGTTGACCACTTTTGCCAGCGTCCAGCCTTCCAGCAGACCGACTTCGCCACCGGCGGCGCGCGGGTAGTGGTTATTGGCGTCAGGCACTACGGCGATAAAACGCACCTTTTCGCCATTAAGCTGGCCGTCTACCACCTGCACGGAAGGGCACAGGCCGCTCATCAGCGGCGCCTCGGGCGCCAGTTTGTTCAGCCATAGCGCGGCGCGGTTTGGGAACTGACTCATTATTTTTCCTCCCGGGCAAAAAGCTGTTTAATCTGCGCGGTATCCGCCTGCAGGCGGGTGTCGAACTGGCTTAAACGGCGCAGATAGTCGTCATACTTGTCGCTGCGGTGCTGCGCCGGTACGCCTTTGGCGATCGCCGCGTTCATCGCGGTTTTGACGGCCTTGACGCCATCGTTAACCAGCGCGTCGACCAGGCCGCTGGCGGCGCGAATTTCGCCGCCGGTCATGCTCCAGATAAACGGCCGGTTACGCGAGTCGTACTCTTCAATGCCGGCTTCCTGCTCGATAACCTGCGGGCCGTTGAGGCCGAGACGGGCTTCTCGGGTGACGATGAGATAGCTGCACAGCGCGGCGGCGATGGACATGCCGCCGAAGCAGCCGACGGTGCCAGCGATGATGCCGACTACCGGGGTGTAGCGGCGCAGATCGACAATCGCGGCGTGAATATCGGCGATGGCGGCCAGGCCAAGGTTGGCCTCCTGCAGCCGGACGCCGCCGGTTTCCAGGCACAGGACCGCCTGCGTCGGAATACCGTTGCGGTTATCCTCCGCCGCCAGCTCCAGCGCGGCGGCCATTTTGGCGCCGGAGACTTCGCCCATACTGCCGCCCTGGAAGGTGCCTTCGATGGCAATCACCACCGCCGGCTGGCCGTTGATAGTGCCTTTGGCGACCACCATACCGTCGTCGGACTGTGGGACAATGCCCTGCGCGCCGAGCCACGGCGACATAATGCCGTCAAACGGATCCAGTAGTTCGCGGTAGCTGCCGTCGTCCAGCAGTGCGTGGGCGCGTTCGCGAGCGCGCAGTTCGATAAAGCTGCGATCGTTACGCATGAGCGGCCTCCTCAAAGACTTGTTCGATACGAATACGGGCGACGCCCGGCGTGGCGCCGAAGTCGTGAATAACCAACTGCCCGGCGGGTAGGCCGTTGATCAGGCTCAGCCGGTCGAACAGCGCCTGCCAGCGCGCCTGACTGTTATCCACCGAGGTGGTAATTTGCACGCTGAGCGTATCGCTTCCGGCGGCGGTATAGAGCACTTCCATATCGCCTGAACCTACAACCCCTGCCAGCGCTCGGCCGCGGAGGGCGCGGCTGGCAGGAAATGACAATGTAATCTGTTCCATAACATCCTCTGAATGTGTTAGCCGGCAACCCGGTCGAGAAACAGGGTGGCGGCAAGGAGATCGGCGGCGCCGCCCGGCGAGGCGTTGTGCGCCAGCATCTGCGCGTCACGCCGCGCCTGGGGGGCGCGTCCGGCGACGCTGGCGCACCCGCCGGCCGCCAGCACCGCGCGGGCGCCCTGCTGCATGGTCTGCAGGCCGGTCATGCCGGCGCGCGACAGCACGCAGGTATCGCTCAGCGAGGTCATGATGGCCATCAGCGCGTCAAGTCGCGCCTGCGGCTCGCTGGCGCCCCGGGCGCGGCTTTGCTGTAACTGCGGCAGCGCCAGGGCGGTGATATGCGGGAAACCGCGCTGCGCCTCTTCGCGCGCGCCCGGCACCTGCCAGCGGCGGCTGGCGCGTAGCCCTTTACTGAAGCTTTTCGGCGCCAGGCCGTCGGGCAGACGGGCGAGGGCGGCGGCGGTGTCGGCGATCGCCTGTGAATGACCCACTCCCCCCAACATCGCTACCGCGCTGACCAGCAGCCCCAGCGCCCAGATGGCGCCGCGGTGGGTGTTGACCCCGCCGGTGGCCTGCATCATCTGCGCTTCGCCTTCCCGGCCGAGGCGGCCGACGGTTTCGCGCAGCGCGATATCCGCCGGGCGGCGCCAGCTTTGCTGGGCCAGCGCGTGGAAGGTCGGCTGCAGGCTGCGGGCGGAGCGTTCCATCAGCGCCAGCGTGAGGTCCTGATGCGCGCCGCTACCGCGGCTGTCGACCAGACCCGGTTTCGGGCTCAGACGGGCTTCGTCAATCAGACAGGCGCTGGCGGTATCCGCCAGCCAGCTGACGCGGCTTTCTGCGTGCAGGGGGGAGAGAATTTTCATTACCAGCTCCGGAATTTTGCCGGTGGGTTGTACAGTCCGTCGGACCATTCCACCAGGTCGGCGACGCTGCCGGCGGCCAGCAGCGAACGGGTGGCCTCGCTGCGGCGAATGCCGAGATCTTCCGGGTAGACCACTTTGCCGCTCTGACGCAGGGCAGCCACGCGTTTCGCGTCCACTCCGAGGCCAATGTCGGTGATCCCGGCCACGGCGGCGACCATCGCCCGGCGCTCTTCCAGGCTTTCCGCACGATACAGGTAGGCGATACCCTCTTCGGTCAGCACGTGGGTGACGTCATCGCCGTAAATCATCACCGGCGCCAGCGGCATGCCGGAGGTTTTGGCGACGTCGACCGCGTCGAGGGTCTCAACAAAGGTCGGCTTCACCCCGGCCTGAAAGGTTTCGACCATCTGCACCACCAGTTTTTTACCGCGCTGCATTGGGTCTGGCTCGGTGATCATATTGAGCCAGGCAGGGGTGGCGTGGCGGCGGCCGTGCGGATCGTGGCCCATGTTCGGCGCGCCGCCGAAGCCGGAAAGGCGGCCGCGGGTGACGGTCGAGGAGTTAGCCAGACCATCAACCTGCAGGGTCGAACCGATAAACATATCCACCGCGTACTGCCCCGCCAGCTGGCAGAAGGCGCGGTTGGAGCGCATGGAGCCGTCCGGGCCGGTAAAGAAGATATCCGGACGGGCGCGGATGTACTCTTCCATCCCCAGCTCGCCGCCGAAGCAGTGCACGCTCTCCACCCAGCCGCTCTCGATCGCCGGGATCAGCGTCGGATGCGGGTTCAGGGTCCAGTGTTTACAGATTTTGCCTTTCAGACCGAGCTGTTCGCCGTAAGTCGGCAGCAGCAGTTCGATGGCGGCGGTGTTGAAGCCGATCCCGTGGTTGAGGGACTGCACCTGATGCTCGGCGTAGATGCCCTTGATCGCCATCATCGCCATCAGAATGTGTTCTTGCTTAATCAGGCGCGGGTCGCGGGTGAACAGCGGTTCAATAAAGAACGGCTTGTCGGCGACCACCACGTAATCAATCCACGAGCCGGGAATATCGACGCGGGGCAGATCGCACTCGTCGTCCACCAGTTCGTTAACCTGGGCGATAACAATACCGTCGTGGAAGGCGGCGGCTTCCACCAGTGCCGGGGTATCTTCGGTACTCGGCCCGGTATACAGGTTGCCTTTACGGTCGGCTTTGTAGCCGGCGATCAGCGCGACGTTGGGCGACAGATCGACGTACAGGCGGGAGTAGAGTTCGATATAGGTATGAATGGCGCCGATTTCCAGCAAGCCATCTTCCAGCAGCTGCGAAATGCGCAGGCTTTGGGTACCGGAGAAGGAGAAATCGAGTTTGCGGGCGATACCTTTTTCAAACAGGTCCAGATGCTCGCTGCGCCCGACGCTCGGCATGATCATATGCAGATCGTGGATTTTCTGCGGATTGACTTCCGCCAGCATGCGGGAGAGGAAATCGGCCTGCTTCTGGTTGTTGCCTTCCAGCACCACCCGGTCGCCGGGGGCGATCAGGTTTTCCAGTACGCTGACCAGCTGGTCAGTGGGGATGACTTTGCCCGGGATGTTGGCCTCGGCCAGCCGCCGCTGCTTTTCCGTCCGGCGACGGTTCCAGACCCGCCCCGTCGTTTGTTCGGCATTCATTATTAACCTCCTGATTCGACAAATCGTTTTGTTTGTCCTGGTGGAGGTTAGTGTGCGATGCGAGGCGCGGAGCATCAATTAAGCACGGCGGCCAATCGTTAGCCTGAGAGTAACAATTGTGATTGGCCCTTTGTGATGAGGATCAATAATACGAAAGGCGTAGTGGTCTACCACAGGTGTCAGGGAGAGGGGGGGCCGGCCAGTCGCCGGCCCGGGGAAGGGTTACTCTTTGCTCACATCACTTAATAAGAATGCGATGCTCTGGCCGCCGCTGGTCTGCTCGAGGGCGATTTTGACGATGATCGTCAACGGCACCGACAGGAGCATACCGACCGGACCCAGCAGCCAGCCCCAGAAGATCAACGACAGGAATACCACCAGGGTGGAGAGTCCCAGGCCGCGCCCCATGATCCGCGGTTCGAGAATATTGCCGAACACCAGGTTAACGATCAGATAGCCGGCCAGCACCACCAGCGCCTCGTACAGACCGCCGAATACCAGGACCTGCAGGATCGGCGGGATGGCCGCCAGCACGGAGCCAATATTGGGAATATAGTTCAGCGCGAAGGCCAGCAGCCCCCACATAAAGGCGAAACGCACGTCCAGCAGAACCAGCATGCCCCAGACCACCAGCCCGGTGACCAGGCTAATCGCGGTCTTCAGCACCAGATAATGCGACACGCTGTCGATGGCGCGCTGAATGGCCCCCATGCCTTCTACTGGGCGGGACATCAGCTGCTGCAGTTTGGCGGGCAGTTGCGGAACCTCCAGCAGCATAAACACCACCGTCAGCAGCAACAGAAAAATCGAGGACATGGCGTTCGACAGCTGAGTGAGCAGACCGGTGACCAGGGTCATCACGGCGTTGGGGTCGATGTATTTGTTAAGCTCCACCACCGAGACGGTAAAGCCCAGGCGCTGCAGCCAGGGAGCGATGGTTTGCATCGGTTCGTAGAGATAGTTGCGGTACTGCGGCAGGGTGCGCGCCAGCTCGTTAAGCGAGGTCCCCAGCGAGGCCAGCAGCACAACGGCTAACATGACGATAAGGCCGATCAGCAATGAGATCGCCAGCACGCGTGGCACCCGGCAGCGGACCAGCAGCTGGACCAGCGGATTAATAATCACCGCCAGAAAAAGCGCGAGTATAAACGGGACAATAATGTCTGCCGCAAAGCGAATGCCGGTCAGGATGATCACCAGCATGCCCAGCATGATGACCATCTTTAATCCGTTAAGTGTAATAATAGGTTTAGCCATAGGATCCCGTCCTCAATCTTCCTTGCCTGTTAACAGGTTGCGTTACATTAGCATAATGACGTTTTTTTTCAGAAAAAACGCATTGCAGCAAAACCGCGTCGTAAAGAATTGCAAAGTCTTTGAATAAAATGTAGCACTATGCTACAAATCTACCTGTGTTTAACTACTGAGGACAATTTTCATCCGCACCGGACGAGAAGCAACACCGCGGATAATTGTAATTTTATGGACAATCAGTTCAGGATGTATATTTTAAATCACCCCGCAGTAACCCTCACTTTTTCCCGTTTTGCCGGCGAACAGCACTGGCATTCGGCGCTATAGTCACCTTCTTTCTGCCTGAGCTGGCGCCAAGCGCACAGCGAAATCTACGTCAGAAATTTTCCTGTTTACGCGTCGCGTAAACGGTAATGGATTATATTCTCAAGCAGGAGAAGGGATCATGTTTTATTGGATTTTATTAGCTTTAGCGATTATTGCTGAAATTACCGGCACCTTGTCGATGAAATGGGCAAGCATTAGCGGTGGGCATACCGGCTTTATTTTAATGCTGGCCATGATTGCCCTGTCATATATTTTTCTCGCCTTTGCGGTTAAAAAAATTGCCCTCGGCGTGGCCTACGCGTTATGGGAAGGGATTGGTATTTTGCTGATCACCCTGTTCAGCGTACTGTTGTTTGATGAAAGCCTGTCGCTGCTGAAAATAGCCGGTCTGACTACCCTGGTAGTGGGGATCGTCTTAATTAAGTCCGGCACCCAGAAAAAAGCGTCGTCGAAGCCGGAGGTGGCTCATGCAGCAGTTTGAGTGGATCCACGCCATCTGGCTGGCTATCGCCATTGTTCTGGAAATTATTGCCAACGTCTTTTTGAAGTTTTCCGACGGTTTCCGCCGCAAGGTCTATGGCATTCTGTCGCTGGCGGCGGTGCTGGGCGCGTTCAGCGCCCTGTCGCAGGCGGTGAAAGGCATCGATCTGTCGGTCGCCTATGCGCTGTGGGGCGGCTTCGGTATCGCGGCGACCATCGCCGCCGGCTGGGTGCTGTTTGGCCAGCGCCTGAATAACAAAGGCTGGGCGGGAGTCATCCTGCTGGTTGCCGGCATGGTGTTAATTAAACTCGCCTGATGTCGCGCCGCCTGCAAAGCCAGGCGGCAAAACGGGTTCGCTGTAGTATGCTTACTCAAGACCGGCCCCGCAGGTATTGTGCCCGGTGACGATGAGGACTGCGCATGCTCACAGCTTTCGGCTGGCGGAAAATTCCTTCCGCCAGGACGTTGTCAATAATGATTTTTCTCGCCGGGCTCGGGCTCACCGCGTCGGTGATCTCCCTGCTTTACCTCTCGCAACACCTCATTGCCAGCAAATCCAATGAAATTGATCAGCAGCGCTCGGTCCTGTCGGTGGAAGGGGCGGTGCAGACCTCGGTCAACCGGGTGCTGTCGCTGGTGCTGGACAATGCCATCTGGGACGATGCGGTGACCCAGACTTACGCTCCCAGCCTGGATCAAAAATGGCTGTACGACTCCTGGGGATCCGGCTTCAAAATCAATAACCTGTATGACGGCACCTTTGTCCTTGATGAACATTATCACATCCTGTGGGGCGCCTTTCAGAGTCAGGTTATGCCCCGGGCAGACCTCTCATTTCTCGGCGCCGGGCTGACCAGCCTGATCCGCTATCATGCACAGGCTCTGCGCGAGGGGAAAAACGCCTTCGCCGGCATCACACGTACCGAGGCCGGGATCGCTTTCGTCGGCATCGGCCTGATACGGCCGACGAGCGGCCGGCTGCAGGTGGCTGACGAGACCCGACGCTATCTGGTCATTACCCGGCACATCAGCCCTCAGCTGCTGGAGCGTTTAGGCGACACCTTCCAGATAAGCCATCTGCATCTCAGCGACGGCCCAGGCGAACACCGGATCCCGCTGCGCACGCAGGGAGGCGAGGTTCTGGGCTATCTGGCGTGGCAGCCGCGTCTGCCCGGCGCCGAAGCGGCCCTGGCCTCGTCAGGCAGTATGCGGCTCATCGCCGGGGTGGCCGCCAGCCTGATCCTGCTGTTTATTCTGTTCAGCAGCCTCGGCATGTATAAGCTGGCCCGCGGCGAACGTCAGGCGCGGGAGATCGCCCTGATTGACTGGCTCAGCCGCCTGCCCAACCGGCGTGCGCTGCTGCTGCGGCTCAGCCAGGTGTGCGACACGAGTAAGCACGATATGCAGTGCGTGGTGTTTATCGATCTGGACGGTTTTAAGGATGTGAATGATAACTATGGCCACGATGTGGGCGACACTCTGATCCGCCATATCGCCAGCGCGCTGCAAAAACGGGTGCCGGCGGGGGCCATGCTGGCAAGAATGGGCGGGGATGAGTTCGCCATGGCGGTGAGCGGCGAACAGGCGATCGACCGGGCCGCGGCGTTCGCCTGGGCGGCGCTGGAGCTGCTTAAAGCGCCGGTGGCGCTGAGCAAACGCACAATTTATATCGGCGCCAGCATCGGCATCGCCAGCGGTACTCCGGCGGAATGCTCCAGTACCGAACTGTTTCGCCGGGCGGATATCGCCATGTACCACGCCAAGAAGAGCGGCAAGGGGCGGACGGCCTGGTATGACGACGCGCTGGATGCCGTGCGACGTCATCAGCTGATGATTGAGAATGGCATCCGTCAGGGGCTGGAGCAGGATGAATTTGAGGTCTGGTATCAGCCGGTGGTCGATGCCGATACGCTGGCGATGACCGGCGTTGAAGCGCTGCTGCGCTGGCCGCGTCGCCCGCAGGGTGCGCTGGCGCCGGATGCGTTTATCGCCATTGCCGAGAGTAGCGGCCTGATTGACACCCTCGGCCAGTTCGTCCTGCAACGCGCCTGCAGCGACCTGCAGCCGGTGGGCGATCTGCTGCTGTCGGTGAACATCTCGCCGGCGCAATTTCGCGATCCGGCGTTTGAAAGCCGGGTGATGGAAACGGTCGCTGCCTGCCGCTTTCCGCCGTCGCGCCTGCAGGTGGAGGTGACGGAGAGTTATGTGCTGGAAAATCCGGAACGTTCGCAGGCGGTGGTGGAGAATCTGAAGGCCCAGGGCATCGCCGTGGCGCTGGACGATTTTGGCACCGGTTACTCCAGCATCGGCTATTTACGCCGCTTTCGCTTTGACAGCCTGAAGATTGACAAATCCCTCGCCGGGCGGGTGGATTGCGATGCGCAGGCGGCGGAGATGGTGCGCGGCACGGTGCGCATCGCCCGCGCGCTGGGGATGACGGTCGTGGCGGAGGGGGTTGAAGATCCGCAACAGCTGGCGCTGCTGCGGCGGGCCGGCTGCGACCGGCTACAGGGCTTTTACTTCAGTAAACCGATGCCGATCGCCGACCTGCTGCAGCGGCGTCAGCAGCAGGGGTAATTACTCTCCGGCCAGCGCCTCCAGCTTATCGCGAAAGCCGGTCACCGCGATGGCGCGGTTGTCCGCCCGCCAGCGATCCTGCGGGCCGGGAGCCGAACTTTGCACGGCGATCACTTGCCAGCCGTCCGCGGTTTTCAGCAGCAGCGGCGAGCCGCTGTCGCCGGGCAGGGTGTCACACTGGTGCGACAGGACGCTGTTTTGCGCCCAGCCGGTGACGATGCAATCCTGATGGCTGTAAAGATTGTCCAGATGATCTTCAGGATAACCTGACTGGGTCACTTTCCGGTCCGCCGCCTTCAGCGCGGCGGTTAAATCGGCCTTACTGCCGGGGAAGAGCGGGATCGGCGTGATGCCCGAGGGAGCATAGCGCAGCACGATCAGGCCAAAATCCGAGGGCGCCGCGGCGGAGGGAACGATCCAGCCGTCACCGTCGGCTTTCAGACGCTTGCCTAATCCGGGATCCACGCGTCCGTCAATGCCGTGGATCTCATACACCCAGTTACCCTTGCGGGAAATAAAGCGCAGAGCGACCGCTTTGTCCGGCTTGCCGCGCGGGGGCGTTAACAGGCAGTGGCCTGCGGTCAGCGCCAGATTGGGGGAGATGAGCGTCGCCGTGCACAGATTGCCGCTGGCGGTCTCCAGCTGGCCAATCGCGTCCCACGGACTCTCCTCCGGGCGGCTCACCGCTTTACGCTCATCGTGGCCGAAAAACAACGTCTTAATATCTTTGGCGCTCAGTCCGCTATCTTCGGCATGTGCGCCCAGAGGTAACAGATAAAATGAACACAGTAATAACAGAACGTCTCTACGCATATCACTCTCTGGGGGAGGCTATGATGTCTATTGACAGTAGCAGGAGATTTAAGTTTTTGAAAGTAAACAATAATTCTAATCAGGCCAAACGGCATGTCTCATCTGCGCGCGGCGGGCCCTGGCGCGGGTAAAACCTTCTGATTTCAATCGGTTAATACCATTAACCTTCTGCTGCTATTTCCGCAGAAAGCACGGTCTGGCGCAAGCACATTCGTGTATCAGAACGTACTGAAATTGGCGAATAATGCAGCAATACCTCTTTGAGGTTATTCCTGGTTTGGCAGCATAATGCGCAAAAATAATACTTTTACCCGCCAGAACTTCACCAGAATTCGCACTTCTTTACGCCTCACGTAATTATTTTCAATGCGAAACATTTTCTCACCGAAAACGTTGTTACCGTCACCCGGCCGTTGAGTAAATAGAGAGGTAATACCGGCGATGATAGCCTGAATTCTATTTCCCCGGCGTTCGGAGGGTATATGTCTAAAAAAGGTATTCGCGCACTGGTCTATGTTTCCCTGGTCTCGGTGGCCATCTGGGGCGCAACCGGCTATCTGGTGATGGAAGCGGTACGTGCGTTGTGATGAGTCTGGCCGCCGCGTGGGGGCCAGGCGCGCGATGGTTTATTGCTAACGTGTCTGGCGTCTTCGGGCGCCGGGCATGATTTGCGCCGCTGGCAGCGGCAGGGTAAAGAGAGTGATAAGGGTGGGCAACAATATTCGCGCGACCTTCACCTTCCGGGAAGTCTGAGCCAGGCGGCAAAACGGGAGAGAAAGGCGAAATGATTAATAGAGGAAAAAGCGGGTCGCAACCACTGCGCAAATGATTAACAGGATCAGGATGAGCTCAAAACGATAACGCCGCAGCATAGTGCTCTCCAGAAAAAACGGCGCTGAAGCAGCGCCGATTATTTAAGAAGGTTGGTTCACCGGGAGGATTTAGGCTGCCGGCTGTGCAGCAGGTTTAGCGGCCTGGTGTTTGGTGGTTTTGTGGTGTTTTTTCGCTGCCTGAGCTTTCTGGGCTACCGGTTTAGCGGCAGCTTTGTGGTGCTTTTTCGCGGCCTGGGCTTTCTGCGGAACGGCGGGTTTGGCTTCTGCTTTCTTGTGTTTTTTAGCGGCCTGGGCTTTCTGGGCAGCGGCTGGTTTAGCTTCTGCTTTCTTGTGTTTTTTGGCAGCCTGAGCTTTCTGCTCTGCAGCTGGTTTGGCCGCGGCTTTATGGTGTTTTTTGTGATGGGTGGTTTTGGCAGCAGTGCTGTGGGTAGCAGCTGGCGCCTGAGTGGTGCTTACTGCGTCAGCAGCGAAAGCGGCGGAAGAGAGACCCATAGCAGCGGCAACGACCAGAGCTAATACTTTTTTCATTCTGATATCCTCGAAAAGTTTTCTTAATTTCAACCCCACTGCGGGGCCGGTGAAATCACTATATGCTTGTCTTTTCGGGCTTTCCGTGAGTGTTTGGTATCGGCGTGTAACCGAATGTACAAGGCGGGGAGTGGAAGGACGCGCCGGGCAGCCCGGCGCGGACGATCACAGATAGCGGGCGGTAAGGTGGTCGCGGAAGTAGCGGCTGTTAAGATCCTCGCCGGTGGCCTGCTGGATCAGCTGCGAGGTGGTGAAGCGGCTGCCATGCTGCCAGATATTCTGCCGCAGCCAGTCAAACAGGGCGCTGAAATCCCCTTCCGCGATATCGCGGTCTAACGTCGGCAGCGCGCGACGGGCGGCGGCCATCAGCTGCGCGGCATACATCGCCCCCAGCGTGTAGGAAGGGAAGTAGCCGAAGCCGCCGTCGGTCCAGTGAATATCCTGCATACAGCCGTCCCGGTAGTTGCCGGTGGTCGACAGTCCCAGCCAGTGCTGCATTTTCTCATCCCACAGCGACGGAATATCTTCCACCTCTATCTCGCCGTCGATCAGCGCGCGTTCAATTTCATAGCGCAGGATCACATGCGCCGGATAGCTGACCTCATCGGCATCAACGCGAATAAAGCCTGGTTTCACCCGCTGGTTCCAGGCGATGAAATTCTCCTCGCTAAAGGCCGGCCGATCGCCAAAGCGTTCGCGCACCGCCGGCAGCAGGCGTTTCAGGAAGCGCTCGCTGCGTCCCAGCTGCATTTCGAAGAACAGGCTCTGCGACTCATGGATAGCAGTAGAGCGGGCCAGTCCTACCGGCTGGTCGACCCACGGGCGAGGCAGATTCTGCTCATAGCGGGCGTGGCCGGTCTCGTGGATCACGCCGAACAGAGCGCTGAGCAGGTCGTTTTCGTTGTAGCGGGTGGTGATGCGCACATCCTGAGGGACGCCGCCGCAAAACGGGTGGGCGCTGATGTCCAGACGCCCGCCGTCAAAGTCAAAGCCGAGGATGCGCATCGCCTGCAGACCCAGTTCGCGCTGCTCAGGGATCGGGAACGGCCCCTGCGGGGCGATCAAGGTTCGCGTCGCCTGCTTATCGACCGCTTGTCGCAGCAGGGAAGGCAGCCAGGACTTGAGATCGGCAAACAGGCTGTCCAGCCGGGCGCTGGTCATATCCGGTTCGAAAATATCCAGCAGCGCGTCATAGCGTGAGCCGCCCCGGGCGTCGGCGCGGATCTGCGCTTCCTCGCGGCTCAGCCTGACCACCTCGCGCAAATTATCGGCAAAGCCAGCCCAGTCATTAGCCGGCCGCTGACTGCGCCAGGCATGTTCGCAACGGCTACCGGCCAGCGATTTGGCCTCCACCAGGCTCTCCGGCAGCAGCGCCGCCTGATCGTACTGGCGCTGCATTTCCCGCAGGTTGGCCTGTTCGAGGTCGTTGAGATCCTGCTGGCGGGCCGCCTGCAGCCATTGGCCCACTTTTTTATCGGTCAGGATCTGATGCTGTAGCACGCCGAGTTCCGCCAGCGCTTCGCCGCGGGCGGCGCTACCGCCCGGAGGCATCATGGCGAACATATCCCAGCCGGCGATGGCGGAGAGATGCGAAAAGCGCGACAGGCGCTGAAAGGTGCGGGTAAGCTGCTGATAAGGCGTATTTTCAGTCATAGTAGCGTTCGGTCCGTGACAGGTGAATGAACAGATTATCGGTATGCCTCTACACTATCCTGATACGCCTGGCGGGTCGAGCGTGGCGCGCAGAGGGCGGGGTAAAGCATTTGCCGCGTGATAGCAGGAAAAAAAGCGTGGCTCTGTGAGCAGTATTGCAGAAATCGGTAACGCATCGTGACTAAACTGTGATCGATAACGCAAGTCTGGAGGTTCGGGGGTGGTTTATGAATCCGTTCACCTGGCTGTTTATTGCCTTACTGTCCGTTGATGCCGTCAGAGAGCTGATGGGCTTGTCATCTATCATGGGCATGTGGTGAAACGTGGCCCGCAGGCCACGTCACGCGCGATTATTTGAGTCGCCGATACAGGCAAGTGCCGGTCAACAGCGCGGCAAGGAGCAGCAGCGCGATAAATCCACCGACGCCGTTCCAGCCGTAGCGATGCCAGAACACCCCGCCTAATGTCCCCGCCAGGCTTGAGCCAAGATAATAGCTGAACAGATACAGCGATGACGCCTGACCGCGCGCGCGGCGCGCGCGCGGGCCAATCCAGCTGCTGGCGACGGAATGCGCGGCGAAGAAGCCGGCGGAGAACAGCAGCATGCCGAGGAAAATAAGCCACAGGGAAGAAAAGAGCGTCATCAGCAGGCCGCAGAGCATCACGCCGGTAAAGCCGAGCATCACCGGACCGCGGCCATAGCGTACGGTCATGGCGCCCGCTTTCGGCGAGCTCCAGGTCCCGGTGAGATACGCCACCGACAGCAGACCCACCACCGCCTGGCTTAACGACCACGGCGACATCATCAGACGGTAGCCAATGTAGTTAAACAGGGTGACAAAGGCCCCCATCAGCAGGAAACCCTCGACGAATAGCAGCGGCAGGCCGCGATCGCGCCAGTGCAGGCGGAAATTAATCAGCAGCGTTTTTGGCCGCAGCGAGGTCGGGCGGAAATGGCGCGACTCGGGCAGGATTCGCCAGAACATAATCGCCGCGGCCAGGGCGAAGCCGCTGATCACCGCCAGCGCCACGCGCCAGCCGAAAAAATCGGTAAAGACCCCGGTGAGCAAGCGGCCGCTCATGCCGCCGATGGAGTTGCCGCTGATATAGAGTCCCATAGAGAAGGCCACAAAGCTGGGGTGGATCTCCTCGCTCAGGTAGGTCATACCGACCGCCGCCACGCCGCTCAGCGACAGGCCAATCAGGGCGCGCATAATCAGGATGCCGTGCCAGCTGGTCATCATGGTCGACAACAGCGAGCAGCAGGCGGCCAGCAGCAGCGCGGTGACCATCACCGGCTTGCGGCCTATGGCGTCCGACAGCGGGCCGGTAAACAGCAGGCCCACCGCCAGCATCGCCGTGGAAATGGAGAGAGAAATACTGCTGCTGGCCGGCGATACGCCGAACTCGTTCGACAGCACCGGCAGGATCGGCTGCACGCAGTAGAGCAGGGCGAAGGTGGCCAGACCGGCGGAGAACAGCGCGAGCGTGACGCGCATAAACTGCGGGGTGCCGCGCTTAATAAACGGATCCGGGCGGGATGCACCAGCGACGCTGACCTCGCCCGCCGGCACGGTGTCAACGGTTGTTGTACGACTCACAGAGAATTCCTTGGGTAGAAGTTGCTGCTTACCAACAGAGTGTTGTGACCATTCAGCTCACATTTTTAGGGTATGAAAATGTAAATATTCTGTCTAATATATTAATAATCTCAAATAAGACGTTTTAAATATGAATATCGAGTTGCGTCATTTGCGCTACTTTGTCGCCGTCGCCGAGGAGCTGCATTTTGGCCGCGCCGCGGCGCGACTGAACATCTCTCAACCGCCGTTAAGCCAGCAAATTCAGATCCTCGAGCAGCAGACCGGCGCCCGCCTGTTCGCCCGCACCAACCGCAGCGTCAGCCTGACGGCGGCGGGGAAACAGTTTCTCGCCGACAGCCGACAAATTCTCGCCCAGGTGGAGGACGCGGCCGCCCGCGCCGCCCGTCTGCACCATGGGGAAACGGGCGAACTGCGTATCGGCTTTACCTCCTCGGCCCCTTTTATCAAGGCGGTATCCGATACGCTGTCCCTGTTTCGTCAGCGCTACCCGGATGTGCATATTCTCACCCGCGAGACCAATACCCGCGAACAGATTGTCCCGCTGAGCGAGGGAGCCCTCGACCTCGGCCTGTTGCGCAATACCCAACTGCCGGACACCCTGGCGTGGCAGCGAGTGCTGCGCGAGCCGCTGCTGGCGATGGTCCCGGCGGACCATCCGCTGGCCCGCCAGCCCTCGGTCAGCCTGGCGGCGCTGGCGCGGGAGCCGTTCGTCTTTTTCGACCCGCACGTCGGTACCGGCCTGTATGACGATATCCTTGGCCTGCTGCGCCGCTACGGTCATACGCCGGTGATTGCCCAGGAGGTGGGGGAGGCGATGACCATTATTGGCCTGGTGGCCGCCGGGCTGGGGGTGTCGATCCTGCCGGCCTCCTTTCAGCGCGTGCAGCTCAGCGAAATGCGCTGGCTGCCAATTGACGAACAGGATGCGGTGTCGGAGATGTGGCTGGTGTGGTCGAAACACCATGAGCAGGGGGCGCTGGCAAAACGCTTTCGTGACACGCTGCTGGCCTGGAAAAACGAGCGCAATTGAGGCAAAAAGGGGCTGGAAATGTGCGGTAAATCACAAGGCTAAGCAAAAATTTGACGTTCACCATCGAAGTGCTTCACCATAGCCGAAAGTTTATTTCGAAGCGCGAAAATAAAGGGAGTCAATGGTGGTAGCGGATAGTCAACCAGGCCATATCGATCAAATTAAGCAGACCAATGCGGGCGCCGTCTATCGCCTGATTGATCAGCTCGGCCCGGTATCGCGTATCGACCTCTCCCGATTTGCGCAACTGGCGCCCGCCAGCATCACCAAAATTGTCCGCGAGATGCTGGAAGCGCATCTGGTGCAGGAGACCGAGATTCAGGAGCCCGGCAGCCGCGGGCGCCCGGCGGTGGGTCTGATGGTGGAAACCGAGGCCTGGCACTATCTGGCGGTGCGCATCAGCCGCGGCGAGATCCACCTTTCGCTGCGCGATTTAAGCAGCCAGCTGGTGGTGGAGGAGCAGCTGGAGCTGGCGCTTACCGACAGCACGCCGTTTCTGACGCGGATTATCGACCATATCGATCGCTTCTTTATTCGCCACCAGAAGAAGCTGGAACGCCTCACCTCCATCGCCATAACGATGCCGGGTATCATTGATACCGAAAACGGCATTATTCATCGCATGCCGTTTTATGAAGAGGTCAAAGACGTCCCGTTGGGCGAAACGCTGGCCAACCATACCGGGGTGCCGGTCTATATTCAGCATGACATTAGCGCCTGGACCATGGCGGAATCGCTGTTTGGCGCCTCGCGCGGCGCCCGGGACGTCATCCAGGTGGTGATCGATCATAACGTCGGCGCCGGGGTTATCACCGACGGACGTCTGCTGCACGCCGGCAGCAGCAGCCTCGTGGAGATCGGTCATACCCAGGTCGACCCCTATGGCAAACGCTGCTACTGCGGCAACCATGGCTGTCTGGAAACGATCGCCAGCGTGGAGAGCGTGCTGGAGCTGGCGCAGATGCGGATGGCGCAGTCGATGAGCTCGCTGCTGCATCAGCGTCCGCTGAGCGTGGAGTGGCTGTGCCAGGCGGCGCTGCAGGGCGACCTGCTGGCCCGGGACATTATCAGCGGCGTCGGTCATCACGTCGGTCGCATTCTGGCGATCATGGTCAATCTGTTTAACCCGCAGAAAATCCTGATCGGCTCGCCGTTTAACCTGGCGGCAGACATTCTTTTTCCGGCAATTTCCAGCTGCATTCGGCAACAATCACTCCCGGCCTACAGCCAGCATATCGCAGTTGAAAGCACCCAGTTCTCCAACCGCGGAACGATGGCTGGCGCGGCGCTGGTCAAGGATGCGCTCTATAACGGATCCTTACTCATACGACTGTTACAGGGTTAACATTTTTTCATAGTCACACCAAAAATTGCGCTATCTCAAGCTGACCCCCAGCGGCTTCACGTAGACTTTGCCCACTGTTGATTATTTCTCTCCCGTATATTTCATCGACAAAACTGTGGGGTTAGTGATGTTTAAGCGTTTCTTTATTACAGGTACAGACACCTCTGTCGGGAAGACAGTGGTTTCCCGTGCGCTGTTGCAGGCACTTGCTGCCAGAGGCAAAAGCGTGGCCGGGTACAAGCCTGTGGCGAAGGGCAGCAAAGAGACGCCGGACGGTTTGCGTAATAAAGACGCGCTGGTGCTGCAGAGCGTCTCCACGCTGGCGTTACCCTATGAGGCTGTCAATCCCATCGCCTTAAGCGAAGACGAAAGCAGCGTGGCGCACAGCTGCCCGATCAACTACGGTTTGCTGTCGGATGGTTTGCAGCGGCTGGCCGGGCAAGTTGAACACGTGGTGGTTGAAGGCACCGGCGGCTGGCGCAGCCTGATGAACGACCTGCGACCGCTCTCCGAATGGGTGGTACAGGAGCAGCTCCCGGTGCTGATGGTGGTGGGGATCCAGGAAGGGTGCATCAACCATGCGCTGCTGACGGCCCAGGCGATCGCCAATGACGGGCTGCCGCTGATCGGCTGGGTGGCCAACCGCATCAACCCCGGTCTGGCGCACTACGCCGAAATCATCGATGTGCTCAGCAAAAAGCTGCCGGCGCCGCTCATTGGCGAGCTACCGTATCTGCCGCGCGCCGAACAGCGTGAGCTAAGCCGCTACGTCGACTTAGACATGCTCGGCAACGTGATGGCGATAGATCGAATCCCGGCGTAACGTCCGCGACAGCACCGACGCCACCACGCAGGTGATCAGCAGGCCGGGCAGCAGCACATACTGCCCGGTCATCTCACAAATCATCAGAGTCGACATGATTGGCGCATGGGTAGTGGCGGCAAGAAACGCCGCCATGCCGGTCAGTCCCATCATCATAGCCATCTCCTGCCCCCCCGGTAGCCACAGCCCGCTGAAGCGGGCCAATAGCATGCCCATCGCCAGGCCGACAAACAGCGTGGGGGTAAACACCCCGCCCGGCGCGCCGGAGCCACTGCTGGCCAGCACTGCCAGCAGTTTGCACAGGAATACCGCCACCAGCAGCGCGCCGGGCGGCGGCAGCAGCAGATAGCTTTGCACCACGCTGTAGCCGTTGCCCCACACCGCCGGCGTGATGAGCGATAAGCCGCCGACGATCAGACCGCCCAGCGCCAGCTGCCACGGCGGCGCCAGTTTCAGCCTGACGAACCCGCGGTGGCTGTATTCCATCAGCCAGATAAACAGCGGCCCGCACAGTCCGGCCAGCAGTCCGGTGGCGAGCATCAGGCCATAGTGCAGCGCGCTGAGATCCTGCTGCAGGACGACATGGTACAACGGCGCGGCGCCGCCGTTGAGAAACTGGGTCAGCAGCAGGGCGATCACTGCCGAGATCACTACCGGCCCAAGCGAGGCCAGCATCAGCGTGCCAAACAGAATTTCAGCGATAAACAGGCTGCCGGCCAGTGGAGCATGATAGGCGCTGGCCATCCCGGCGGCGGCGCCGCAGGCGACCCACAGTTTCCATTCGGCCTGCGGCGTGAAGCGGCGGGCGAACAGCGAGGCCGCCAGCGCGGCCAGCAGGATCATGGCGCCTTCCCGGCCAATCGCGCTGCCGGTGACCACCACCAGCAGCGAGGCCAGCGACTTCACCAGGCTTGCCGGAGTATCGAAGCAACCGTCTCCGGTCTCCAGGGCTTCCATATAATCGGTGGCGGCGTGCGGGCGGGCAACGCGGCGTCGTTGCCACAGCCAGAGAAGTGCCCCTGCCGCCAGTCCCCCCAGCGCCGGGGTAATCAGCCGTCGCCACGCCGGCAGCGACTGCGCGGCGTTGACCAGGCTCCCGCTGTCGTTACCGAGAAACAGCGTTTCCAGCACCACCATGGCATGGCGAAACAGGGCCACCGCCAGGGCGGCGAGAAGGCCAATCAGCGTGGCGATCAGCAGGCGACGAAACATCACCTGCACATCTGGATAGGGATGAAGACGGTGCATCGGTCACAGCGAGATTGGGAAAACATGGACTTATTGTGATAGGGAATAAACTTATATGCAAAAGCGATAAGTGCGGGTTACGGAGAGGGGAGCCAGCAAGGAAACCGCGCCGACTCCCGGCGCGGCAAAGGGATTAGCGATAGAGCGGCTTTTCCGCCACCGCGAGGGGCAGACCTGCCTGCCACTGCGCCAGGGTCGCTTGCGCCAGCTGGCCCAGCGCCTGGTAGAAGGGGTGGGCGGCATGTTCGACAAAGACGCTCAGGAAGCGCCCGGACCACGGCAGCAGATGCCAGGCCAGCAGCTGGGCAAACAACGCCTCCTGTTCCGTTTCGCACAGCCACGCCGCCAGCAGCAGCAGGGTGCCGAAATGGTCTTCCGGCTCGTTGCGTTCGGCGTCCAGTGCGATGCCGTTCGCGCGCATCCATTCGCGCAGGGCCAGTGTGGATTCGCCGAACAGCACCGACTCTTTATCCAGCCAGACGGATCCCCATGGCGGCGCCGGCAGGGCCCACGGTCCGATAAACAGGCGCTGCCAGGCTTCCGGCAACGACTCTTCAACCGACGCGGCAAACCCCGATGCCAGCGGGGCGGCAACCGGGAAGGGCCACTGTTGCTGCCAGCTGCCGTCCTGGAAGGCGGCCACCAGCGGCGCGATTTGCGGGCTATTCGGCGCATAAGAGAACAACGCGCCCAGGGTACGGGCGCTTAAGGCGACAGCGTCGCGGTGAGGGAACGGCATCATCACTTATTCCTTTCTGCGGCGCGCGCCGGCGCCGTCTCATTAACGGGCAACCGCCATACCGACGGTCATATGGAGCCCATAAAACAGGCCGCGGCCAATACATTCCGCGATCAGGACCAGCAACAGACCGGCCAACAGCCCCGCAGCGCGCGGCGGCTGACGGCGGATCAGCGGACACAGCCAGCAGCCAAGTCCCAGCGCCAGCAGGATCAGACGTAAGGCCTGCAGTCTGCCGTAATCCGGCAGCAGGGTGGCCGCCTGCTGAACAGCGCTGTGAATGGCGCCGAGCCCGGCGCTTTGCATCACGATAATCGCGGCGCTGATGACCAGCGCGGCCACGCTCAGCCCGGCTATAAACCAGACGTTAACGTCGACTTTCGCCATTCGCAGCAGCAGGGCGGCGAACAGCGGCCCGCTGAGGAGTACCGTCAGGAAGAAGGCGCTGGTGGTGTAGCCAGTGTACCATGTCGGCACGGTATCGATTTGATAAACCCGGGTCATCGCCAGCACAAACACCAGCCCCAACAGCAGGGCGATCGCCAGCCAGACTTTCCCCAGCGCCGCCGGCATTTTTTCCAGCACGGCCAGCAGCCACCAGAATCCGCCCACGACGAAAAACAAGGCGCCGCTGGCGATTTCGTTGCTCAGCGCCGAGGCGCCGACGCGGTTCAGCGAATTAAACGCCCGCAGCGGCGAACCGAGATGCATCACTGAGGCGAGAAAACCGATCCCCATCAGCAGCCAGATAAAAAACATGCTGCGCACCAGCCGCTGCCGCGCTTCGCGCTGGTCAGCCAGCGCCAGCCAGACCAGACCGCTGATGAGGGTCGCGCCGACCACGCATTGCCCCAGTACCGTAAACAGCACCAGCGGCCATTCCTGCCATCCGCTTCCCATCTCACACCTCCTTCGGATTTGCCAGATAACCGGTGGTATCGCCACACGGCCGGGCGTTGCGGTTAGGTTTGATCGCGATGCTCGGCTGAGTGAAGTGCGCGGAGGGCAGCGGGGCCACCGCCGCCAGCTGGCCGTGCTTAGCGCGCAGTTCGGCAATGGGACCGAAATCGAGCGCCCGCAGCGGGCAGGACTCGACGCAGATCGGCTTTTTCCCCTCGGCGACGCGCTGATAACAGCCGTCGCACTTGGTCATATGGCCTTTGTCGGCGTTGTATTGCGGCGCGCCGTACGGGCAGGCCATATGACAGTAGCGGCAGCCGATGCACACCTCTTCATCCACCACCACAAAACCGTCTTCGCGCTTGTGCATCGCTCCGCTCGGGCAGACCTTGGTGCAGGCCGGATCGGCGCAGTGGTTACAGGCGATGGAGAGGTAATAGGCGAACACGTTCTGCTGCCAGACGCCGTTGTCCTCCTGCCAGTCGCCGCCGGCGTACTCATAGATGCGACGGAAGCTGACTTCCGGAGTCAGGTTCTTATAGTCCTTACAGGCCAGCTCGCAGGTTTTGCACCCGGTACAGCGAGCGGAGTCGATAAAGAATCCATATTGCGTGCTCATGGTTTACTCCTTAAACCTTCTCGATGTCGACCAGGTTGGTATGCTGCGGATTCCCTTTCGCCAGCGGCGACGGGCGATGGGTGGTCAGGGTATTCATGCAGGCGCCATGGTCAACCCGGTCCCCGGCCATATTGGCGTCGTGCCACGCGCCCTGGCCCATCGCCGACACGCCCGGCATGATGCGTGGCGTCACTTTCGCCGGCAGCCGGACTTCGCCGCGCTGGTTGAACACCCGCACCAGATCGCCGTTTTTAATCCCGCGTTTTTCCGCGTCCAGCGGGTTGATCCACACTTCCTGACGGCAGGCGGCCTGCAGCACGTCCACGTTGCCGTAGCTGGAATGGGTGCGCGCCTTATAGTGAAATCCAAACAGCTGCAGCGGATACTGGCTGCGCAGCGGATCGTCCCAGCCTTCAAATGTGGAGGCATAGACCGGCAGCGGGCTGATGACTTCGTCTTTCTCCAGCTGCCAGCGGGCGGCAATCTCGGCGAGCCGGCTGGAGTAGATCTCAATTTTGCCGGACGGGGTTTTGAGCGGATGCGCTTCAGGATCGCGGCGGAAGTCGCGATAGCCGACGAAGTGCCCGTTCGGGTCCTTGCGTTTGTAGATGCCCATTCGCTTCAGCTCATCGTAGGCCGGCAGCGCCGGATCTTTCGCCACCATTTTGGCGTACAGATGCTGCAGCCACTGCGCCTGAGTGCGTCCCTCGGTAAAACGCTGGTAGACATCGTCGCCGAGCCGTTTCGCCACTTCGCTTAAGATCCAGTAAATCGGTTTGCGTTCAAATTTCGCCGAGGTGGCGGGCTGGATGAAAATCAGATAGCCCATATTGCCGGCGTAATCGTTGGGAATAATATCTTCCTGCTCAACGGTCATCAGGTCGGGCAGCAGCAGGTCGGCGTATTTCGCCGACGAGGTCATAAAGTTGTCGATGACCACGATGGTTTCGCACTTGCTTTCGTCCTGCAGGATCTCGTGGGTCTTATTGATGTCGGAGTGCTGGTTGATGAGGGTATTGCCCGCGTAGTTCCACAGGAACTTGATCGGCACATCCAGCTTCTCTTTGCCGCGCACGCCGTCGCGGGTGGCGGTCATCTCCGGGCCTCGAGCGATGGCGTCGGTCCAGGTGAAGCAGGAGATGGCGGTTTTCACCGGGTTTTCCAGCACCGGCAGACGCTCGATGGTGATGGTGTAGGTCGATTCGCGGGCGCCGCTGTTGCCGCCGTTGATGCCGACGTTGCCGGTTAAGATCGGCAGCATGGCGATCGCCCGGGCGGAGAGCTCGCCGTTGGCCTGGCGCTGCGGCCCCCAGCCCTGGCAGATGTAGGCCGGTTTGCTCATGCCGATGTCGCGCGCCAGCTTAATGATGCGATCGGCGGGGATGCCGGTGATACGCGAAGCCCACTGCGGCGTTTTGGCGACGCCGTCGTCGCCCTCGCCGAGGATATAGGCTTTATAGTGGCCATTTGCTGGCGCCCCGGCCGGCAGCGTCTTCTCATCGTAGCCGACGCAGTATTTATCAAGGAACGGCTGATCCACCAGATTTTCGTTAATCAACACCCAGGCGATACCGGCGACCAGCGCGGCGTCTGTGCCGGGGCGAATGGGGATCCACTCATCTTCGCGACCGGCGGCGGTATCGGTGTAGCGCGGATCGATAACGATCATCCGCGCGTTGGAGCGCTCGCGGGCCTGTTCCAGATACCAGGTAATGCCGCCGCCGCTCATGCGGGTTTCCGCCGGGTTGTTGCCGAACATCACCACCAGCTTACTGTTTTCAATATCCGAGGTGCTGTTGCCGTCGTTACTGCCGTAGGTGTAGGGCATGGCGCAGGCGATCTGCGCGGTGCTGTAGGTACCGTACTGGTTAAGCGAGCCGCCGTAGCAGTTCATCAGCCGCGCCACCGGCGAAGCGGAAGGCGAGGAGCGGGTCATGTTCCCGCCGACGATTCCTGATGAGTAGTTAATGTACACGGCTTCGTTGCCATATTGCGCGACGACGCGTTTCAGACGGTCAGCAAGGGTATCCAGCGCTTCCTGCCAGCTGATACGCTCAAATTTGCCTTCTCCGCGTTTGCCGACGCGCTTCATAGGATAGTTAAGGCGATCCGGGTGGTTGATGCGCCGGCGAATCGAACGCCCGCGCAGGCAGGCGCGGACCTGATGATCGCCGTAGCGGTCGTCGCCGGTGTTATCCGTTTCCACGTAGACCACTTCATCATCACGCACGTGCAGCCGCAGGGCGCAGCGGCTGCCACAGTTGACCGAACAGGCGCCCCAGACAATCCGGGTGTTGTCGCCGGCAGCCTGCTGGACCGCCGCCGCGGCGCTGCGCAGCGTAAAGGGCAGGGGAAGCCCGCCGGCGGCCAGCGCCAGAGAACCGAGGGCTGTGGATTTAAGTAGCGCGCGTCGGGTGACGCCGCCGGAAGATTCCTGATTCGACATTGCTCACTCCATGATAGTTATGCTGGGCGGAGAAGGGCCGCCGCGTCATTAACAGACGCCGGGGTGAGCGATAATACGTTATGGGTAGCCGGCAGATCTTATCCCTGGTCAATACAGGGATAAGATCTTTCGTTTGAAAGCGAGGCGGGTTTACTGAGCGTCGTTTTCGGCGGGACTGTCGCTGTTACGGGTGTAGGTGATTTTGAAGGTGTCGTTGGCGCAATGACCCACCACCTGAGCGCCGGGCTGGTCCGCCTGGTCGTTTGGCACGATGGCCAGACTGAAGGCCGTTTCCGGTACGCCATTGTTAATGATCTTCTGTTGAATATCATTTTTGACCCGTTCACAGGAGTCGGGGGCCGCCAGCAGGGTCGTGGAGCACAGCAGCAGCGCGGCGCCTGTCCAGAGGGATAGTTTCATCTTACGCTCCTTATCGATGGTATCCAGATTTAAGCATAGCAGAACTGGTGTAAACAATTGTATTTGCTAATATGATTGGATGTACACAAAAGGAATCATCTGTGAAAAGACTGTATTGGCTAATCCCGACCGCGCTGCTGCTGACGGCGTGCGACCGCGAAAGCGCCCCGGAAGCCTTCACCCCGGAGATGGCGAGTTTTTCCAATGAGTTTGAGTTCGATCCGCTGCGCGGTCCGGTGAAGGATTTTAGCCAGACGTTACTGGACGAACACGATGTGGTGGTCAAGAAGGTGAGCGCGCAGCTGTCAAAAGAGGGATGTTTCGATCTGCTGACGCTGGAGGATGTGGAGAATAACACCGGCGCCACGCTGCTGCTGGACGCCAACTATTACGTCGATGGCCGCACCCATGAAAAGCGGCTGCGTCTGCAGGGGAAATGTCAGCTGGCGGAGATGCCCGCCACCGGCGTGAGCTGGGAAACGGATGATAACGGCTTTATTATCAGCGCCCGCGGCAAAGAGACTACCGCCACCTACCGTTACGACAGCGATGGCTATCCGCTGGGGAAAACCACCACCGCCAAAGAGGAGCGATTTACCGTCGCCTCCACGCCGTCGAAGGATCCGCGCAAGAAAATGGACTATACCGCCATCAGCACCTTCAACGACCGCACGCTGGGCACGGTGCGCCAGACCTGCGACTACGATCGCCATGACAATCCGCTGAGCTGTGAGCTGCAGGTGATCGATGAAAGCGTCCAGCCGCCGCTGACCCGCCACTACACGATTAAAAACCGCATTGATTATTACTGAGCCGTCGGCTTCAGCAGAGACGGGCCCGGCGTTTTGTGTTCCGCCAGATACTGATGCTGAAACAGACACATGCGGATGGTGTTGCGGTACTCGCCGTTAATGAAAAACTCATGGATCAGTTCACCCTCGACCATAAAGCCGAGCTTGCGGTAAATATGGATCGCTTTTTCATTCTCTTTATCCACAATCAGATACAGCTTATACAGATTGAGCACGGTAAAGCCATAGTCCATCGCCAGCCGCGCGGCGCGGGTGGCGAGGCCTTTTCCCTGGAAGTCGGGTGAGATGATGATCTGAAATTCGGCCCGGCGGTGCACATGGTTGATTTCCACCAGCTCCACCAGTCCGGCCTTATCGCCATTGCATTCGATCACAAAGCGACGCTCGCTTTGATCGTGAATATGCTTGTCGTACAGATCGGAAAGCTCAACGAAGGCTTCATAGGGCTCTTCAAACCAGTAGCGCATCACGCTGGCGTTGTTGTCGAGCTGGTGAACAAAGCGCAAATCTTCGCGCTCAAGGGGGCGGAGTCTGACGTGTAGCGCGTCGGTCATGGGAATTCCTGTGGTCAAAGCGGAAAAGAGGGGACTGAAAGGCGGCGCCCGCAGGCGCCAGCGTGCTCAGGGATTGATCGCCCGGCCGGTGCGGCGGTCAAGGCAGCGCAGGGTGTTTGGTTCCCAGTAGGCATTGACGTTGGCGCTCTTCTGGCAGTTATCCTGCGCGTCAAAGGCGACATCGGTTTTGTCCCACTCTTTTTCCGCCCGTTTGTTCACCTTCTGGCGCAGGCTGCGGGTGTCGTTCCATTGCTCTTTTTCCATCGACGCCTGCTGACGGCTTTGCGCGCTGTCGCCGGACTCAATCACCAGCCGGTCGGTGGCCGCGAACGAGCTGGAGGTATAGACGACGGCGCTTAACGCCAGAATGGCGGTCAGGCACCAGCGTTTGTTCAGTGTCATGTTCATCACGATTTCCTTTAAGTGATGGGTTAACCCTCAGGTTAAGTTTACTACAGCTCTTTTGCCGGGCATAGCCGACGAAACAGCGTAGGGAAAGGGCTATTATCGCGTAGAATAGTTCAACGCTTTGTCTCTTTTACGAATCTTTTAATGCTCAAAACAACGCTGCTGTTCTTTGCCACCGCCCTGTGTGAAATCGTCGGCTGCTATCTGCCGTGGCTATGGTTAAAGCGCGGGGCCACGCCGCTGCTGCTGATCCCCGCCGGCCTGGCGCTGGGTCTGTTCGTCTGGCTCCTGACGCTCCATCCGACCGCCAGCGGGCGGGTATATGCCGCCTACGGTGGCGTCTACGTTTGTACGGCATTGCTCTGGCTGCGGGTCGTTGATGGGGTCAAATTAACCCATTATGACTGGGCGGGCGCGGCCATCGCCCTGTGCGGCATGCTGATCATCGTGGCGGGCTGGGGACGAGCGTAAGCCCGTCTTGTGTGATCCCTGCCACTTTTTTAAACCCTAATTCTTGTATGGTAGTCGACCTGTTGCCTTACTTATCAGACATCATATTGGGTTATGACTCTGTAAGGAATCACGATGGCTATTGAGACATTTGCCCCACAGGCGGGCGCGACGCCGCTGCGCATCCGTCGGGTGCAGAAGATCACTCTGACGCTGCTGTTTATCGCCGGGATCGTTAACTTTCTTGACCGCTCTTCCCTGAGCGTCGCCGGGGAGGCGATACGCGCCGATCTGGGTCTGAGCGCCACCGAGTTCGGGGTGCTGCTCTCCGCTTTTTCGCTCTCCTATGGCTTCGCGCAACTGCCCTCGGGCATTTTGCTGGATCGCCTCGGACCGCGGGTTGTGCTGGGCGCCGGGCTGATATTCTGGTCTGCGATGCAGGCCCTGACCGGGATGGTCAATTCATTCTCGCATTTTATTCTGCTGCGCATTGGCCTCGGGATCGGTGAAGCGCCGTTTATGCCCGCCGGCGTGAAATCGATCAACGACTGGTATGCGCAAAGAGAGCGCGGCACGGCGGTGGGGATATTTAACTCCTCGACGGTGCTGGGGCAAGCCATTGCCCCGCCGGCCCTGGTCATCATGCAGCTGGCCTGGGGCTGGCGGACAATGTTTGTGGTGATTGGTTTGGCCGGTATTCTGGTCGGCCTGTGCTGGTATGTGGGATACCGTAACCGGCGGCAATTTACCCTCCAGGAGGAGGAGCAACGCTATCTGGCCAGCGAGGAGGCGGCCCGGCCGGCGCTGAAACTGAGCGAATGGCTGGCGCTGTTTAAACGGCGTACCACCTGGGGGATGATCCTCGGCTTCTCCGGGGTGAACTATACCGGCTGGCTGTATATCGCCTGGCTGCCCGGCTATTTGCAGGCTCAGCAGGGGTTAAGCCTGGCGCGCACCGGCTGGGTGGCGGCGATCCCGTTCCTCGCCGCGGCGGTGGGGATGTGGGTCAATGGTCTGGTGGTCGACGCCCTGGCGCGCAGAGGCTACGACCTGGCGAAAACCCGCAAAACGGCGATCGTTGCCGGTCTGGTGCTGTCGGCGCTGGGAACGCTGCTGGTGGTGCAATCGTCCACGCCGACCCAGGCGGTGGCGTTTATCTCCATGGCGCTGTTCTGCGTCCATTTCGCTGGCACCTCGGCCTGGGGATTGGTACAGGTGCTGGTGGCGGAGCATAAAGTGGCGTCGGTGGCGGCGATCCAGAACTTTGGCAGCTTTGTGTTTGCCTCCTTCGCGCCGATAGTCACCGGCTGGGTCGTGGATACCACCCATTCTTTCAATCTGGCGCTGGTGATCGCCGCCGGGGTGACCTTCGCCGGGGCGCTGTGCTACTTCTTTATCGTCAAAACCCGCATCGATTAACCGACCAGGAAGCAACAGGCCCGCAGGGAGGCGCGGCCTGCGCCATGCTCCATCTTCTCTTACCGCTTCGCGGCGGATTTTCTCCTGCCATCCCAGAGATTTTGTGATCGCTCGCCAGCGGCCACAACCCGGCAAAAGCTTCTTGTATGGTAGTTGACAGAAATCAAAGATGTTATACCAATTGCGTGAGATGGTTGAGGCACAAAGGCATTCTCCTCGAGAGTTCTCCCAGAGAATGGTTGATGAGCCACATAACAACGAGAGTCATCATGGAAAACACCCTCTTAACCGCTAACGCCATACAGCCGGACTACGATCGCCGTGCGCTGATCCCCCGTATCGTCCATCTGGGTTTTGGCGCGTTCCACCGCGCCCATCAGGCGGTCTACGCCGATATACTGGCCAGCGAGCACGGCAGCGACTGGGGCTACACTGAAGTCAACCTGATTGGCGGCGAGCAGCAGATCGCCGATCTCCGGCAGCAGGATCTGCTGTACACCGTGGCAGAAATGTCCGCCGACGCGTGGACCGCGCGCGTGGTCGGGGTGGTGAAGCAGGCGCTGCACGCCCAGGTCGATGGTCTCGAGGCCGTGCTTTCGGCGATGTGTGAGCCACAGGTGGCCATTGTCTCCCTGACCATTACCGAGAAAGGCTATTGCCATTCGCCAGCCAGCGGCGAGCTGCAGCTCGATCACCCGCTGATCGCCGCCGATCTCGCTAACCCGCGCCAGCCGAAATCGGCAGTGGGCGTGGTGGTGGCGGCCTTAGCGCGTCGCCGGGAGGCAGGGCTGTCGGCCTTTACCGTGATGTCCTGCGATAACATGCCGGAAAACGGTCATGTGATGCGCAACGTCGTCTGCGCCTACGCCCGGGCGCTGGACGCGGACCTCGCCGCATGGATAGAACAGAATGTCACCTTTCCGTCGACCATGGTGGACCGTATTGTCCCGGCGGTGACGGCGGAAACCCTCGATAAAATTGAACAGCTGACCGGCGTGCGCGACCCGGCTGGCGTGGCCTGCGAGCCTTTCCGCCAGTGGGTGATTGAGGATAACTTTGTCGCCGGACGTCCACAGTGGGAGAAAGCGGGGGCGGAGCTGGTCGCCGATGTGGTGCCTTTCGAAGAGATGAAGCTGAGGATGCTCAACGGCAGCCATTCGTTCCTCGCCTATCTCGGCTATCTGGCCGGTTATCAGCATATCAACGACTGTATGCAGGATGACAACTACCGCCGCGCGGCGCTGGCGCTGATGCTGGACGAGCAGGCTCCGACCTTAAAAGTGCAGGGGGTGGATCTGTCACACTATGCCAGTCTGCTGATTGACCGCTACTGCAATCCGGCGCTCAAACACCGTACCTGGCAGATTGCCATGGACGGTAGCCAGAAGCTGCCGCAGCGCATGCTGGACTCGGTACGCTGGCACCTGGCGCACCAGCATGACTTCACGCTGCTGGCGCTGGGCGTGGCGGGCTGGATGCGCTATGTCGGCGGTGTTGACGACGCCGGTCAGGCGATCGAAATTTGCGATCCGCTGCTGCCGGTGATCAAGGAGGCGGTAGCCGCCAGCGCCGATGGCGAAGCGCGCGTCAAAGCGCTGTTGGGCATTGAGGCCATCTTCGGCCGTGAGCTGCCGCAGGAAGCGCGGTTCGTTTCGGCGGTGACCCGCGCCTATGTTGCGCTGCAGCGTCAGGGGGCCAAAGCCACCGTTGCCGCATGGGCTGAGGCGCAATAATCGTTTATTCCCGGTGTCGGTCATGAGGTCGACACCGGCTCTTCTGCTGTTTCCGCACGGTTCCGCTGATATTTCTTTTTTTGCTGTCGATCGCTTTTAGCAGACTAAAAATATGATCGAACGCAATGTCCTTACATAACTCTATATTTCCCTGATTTACTAAAGATAATTAGCTGTTATTTTTCCGAATAAAGGCTGGTCATTCACCGCAAAAATGGCATAGTTAAGTTATTGAAAAATCACTTTCTCTGGAAAAGGAGTGCGGGCCATGTATAAAAAGATTTTATTGCCTGTTGATGTTTTTGAAATGGATTTAAGCGATAAGGCAGTGCGTCACGCGGAATTTCTCGCGTCGGCGGAAAATGGCGAAATCACCTTGCTCAACGTTCTGCCGAACAGCAGCCGTTCGTTATTACGCGGGTTTACGGCGGATATTCGTAAATTCGAAGCCTATATGCAGGAAGAGTCGGAGAAAAAGATGCGCGAGGTGGCGCGACTGTTCGACATACCGATGTCGCGGATCCATACCCGGGTCGTCTTTGGTAACGTGCGCGATGAAATTCTGGCTATCAGTAACAACGAAGCGTTCGATGTGATAGTGATTGGCTCCCGCAAACCGGGGATCTCCACCCATCTGCTGGGCTCCAACGCCGAATCCATTTTGCGCTACGCCAAAACGCCGGTGCTGGTGGTCAGATAATCCTTTCCATTACGACGGCTGCGTCTGCCTTATTTCGCAGCCGTCTGATCCTTACTCTTCGCTAAACCAGTCGCGATTCTCCTGGCGGATCAACAGCACGGATTCGCTGATTTCATGCAAATGAATACTCATGGCTTTCTCGACCGCCTCGGCGTCGCGTTTTTCCAGCGCGGTGAAAATTTCATGATGCTGGCGCAGCAGCATCTCCGGGGAGGAGACATGGTCGAGGCTCATGTAGCGCACGCGGTCAATAGCGGCTTTGATGTTTTCCACCGTATCCCAGGCCAGCTGACAATCGGCAATAACTGACAACTTCTGGTGAAATTCATCATCAAGCAGGAAAAAGTCGTTTAACTGCTGACGGTCGACGGCAATACGCTGCTGATGAAGATTCTGCTCCAGCTGATAGACTTGCTCATCGTTAATCATACCAGCGGCACGGCGGACCACCGCGCATTCAATCGCCTGGCGGACAAAGCAACCATTGCGCACCTGAGATAGGGAAATTTTGTTGACGTAGCTGCCGCGCTGGGGACGGATCTGGATAAGTCCATTCTCCGCCAGCTTAATAAAGGCCTCGCGCACCGGCTGACGAGATACCGCAAAACGCACGGAGACTTCTTTCTCCGACAGCGGCGTGCCAGGCGGGATCAGGCAGTGAACGATATCCCGGCGGAGGATGCGGTAAATTTGCTGATTGACGGGTTGCGTCGGATTCAGTTGCGATTCTGCGGCCATTGATGGTTACTTTTTATGGGGTTATGCGCACTATTTTACGCGTTTTTTGCGGTTCCGCCCATACCCGGCCAGCAGGCCGGGTGGCTGACGGTTAGCCCTGGCGGTGAACGCTGAGTCCGGCAAAGCTCTGGCTCACCGGCATCATCTCCAGGGTGTTGATGTTGACGTGTTTCGGCAGGGTGGCCACCCACCAGACCGCCTCGGTCACATCTTCCGGCGTCAGGGCTTCGGTGTTCTCGTAGGTTTTACCGGCTTTGGCGTCATCGCCTTTAAAGCGGACGTTCGAGAACTCGGTGCCGCCCACCAGGCCCGGCTCGATGTCGGTGACGCGCACCGCGGTGCCGTGCAGGTCGGTGCGAAGATTGAGGCTGAACTGACGGACGAAGGCTTTGGTCGCCCCATAGACGTTACCGCCGGCGTAAGGCCAGCAGCCTGCCGTGGAGCCGATGTTGATGATGTGGCCGCGATTGCGCGCCACCATGCCCGGCAGGACGGCGCGGGTCATGTACACCAGCCCTTTATTATTGGTGTCGATCATATCTTCCCAGTCTTCCACGCTGGCGCGGTGCGCCGGCTCCAGACCGAGCGCCAGACCCGCGTTGTTCACCAGCACATCGATTGCCTGCCACTCGGCGGGCAGGTCGGCAATCAGCGTCTCAATAGCGGCGCGGTTGCGAACGTCCAGTTGCGCGATATAAAGATTATCGCCCAGCTCGTCTTTCAGCGTCTTCAGGCGCTCTTCGCGACGTCCGGTCGCAATCACTTTATGACCGTTGGCGACAAAACGGCGAGTAATACTTTCACCAAAACCGGCAGTGGCGCCGGTGACCATGATAATCATCTTACTGTTCCTCAACGCTTTTTGTGTTTTCATACCATAGCACGCACAGGCGGCGACCGGTAACGGAAATCATTGCGACCCCTTAAGGAGAAGCCTAATCTTACAGGATAAGCCTGTACAGGAGAGAAAGATGTCCGAACAAAACCCCTTTTTTAGCGTCAGTCTGTTGCCTTACCAGGCGCCGCGGTTTGATCTGATTGAAGACAGTCACTATCGGCCGGCGTTTGATGAGGGCGTCCGGCAGCAGCGCGAGGAGATCCGCGCCATTATCGACAATCCGCAGCCGGCCAGTTTCGCCAATACGCTCGAGGCGCTGGAGCAGAGCGGACAGCTGCTGGCGCGGGTGACGCGGGTCTTTTTCGCCATGGCCAGCGCCCATACCAACCCTTATCTGCAATCACTGGATGAACAATTTTCCGCCGAGCTCGCCGGGCTGGGGAATGACATCTGGCTCAACGAGGCTTTATTCCAGCGTGTGAACAGCGTCTACGAGCAGCGCGAGACGCTCTCGCTTGACGGCGAATCCCGGCGTCTTCTGACCCTGACATGGCAACGCTTTGTTCACGCCGGGGCAACGCTGGCCCCGGCGCAGAAGGCGGTGCTGCGCGCCCTGAACACCGAAGCGGCCACTTTGCAAAGTCAGTTCCAGCAGCGGCTGCTGGGGGCGGCGAAAAGCGGTGGCCTGGTGGTCGATGACCGGCATCAACTGGATGGCCTGACCGATGAGGAGATAGCGGCTGCGGCCGACGCGGCGCGCGAAAAAGGGCTCGGCGATCGCTGGCTGCTGACGCTGACCAACACCACCCAGCAGCCGCAGCTGCTTGCGCTGCGCGACCGGCAAACGCGGGAGAATCTCTTCGCCGCCGGCTGGACGCGCAATCAACAGGGCGATGAGCATGATACCCGTAGTCTGGTGCTGCGGCTGGCGGCGATCCGCGCGCAGCAGGCGGAACTGCTGGGGGCGGCAAATTACGCCAGCTGGGCGCTGACCGATCAAATGGCGGCTTCTCCGGCGGAGGCATTGGGCTTTATGCGTCAGATTGCGCCGGCGGGGCGGGCGAGGGCGGAACGTGAGCTGGCGGACATCCAGCAGGTGATCGACAACGAAGGCGGGGAGTTTCGCGCGCAGGCATGGGACTGGCTTTACTACAGCGAGCAGGTGCGTCGGGCTGCCTATGCCATTGATGACGCGCAGCTCAAACCCTATTTTGCCCTCGAGCGCGTGCTGCAGGACGGCGTCTTCTGGACGGCATCGCAGCTCTTTGGGCTCCGCTTCGTGGAACGCTTTGACATCCCGGTGTACCACCCGGATGTGCGGGTTTGGGAGATCTTCGACCACAATGGCGAAGGGATGGCGCTGTTTTACGGTGATTATTTCGCGCGCGATTCAAAGAGCGGCGGCGCCTGGATGGACGTGTTTGTCGAACAGTCGACTCTGCGGGAGCAGCGCCCGGTTATCTACAACGTCTGCAATTATGCCCGGCCGCAGAGCGGACAGAGCGCGCTGTTGTCATGGGATGAGGTGATCACCCTGTTCCATGAGTTTGGCCACGCCCTGCACGGGCTGTTCGCCAGCCAGCGCTATGCCAGCCTCTCCGGGACCAATACCCCGCGGGATTTTGTCGAGTTTCCGTCGCAAATCTTCGAACACTGGGCCAGCCATCCGCAGGTATTCGCCCACTATGCGAAGCACTATCGCTCCGGAGAGCCGATGCCGGAGGCGCTGCGCGACAATATGTTGCGTGCGGCAACCTTCAATAAAGGGTACGACATGAGCGAGCTGCTAGCCGCCGCGCTGCTCGATATGCGCTGGCATACGCTGTCGACCACCGCGTTTCCGGACGAGGTGGATGCATTTGAGCAGAGGGTACTCCGGGAAGAACACCTCGATCTGGCGGCCGTTCCCCCGCGCTATCGCAGCAGCTACTTCTCCCATATCTTCGGCGGCGGCTATGCGGCAGGCTATTACGCCTATCTGTGGACCCAGATGCTGGCCGACGATGGCTATCAGTGGTTCGTGGAGCAGGGCGGTTTGACCCGTGAGAACGGTCAGCGCTTCCGGGAAGCGATTTTATCTCGCGGCAATAGCGCTGATTTAGCTGAACTGTATCGCCAGTGGCGCGGACACGATCCAAAGATTGAGCCGATGCTGAAAAATCGCGGGTTGAGCGCATAGGCCATCGGGCGGTGCGAAGCGATCGATTGGGTGTTTTCATTATCAGGCGCTTTTCACTGGCCATGCTTTGATTGCAGGGGATTGCGCCAGGGGCCGGTCAGGAGAAATAGCGCGAAAATAATCAAATACACATTTAGAGAAAAGCCACTTAATCCCGTTGCGATATCGAGGTAGTCTTTCAATAACGTCATGCAGGTGGTAATAAAACCACCTGCCACGATATCTCTCCCTGGAAAACGGATAAATAAATGGTTTTGATCGTTACTATGCTTATGTTTGCGCTGGCCCTGTCATTTTCGCCTGGTCCGGTTAATATGGTTATTATCTCTTCCGGCGCTGCGCATGGATTCAGAAAAACATTTGCTTTCGTCTCGGGCGCCACTATTGGTTTTACATTGTTACTGGTTTTTATTAGTTTTGGACTCTACGCGGCCATCGCAACGCACCCCTGGTTTTTTAGCTATCTGAATATCGTTGGTTCGTTATTTATCTTGTTTCAGGGCTATAAAATTGCTACTTCACATCCGGAATGGTCACTGAAAAAAGCACAGGCGCCGGGGTTTGCGCAGGGTTTTTTAATGCAATGGCTCAATCCTAAAGCCTGGGCTGCCTGTGCCTCTGGCGTCGCCTTGTTTTCTGAACCCTCGTCGCGCCTGAGTATATCGCTATTTATTATCATCTACTTTTTTGTCTGCTATCTGTCCCTGGCGGCCTGGGCGATATTCGGTGATAAAATGTCAGCGATTCTCAAAAGCAGAGCACAGATCCGCCTGTTTAATCTGGTGATGGGCGGATTATTGTGCATGACTGCGGGTTACATACTGTATTCGCAGTATATTACCTATTCATAGCGGCTGATGTTCAACGGCATTATAGATATAATTAATCAGCTTATAGGCCGCGCCGCTAACTGAAATATTGCCAGGCCATAGGGCATACACTTTTAGCGGGGCTAATGACCAGTCAGGAAGTAGTTCCTGCATGTCGCCGAGGCGGATATCCTCTTCGCAGAGAAAACGCGGCGGAGCGGCCAGGCCAATTTGTTGTCTGGCAAGGGCATAGGCGGCCTCAACACTATCGACATACACGCCGGGTGTATACTTTATTATCGCCCGTTCGCCGTTGCGATGTCTGAACTCGCGCACATTCTCCCTCATCGTCAGCCCAATCCACGGCATTAATTCAAGCATAGCGGGATGATCAACGGGAGGATAGCGCAGGAGAAAGCCCTTTGCTGCCACCAGCTTTCGCGGCAGAACAAACAGGTGCCGGGCCTTGAGAGCGCTATCGGGGAGCTCGCCAATGCGAAAGGCGACATCAATACTGTCGGCAATAATGTCCTCGCGCAGGTCACTATAAGAAATGCTCAGAGCAATATCCGGGTTCTCTTTAATGAAATTTGCAAGATGGTGAGTGAATGGGCTGTTTAAAAAAACGGCAGGTATGGAAATACGCAGCTTACCGGCTGTGGATACAGAACGTTGCTTAAACTCAATGACGCCTTTTTCATAAAGCTCGAGCATCGACCTGGCGGTCTCCAGCACACTTTCGCCATCTTGTGTTAGAGAAAGCTTTCGGGTATTTCTGTAGAGCAAAGCGCTGTTAAGGTTTTTCTCAAGCCTGGATAAATGTGCGCTTGCTGTTGCGGTCGACAACCCTAACGCCGCGGCGCCGCCTGAAACAGAACCGCTCTCGACAATTTTGGCAAAGACTATCAGGTAGCGGATGTCATCGATCATTTACAGTCCTGTGTTCACTCGGTAACGATATGCGTGGCGCCGACAAAAGGGGATCCCGTTTCCGGATTACCATATCCTATTTTTATTGCCGGAAGTATCTGTTTAATCGCGCTTCTCAGGTCCGCTTGAACGAGTCCCAGGCATCCACAACGGCAGGGAGGGTTCGCGAAGCGTCGCGGGCCACCTCACTCGTCAAGGAGATACGTTTGCATATTGAGACTCATCGCCTGCGGCTTCGCCCTGTCATGGCTGAAGATGTCGCCGATCTTTACCGAATTTATGGCGATCCGGCGACCAATACCTTTAACCCCGCAGGACCCTACCCGGATATTGACTATGCCAGTACGGTTATCCAGCGCTGGCTTGCCCACTGGCACGATCGCGGGTTTGGCAACTGGGCCATATCGGCGCGTGATGCTCCGGAAAAAATCATTGGCTTTGGCGGCTTAACTATTCGTCGCTATAACGATGTCACCCTCAACAATCTTGGCTATCGATTCGCAACAGAGGCATGGGGAAAAGGGCTGGCCACCGACCTCGCGACCTCGGCGGTAAGATATGGCTTCGAGGCGATCAAACTCACGGAGATTTCAGCGGTGGTGAGGGCGAATCACCTGGCCTCACGAAAAGTGCTCGAGAAAGCAGGCTTGAGGTTCATCAACGAGATTGCCGATATAGAAAATGCGCCGCCGAGTCTGCTTTATTCGTTGACCTTAAGCGAGTGGTTAAGCCAGTCGGGGTAACTCGCGGGGGCTTATTCGCAAGGCTGGATCGCACCGCAGCCGACGCATCAGGCGGGGGATCGGCCACAGAGTTAGGCGCTCACTCTACTGGCTCAATTAACGCAGGCCCCTGATTGTTCACATTGCCGATCGCCCGCGATACCGCGTGCCAGGTGAAATCGTCGGCGGAGACGCTTCCGTCCCTGGCAATCTCCGCCGCATCCGCCCCGGTGAGATTCTGCCTCATCCATTCCCGGGCGGCTTCCGGCGTCAGGACCAGCGGCCGGCGGTCATGTATATCGACAAGACCGCGATCGGCGGCAGCGGTCACCAGCAAAAATCCTTCGGCGCTGTCCCCGCGTTCGAAGGGGGGGCTGCCAATAGCGGCCATAAATATCGGCTGGCCATCCTTTCGCTGAATGAAGTAGGGCTGCTTTTTGTCTCCGACCTTTTTCCATTCAAACCAGCCATCGGCGAAGCAGATCGCCCGCCCGTGCTGCCACAGCGGTTTGAACATCCTGCTGGTGGCAGCGGTTTCAACCCGGGCATTAATCAGCGGTGATTTATCCCACCATCCCGGCGCATAGCCCCAGTGAACGGGATCGAGGTGGAGTTGCTCATTCCTTTCACTCAGGAGTAACACTTTTGTCCCGGGCGCGACGTTATATCGCCCAATGGGCACCGGGTCCCAGGGGATATCGCTTTCGGCCTCTTCTGCGAGAAACGCCAGGTATGCTTCCCGCGTCTGTGCTTGCGCAAAACGTCCGCACATCGCCACCTCCAGCCAGATGTCTGACTAAAAGTATAGAACAGCAGAAAAAAGGGACGCCTTACCAAAAACCACAATCATTCCACAGGGAGAGGCTATAATTTCAGGCCATCATATTGCCAGACGTCTCTGCAATAACCGTTCGGTGTGGTACCTGGCTTTTTCTCTTTACGAGTAATCTTTATTACCCTAATAACCGGGGCTAGAGAGAAGGCTTCTTCTCTTTTTATTGCTTTTCAGAATTATCGTATGTGGCTTTACCTTTGTCTGAAATGGTTGGCGTTTGGTTGTGTTTGAAAACTTTTACCCCTTATTATTTAAAAATCATCTTTTACTTTGAAAAGGTTGTTTATGAGTAACTGGCTATTATTATCCCTGGCGGTAGTATTATTATTGACATCATTATTTTTTGGTCTCTCCTATGTTAAAGATCGAAGAAAAATGAAGATGCGATTTAACAAAACTCGACGTTAACCGATCCTTCCTGAGGAAAGCGCAAGAGCAACGGATGAGAATTTCGTCAACTCTTGTTTGGTGGCTATTTGGAATTTTTTCATGATATTGATTTTATGGGAAAAGACCGTTTTATGGCTGATACCTAGTTCTTGCGCTATCTGCTGATTATTCATTCCCGTTCTGATCGCATCGATAATATAAAGTTGTGATTTGGTCAATGTTAATCGAGGGCATTTTACACAGCGTCTGCTGTCTTTTACCTGGTTACTAGCAATCGACGCTGTTGACTCCATCAGATGTTTCGCAATCTGATTTTTTATACGGTGCAATCCGGTGTTGATACTAATAAAAGTAGCATCACGTAGACAATACGGTATCCGATCAACTTGCATAGCACTATCGGTGGGAACGAAAATAAAAATAGATGTGTGTTCGGGGATTTTTTTGAAAACCGGGTGGCATAGATAATGTTCACCGGTCGTCATTTCCGTAAACAGCATATCTATCTGACCGAGAGTATCTGGTGAGTATTGCAAAATGGAAAAAGGTGTACAGATGTTTTCTTCCTTTGCGACCTCGATAAGAAGTTCACAAACACCTCGATTAAGAAATATGTTTTCAGTATTAATGAAAATATTAGTCATAGTAATGCCGATCGTCAAAATATTAATATTTTTTAAGGGGGAGAGCATTTACAGTATATGGGATTAGGATATTTCTAATAGCTAATAAAATCAATAAATCCATTTTTGAGACTTTATCTGGGAAAGACTTGAAAAATCATATAAATCAAGGTCTTGATTTTTGCTTTTGCCCTGATGTAGCCGGTGATTTGGCACAAACTGCTTAAATTGTACATATAACAAACATTAATTCTGGATTGGAATGTATTAATTCAAGTGATGTATTTAGTGCATGAATCATTTATTCAAAAACGGTTCGGTTAGAGCATACTCTTGTCAATAATGCCTGAGCGGAAGCAGAAGTGGTCCTGACCGGATGTCGGTAGAGGGCGCTATCACGCCGCTGCATCAGTCGAAGAGCAACGGCGTCAAAAAGGATTAGTTATCCGGGTTGTTGGAGATGCCTTTCCATACCATCCCCAGACCGATCAACATCGACGCGAAGAGGGCGAACAGGGTGGTAGAGATAAAAATGCCGGTCATAGTGATGCCTCAGAAAGTGCGTATGCAGATTATTAGGCACGGAGGGAGGAGAAAGGTTCCTTCCCTGACGGCGTAAATTTTCGCCAGGGTCTTCCGGCTGGCGCCAGCGAGGCCAAAGTGATGTCGAGGCCGCCGCTGTTGGCGAAACGATCGTCAGGGGAACCGCGTTTCTCGTGGCGCTATTGCAGGGCGACGGGTGAGGGGGCGCGATTCGGGCGTTGACATCCCCTTGAACAAGTAATATATACATGACGCTTCTGTTTATTGAATGTTAAACAGCATCAGTTATGGGACTCAGAAGCACCCCAGCCCCCGCCGTCTGGCGGGGGTCACTTTGCCACCTGACCTGGTTATTTCTTTCTGTGACTGACGAAGAAAATTTTTTATTTCAGGTCTTGAAAAACGCGCTTTAGCTATTATTTTATAAAGCGGACAAGCAATGCTTGCCTTCATGTTGAGCTTTTGAATGGATATTCAGGAGGTTAATTATGGCACTCAAAACCTTGTCAGCACTCCCGGTATTTGCTGATTCCCTTTTTGCCGATCGTTTTAACCGTATCGACCGTCTTTTCAGCCAGTTAACGGGCGATACGCCGGTGGGGACCTTACCAGCCTACGATTTACAGAAAGTGGATGACAGTAATTTCCTGCTCAGCGTCAGCGTGCCTGGCTGGAAAGATGATGAACTGGAAATAGAGACCGTAGGCGGTAATCTGCATATTACCGGTAAACGCGCGCAAACCGAAAATCATTCCGGAAACAGCCAGGGCTGGATTTATAAAGGCATTCGCCGGGCTGATTTCCAGCTTAGTTTTTCGCTTCCCGAACACGCCCAGATTAATCAGGCGCAGCTGGAGAGCGGGATCTTAAAAATCGCTATCCATCAGGAGATCCCCGAGAGCGAAAAACCGCGCAAAATTGCCATTGAGAACCAGGGGCGGGTGATCGAACACAAAGTGTGATTCCGCTTCTGTGCCAAGGTAGTTCCTTTCAAGGCCCGCGCTGCGGGCCTTTATTTTATTCACTCAGGGTGGCGTAGCGGCCTTCAGGCGACGAGAGAAATCACTATGCTATCCTGTTAACAGGGCAGTGAGGCGGTGATACTTTTCAAATTCGGCGAGGAGTCAGAATGGCTGACGAGATCGATAAAGACGCACAACATACTCATCAACTGACCGCCGAGGTGGCCCGCGCGCTTATCGCGCGCGGCTGGCGGCTCACCACTGCGGAATCCTGCACCGGCGGCAATCTGGCGGCAGCGCTCTGCGCTCAGGCTGATACCGCGGCCTTTTATGATACCGGCGTGGTTACCTTCAGCGATGAAGCCAAGCGCAATGTGCTGCAGGTGCGCGCGGAAACCCTGGCGGAACACAGCGCTGTCAGCGAAGCGTGCGTGAAGGAGATGTCCAGCGGTATGCTGGCGATAGCCGGGGCCGACATCGCCATTGCCATCAGCGGCTATGCGGGACCGGAGGGGGGAGAGGATGGTACCCCCGCCGGCACGGTATGGTTTGCCTGGAACTTTCGCGGCCAGATCGAAACTCAACGGCTGCGCTTTACCGGTGACTGCGAGACAGTGGTGGCGAAAGCGGTGCGCTTCGCCCTGGCGGCGCTGGGCGAAAAGCTCCCCCACTGGCAGTGACGCTGCCGACTACCGCGGCCTTACAGATCCGTGGCCTGACGCGCTATCGGCCAGCAAATTTCCCCGATGCCGTTCAGGCACGGTCGGGAGAAAAGGAACCCCTGAAACAGGCGAATGCCCACCGACTGCAGCCAGCACCACTCTTCCAGGGTTTCGACGCCTTCCGCCACCACCGTGATGCCCAAATCCTCGCAGCAGCGCACGACCGAGGCGACAATCGCCTGCTTGGCGCCGCTGATATGAATATTGCGCACCAGCTCTGCATCCACTTTGATTTTATCGGGCTGAAAGCGGGTCAGTAACGACAGGCCGGAGTAACCCGCGCCAAAGTCGTCGATGGCCAGCTTCATGCCCGCGACGCGCAGCGCTTTGAGCACCTTGCGGAACTGGTCAAAGCAGGTGATCACCTCCGTTTCGGTAACCTCTATCAGCACCTGGTCCGGCCGTAGGCCGGCCGCCAGCAGGCTGTTCATCAGCCAGCCTACGGCGTCAGGGTGGTTATACAGCGAACCGGGCAGCAGGTTAATGGCCAGCTGGTGTTTACCAAGCGGTAACTGACCGGCGAGAGAGAAGGCATACGCTTTGCTCTCGAGGTCGAAACGGTAGCGATCCTCCGCCGGGATGGCGGCAAACATCTCTACAGGAGATCCGCCGGTGGGGCTACGGATCAGCGCTTCAAAAGAAGAGACCCGCTTTTTGGCCGGCTCGACGATGGCCTGCAGGGCAAACTGGCAAGGTTGATCGGGCAGGTGGCGCGCCGTGGCAGTGGCCGGGGCAGGCATCATCGTCCAGCGAGAAGGCTGCAGCGGCTCGGGTAGACAATAGCGCCCACCGTCGGCGATAAAGGCGCTAATCAGGCGGAACATCCGGTCGTTGACCGGCTCGGTGACCCCAAACGAGCTAAAGCACAGGAGCTCCTCCAGCGCGCTGTCGGCTTCGAAAAGACGAAGATCCAGCAGGCGCATCCCGGTGTCGTGAAAACGACGGTAGGCCGAATAGTCGCGCATCAGTTCCACCACGTCGCGATGGCGCGGATCGCTCTGTATCTCGTGGAATAACGACTCAAGATCTTCCTCGCTTCCCTCCAGCACCTGGAAGAACTGCAGGCCGTTAAACAGCAGAATACCGGTGATGCCAAGAGGCATGTTTTTCCCGCTGGCGCGATGAATTAAAGCGTCGAGATCGGTGGGCGGGCGGGCAGGATTAACCTGGCTGCGGTATATCAGGGTGGTTAGCATAATCATTCCGGTCGCTGCGGCAGCGCGTGATGGTCCGCACAGCGCGTATTTAGGGAGGTATGGCCAGACCCTCGGAGAAGGGAGGCTGTTTTTTATGACATTTAACCAACCGTGATGTCCGCTACGCGGAACGGGAGCTTCACTTTGTGATTACCTTCACTCTACAGGGAATCTGAGGTTTAGCTATCTTTTTCTCATTTACGATGCAAAAGGGGGAAACAGGCCGCTCATTCCTCCTGCGGTATTGGTCCACCGCCTTAAATTATCGGTTAACATTCGCCACCAGGAATTATCCTGCCATTATATTGCCCGCTCTCAAAAAGAGATGCTGGTCTTGCCTGATTAAAAGCAAATCCATATTATCAACGTAAGTTAAATTCCTTTTTTCAGGTCTGATATGAGCGACTTATTTATTATTTTGTGTTTGATTTTTTGTCCCGTCATTTCTTTGTGGAGTGGTCTTTCTTATATTCAGGAAAGACGCAAAAGACGCTACGTCTTCCGTTCCAGAAGATAATCTGCAGAGGTAATATAATGACGATTGTATTAACGTCTGGCGAGTAGTTTTACGAGGTTGTTAAATTGCTGGCGGCTGTGCAAATTGAACTTGCTCATAATATTCTTTTTATGCGAGTGAATGGTTTTGTGGCTAATTTTTAGCGCCGCCGCGACTTCATGCGGACTCAGACCAATACTGAACGCGTAAATGACTTTGGTTTGCGCATCGCTGACCGACTTGCAGGCGCAATTGATGCAACGCCGCAGTCGATTGAAGGACGGGTCATGCTGAGGAGGCAAGGGGCGCTGAATCGCGCTGGCTATCTCATCTTTAAGACGCTGAACGGGAGCATGGGGTGGTATAAACACCGCCTGCCGCAGACAGTTGGGTAAGCCCTCTTCGACGGTAGCTTGTTCATTATCCTGGAAAATAAAAAGCGTGTATTGCTCTGGGGCATGCTGAAACAGGTCATGACACAGGTACCATTCTCCCGCCACCATTTCCGTGAAGAACACCTGAGATTGCGCTATCGACTCCAGGTCCCATTGTTCAGAAAACTGATAGGCTGATCCCCCGTAGGTCTTCATCGCCTCATCCACCAGCTCCGCAATAGCGACTCGCAAATAGTGATTTTTTATATTGATCAAAAAATTCGTCATATAACTTCCCTGTGGGGTATGAAAAAGGTGTCAGAATAAATTAAAGAATATAATGGTGATGCGCAGGTCTTTTTTAGCTGGGGTAATCTAAGGGATGTTTTTCATTAATGCAATATCTGCCAGGAAAAGTGAGATAACGGTGTGTTGGTATGCGAAAGTTCCTAATAAACAAAATGATAAGCCTATATTAGATGCCGTTTTAAGCACTTTAATAATTTTTTATTTTTGCGATGCATAAAAAGCTTAGTGGTAGCCAGTATCTGTTGTTAAAATTAGCGGAGGACAAGATTACAGGAAGTATGCGGTGCTTATGAAGCAAATGCTCTATTTAAAAATGCTGGCGTGGCTGGAGGATAATATCTACTGTAACCCGGCGATCGATGACCTGGCGCAGTATATGGGCTATTCGCGTCGGTTTGTGTACGAGGTGTTTTATCAATATGGCCGGATACCCATCGGGCAGTATATTCGCCTGCGGCGGCTGACCATCGCAGCGGTCAGTCTGCGTTTAACGCGGCAACCGATCGCCGCCATAGCCTGGCAGTTAAGTTACGATTCGCCGCAGACCTTCTCCCGGGAGTTTAAGAAACGTTTCTCGCTTTCGCCACGGGAGTACCGCTGCGCGGCGCACTGGGACACGGCAAAACTGTTAAAAAAATTCCCCACGGATGATGAGAGCCTGCCTTTGGCTCGGATCTGTTCCCTGCCGGAGCGGGTCTATTATGGCTACCCGATGAAGTATGAACTGCGCCTGTCGGATATGGTGTTGCAAAGTACCGGCAAGACGGCTATCAGACAAAAGGTTGACCGCTTTTTCGCCGCTGGAGGCGGTTCGCTTTCCATACTTTCCGATTACGCCGCAGCGAGTCAAAATGAGCTTAACGTCGAGGTTAACGCCTTTGTCGGTTGTCACGAGGCGCGAAAGCCGTCGTCCGCGTTGACCACCCGGTCGGGGCTGTATGTGGGGGTTGAATTCTACGGCAGCTGGTCACGCTATGCCCGTTTGTCAAGCGATCTCTATCTGGAACAGTTGCCAACGCTGGGGGTAAGCCGTCGGGATGGGCATGACATTGAATGCTTTATGACCCGTCATGCGGAAGGAGGAGAGGCAGAGGAGAAGCGCTATCACGTACGCTATTTTATACCGGTGACGCTGTCAGCGGGAGGCCAGCTGCCGGGCAGCGATAATGAGTTAGTCCCCGCGAAGGGGACACGATAAGGTGGCCGGAGCCACCCGGGTGAATATTACAGTACAAACCACAGCAGCCAGGTGATCAGGAAGCCCGTCACCCCCATGATGGTGGTCAGTACGGTCCAGGTTTTGAGTCCGTCCGGCACCGAGAGCCCGAGATAGCGCGTGACCACCCAGAACCCGGCGTCGTTAACGTGCGATAACCCGAGCGAGCCGAAACAGGTCGCCAGCGTCACCAGCACCAGCTGCAGCGGCTCCAACCCGACGACCGCCTGTGACAACAGGCCGGAGGTGGTAAGGATCGCCACGGTGGCCGAGCCCTGCGAGGCCCGAAGCACCAGCGACAGCAGGAAAGCGGCGGGCATCAGCGGCAGATGAATCGTCTCCAGCGCCTCGGCTAAGGCATTGCCGATGCCGGAGGCGACCAGCACCCCGCCAAAGGCGCCGCCGGCGCCGGCGACGAGGATCACGTCCGCCGAGGAGGGGATCGCGCTGCCGGTGACTTCTCCCAACTTTTTCAGGTTCATCCCCCGCCGGATGCCCAGCGTCCAGCTGGCCAGCCCCAGGGAGATCAGCAGGGCGACGGGCGGGGTGCCAATGACGGTCATCAGCTGGCGAATCGCGTTATCCGGCAGCAGCAGGGCCTGACAAAGCGTTCCGGAAACAATCAGCACGATGGGCACCACGATCAGCCCGCCGATAACCAGCGCATTCGGCGGCGCCAGTCGGGTCTGCTGGGCGTTGACGGAGAGGTCGGGCACCTCGGCCGTTTGCTGCTGTTCCAGCACGTTAATCGACAGATGATAATGGCGCTGATTGATAGACCGGGCGACAAAATAGCCCACGATACCCACGACGATCGACACTCCAATTCCCGCCAGCATCAACCAGCCGACATCGCTATGCAGAATACCTGCCGCCGCCGCCGCGCCAGGGTGGGTTGGCAACGCCACATGGACGGTTAACATCACTCCGGCCATCGGCAGGCCAAATTTCAGCGGCGACAGATGGGCGACTTTACTGAAGCCGTAAATTAATGGAATGATGATAATAAAGCCGACTTCAAAGAAGACTGGCGTGCCGAGAATAAAAGCCACGATGGTTAAGGCGGCAATAGTCCGTTTAGAACCCAGCACGCCGGTCAGCGTTTTCGCCAGCGATTCGGCGCCGCCGGATATTTCAATAAGCACCCCCAGCATTGATCCCAAAATAATTATGCTGGCGATGTGGCCGAGCAGGCCGCCCATGCCTTTTTCAATGGTGGTAATGATTTTATCCGCCGGAATGCCGGTGGCGAACGCCACCAGCAGGCTGACGATCAGGAGCGCCACAAAAGGATGCGCTTTCGCTTTGATCACCAGCAGGAGCAACAGCACTACGCTGGCTAACGCAATAAGTAACAGCGCCGATGTCGACATAGTTTTGCCTCGGGTATTAACAGGTGTACAGAGAGTTATATTTTTAGAACCGCGCTTTATTTTTTCCGGTAGGGCGAGAACCATTCCAGTCCGGAAAGGGTATCCGCCCTGGGGATATATTCGCAGCCGATCCAACCGTCATAGCCGACGTTATCCAGCAACGCATAGATCCATGAATAATTAATCTCGCCCTCGTCCGGTTCATGGCGGTCGGGCAGGGAGGCTATCTGAATATGGCGGTACTGACCGGCATACTCGGTAATAAGATGGCTTAAATTGCCGTCCACTTTCTGCGCATGAAACAGATCTAACTGCACGGCGATGTTTGGCCGGTCGACCCGCTGCGCAATCTCAAGCGTCTGATATTGACTGTGGTAGAAATAGCCCGGTTTGGTCTGCGGATTCAGGGCTTCAATAAGCGCCCGCTTGCCGTGGCGGGCAAAGCGCTCGGCGGCGTAGCGCAGGTTATCGAAAAGCTCCGCCTCGCAGGCCGCGCGATCCATCCCCGGCTGCACCACGCCGGCCATAATATGCACCTGCGGACAATCCAGTTGGCAGGCGTACTCCAGCGCCAGCTCGATATCACGCCGGGCCTCGGCGCTCCTGCCCGGTAGGGCGGCGAGTCCCCATTCCCCGGCGTTAACGTCGCCGGGCGGGGTATTGAACAGCACCAGCTGCAGCTGGTTTTCCTGCAGGCGCTGTTTAATTTCCCCGGCGGCATACTCATAGGGGAACAGAAACTCCACGGCTTCGAAACCGGCGCGGGCGGCGGCGGCAAAGCGGTCCAGGAACGGCAGTTCGGTAAACAGCATGGATAAATTTGCAGCGAATTTTGGCATGGTTTTATCTCAGTTCATCCACTTCGTCAGCGGTCAGGTAACGGATCTCGCGATTGCCGAGGGTAAACATCAGCCGCGCGGTCTCTTCCAGCTCTTCGGTATTATTGGTGGCTTCGCGCAGCGATGAGCCAGTGACCACCGGACCATGGTTGGCCAGTAAAAAGGCGTTATAGCGCGGCGCCAGGCCGGCCAGCGCCTCGGCAATGCGGTCGTCGCCCGGTCGGTAGTAGGGAACCACTGGGACGTCGCCGACCCGCATCACCACGTAGGGAGTAAAGGGGCGAATGCAATTCTGCGGATCGAGCCCCTGCAGGCAGGAGAGCGCGGTCAGATAGTGGCTATGCAAGTGGACGATCGCCTTGCAGGCCGGGTTATGCAAATAGACCGCCCGGTGAAAAGCGATCTCTTTCGACGGTTTGTCGCCGGCGATCCATTCGCCTTGCAGGGTGACCACCGACAACCGCTGGGCCTGCAGCTCGCCCAGGCAGGAGCCGGTCGGCGTCGCCAGCAGGTTGCCGTCCGGCAGCAGGAGCGACAGATTGCCGGCGGAGCCGGTGGCATAACCGCGGTTAAACAACGAGGCGCCAATCTGCACCATCTCATCTCGCAGCTGTTGCTCAGTCATGACAAAACTCCTGCTGGGCACGGGCAAAGAACTGGATATCGCCGAAATTACCTGACTTCAGCGCCAGGGAGAGCGGCTGGCGGGTGTCACGCACCCAGGGAACCCCAGGGGAGATCGTCGGCCCGATATGGAACGCCTCGACCCCCAGCGTCTGCGCCACGATGCTCGACGTTTCCCCTCCGGCCACAATAAACCGGGTGAATCCTTTCTCCTTCAGCGCGGCGGCGAGGGCGGCGAACAGCTGTTCGATCCGTTCGCTGCTGGCCTTGTCGCCATACTGCGCCTGGATCCGCTGCAGCGTTTGCGGCTCAGTCGTGGCATAGACCATCGGCGCCAGCGGCGAATCGCGGTTTGCGTCCACCCAGGCCGCCAGCGTCCCGGCATAGCCCTCCAGATCGGTAAAGCAGGCGCTTAAGTCGACGGCGCGGGCGGGAGCCTGTTCACGATAGGCCGCCACCTGGCTGTTGGTCATCAGCGAACAGGAGCCCGAGAGCACTACCGCCGGGCCGGGCAGCGGCATGCCCGCCTGGGATCCTTCACCCTGGGTTCCGTGGCGCTGCGCCCAGTCGCGGGCGAGGCCGATGGCGAGACCAGAGCCGCCGGAGACCAGCTTCATCTCCCGCAGCGCCGCCCCCTGGGTCAGCAAGTGCTGTTCACTGAGGGCGTCGAGCACCACATAGCGCACCGCCGGGTCGCTGATTGCCGCCAGCGCTGCAGCGACCGCCTCCGGCCCCTGATCGATAATCGGCCAGGCGATCAGCGCCGCTTTTCCGCCGCCCTGGCGCTCGATTAAGCGGCCCAGGTGGGCATCCTCCATCGGCGTCACCGGATGGTGGCGCATCCCTGACTCATTGAGTAACTGCTGGCCGACAAAAAGATACCCCTGATAGACCGTGCGGCCGTTTACCGGCAGCGCCGGGGAAATCACCGTCCGGGTCTCGCCCAGCTCTGCCAGCAGAGCATCCAGTACCGGGCCAATGTTGCCCTGCGCGGTGCTGTCGAACGTGGAACAATACTTAAAATAAAATTGCTGACAGCCCCGGGCCTGCAGCCAGCGACTGGCTGACGGCGGTTTCCACCGGGCAGGAGCGCGTTTTCAGGCTGATCACCACCGCTTCGCTGGTTAGCGGCAGTTCGTGGGGCGGTACGCCGTTTAGCTGCACCGTCGGCATGCCATTGCGTACGAGGAAGCTGGCAATATCCGTGGCGCCGGTAAAGTCATCGGCAATGACACCAAGCTGCATCTTGTCTCTCCTCACTGTTTATGGCCCGGCAGCGTAATGCCGTTGAAGATCTTGATCACCGCGCTGTCATCTTCCCGGCCGAATCCGGCGTTGCTGGCGGAGGTGAACATATTCAGCGCGGTGGTGGCGAGCGGCAGCGGGAAGGTCAGCGCCCGGGCGGTGTCATTCACCAGGCCGAGATCTTTGACAAAAATATCGACGGCGGATTTTGGCGAGTAATCGCCATCCAGAACGTGCTGCATACGATTCTCAAACATCCACGAATTACCCGCCGCGTGGGTCACCACGTCGTACATCGTCTCCAGCGGGATGCCGGCGCGGGCGGCGAGGGCCATCGCTTCGGCGGCGACGGCGATATGCACCCCGGCCAGCAGCTGATGGATGATTTTTACCGTCGAACCGAGGCCAATGTCGCTCCCGATGCGATAGACTTTGCCGGCCACCGCGTCCAGCACTGGCGCGAGGCGGGCGAAGACGGCATCGCTCCCGGAGGCCATCACCGTCATGTCGCCGGCGGCCGCTTTCACCGCGCCGCCCGATACCGGCGCGTCGAGCATCAATAGCTGATATTCCGCCAGCGCCGCGGCAATCGCCTGGGCATCGGCGGAGGCGATGGTTGATGACACCATCACCGCGGTACCCGGCTTCAGATGGCCGGCGAGGCCGCTCTCGCCGAACAGGATCCCCCGAACCTGGGCGGCATTGACCACCAGCAGCACGACCGCATCCAGTTCAGCGGCGAAAGGCACCGCGCTGGGGCCTGCGCCTTTGGCGCCCGCCTCCAGCAGCGCGCGGCAGTTGTCGGGGTTGATGTCCACCCCCCAGGTGTTCAGGCCCGCCTGCAGGCAGGCGCGGGCGGCGCCCATGCCCATCGAACCCAGTCCAATCACGCAGACGTTAGTGTGTGCAGTCATGACGGTCTCCTTGTGAATATTCGTTAATTAATGTGATTTAATGATAGAATAAAGCGTTGCTATGTGAAATTATGTGAGAGTTATCACGAATAACCCACATGAATATAAAAAATTCACAGACGGAAAGTGGCTGCGCGACGGCGATTCTTGCCCTAAAATAGCGTAAAAACAGCGGTCAAGCAGCGATGACAGCACAGGGGATCTTCAGGTTCCCGGCGTGAGTGGTAAGCTCTGGTGTGAAAAAATGGTAAGGGGAGAGCGGTGATTCCAATAGAACGTCATCAGCGTATTTTAGCCCTGGTGGAGCAGCGTGGGGCGGTGAGCATTAATGAGCTGACGGAGATCCTCGGCGTGTCCCATATGACTATCCGTCGCGACGTCAGTAAGCTGGAAGAACAGGGGCTGCTGGTCAGCGTCTCGGGCGGCGTGCGCGCCGTCAGCCGCCTGGCCGCAGAGCCCAGTCATCTGGTGAAAAGCACTCTACAGAGTGAAGAGAAACAGGCCATCGGCGCGCTGGCGGCCAGTCACATCGCCAAAAACAGCTGCATCTATCTCGATGCCGGCACCACCACCCTGGCGCTGGCGCGGGCGATCCTCGACCGGGACGACCTGCAGGTGGTCACCAACGATTTTGAGATAACCCAGCTGCTGATCGATGCCAGCCAGTGCGGCGTGATCCACACCGGCGGCACCCTGTGCCGGGAGAACCGCTCCTGCGTCGGCGAGTCGGCGGCGCGGACCTTGCGCCACCTGGCTATCGATACGGCCTTTATCTCCGCCAGCGGCTGGGACAGCCGCGGGATTTTCACCCCTGATGAGAACAAGGTCACCGTCAAGGAGACCGTCAGCCAGGTCAGCGCCAGAAGCATCCTGCTGTGCGACAGTTCGAAATACAATCAGGTGGCCACGTTTATGGCGTTACCCTTGACCCGCTTTACCACCATCATTACCGACCGGCATCTCTCCGATGCTGCCGCCACACATATCGCCCGGCACGCTTGCGAGGTGCTGCGCGCCGGGTAAGGCGCGTGACCTTCGCCGGACTAGCGCTGCCAGTGCTCGATCAGCGCCGCGCCTATTCTGGCGATATGCTGGTTACGCTCGGCCATGGTCGCCGGCGTATCCCGCAGATAGATCACCACGATGCGCTCCGCTTTGCCGTTCGGGCCGAGCAGGGCGACAATGCCACGTGAGCCCCGCTCGCCGGCCCCGGTTTTATCGGCGATAAACCAGCCCGCCGGCAGCACGGCGCGGATCAGCGGACCGGCCACCTGGTCGTCCACCATCCACTGCAGCAGCTGCTGCTGCGAACGGGCGCTCAGCGCGTGGCTGGTTAGCAGCTTGCGCAGGGTGGCGGCCATGCTGGCTGGGGTGGTGGTGTCGCGCACGTCGCCGGGAAGCGCCTCATTGAGCTCCGTTTCCCAGCGGTCGAGGCGGGTGACGTTGTCACCGATCTGGCGCAGAAAAGCGGTCAATCCCGCGGGGCCGCCAACGCTCTTCAACAGCAGATTGCCGGCGCTGTTGTCGCTCATGGTGATGGCGGCGGCGCAGAGTTCGCCAACGGTCATCCCGTCGGCAAGGTGTTTTTCGCTGACCGGGGAGTAGTCCACCAGATCCTGCTGGCGGTAGCGGATCCGCCGATCCAGCTGTTCGTCTCCGGCATCCACCCGGGCCAGCACCGCGCCGCAGAGCAGCACTTTAAAGGTGCTCATCAGCGGAAAGCGCTCACTGGCGCGCCAGGCGGCCAGCGTGCGGCCGCTGGCCAGATCCATTTCAACATAGCCCACGCGGCCCGCCAGCTGACTTTCGCTGCGTGTAACTTGCTCGAGCGGCGGAGGGCTGGCGAATGCCGCCAGTGGCAGGGCGGCAATCAGGGAGATAAGGCACAGGCGAACATAACGCATAACCGCAATACTTCCTTGAATCAGGGCCATTAAAGGCGAGTAGAGGAGTGATAAAATAGAATAACCTGGCGTTTTGCTGATTCACAATTCCTCTTTTTTCCTTCATCATTTGTCATCTTTTATTTCGAATAATCAATATTTAGCTCAGCCTAAGCACGCTATTTTTTGACTCAAGGCCGCAATGAACTATAAGAAAGTACTTAAGACCGCACTCTGGCTGGCGCCGCTGTTTGCTGACGATACGCCCGCCGCGCTGCGCGGTTTGCCAATGATCTATGCCATCCCGGGAGGAACTGGTGCACCCGATAATTAAGGTCATGCTGGTGGGCGGTAAGGCGGATGGACTGCTGGTCAGCGTCGCCGACGATGCGACCGAGGTCTCAGTGACCCCTGCGCAATACGGTGCGCCGTCCGGCCAGCCGCTCAGCTATCGTATCGTGAGTCAAACCATTGACGATGAACGCTATTTCTTTGGCGTTTTCAGTGACGCCCATCAGGATAGCGACAAGCTGACGCGGGTGGCGCTGACCCGCGGAATGAAAAAAATGTTCTGTTAAACCCGGTCGGAGAGAGGGGGCGATAGTATCCCTGCCGCGGCTTTGTTACTGTGGCAGCCTTCTCTCTCCGGGCCAGGACGCATCATGATTCAGTACATCCGTATTCAAAACTTTCGCTCAGTCAGGGATATCGCGCTGGAGCTGGGGCCGCTGAACATTGTCTTCGGCCCTAACGGCTGCGGCAAATCCAATATTTACAACGCTATCCATCTGTTGACCGCGGCTGCCGACGGCAGGCTGTCGGGATTTATCAGCGAAGAGGGGGGCCTTGAAAATATGATGTGGTCCGGAGATCGTTCTCCCCTCGATCGCCATCCCCGCCGGTTGCAAATCGCCTGTCGGACGGAGAGCTTTGATTATGAACTGCAGGTTGGTTTCCCGGAAAAATTGCCCTATCCGACGCAGTTCATGCTCGATCCCATCGTCAAAGAAGAGAACATCTGGCTGGCGGGCTATTCCCGTCGGCCTTCCTCCCGCGTACTGCAGCGTAAGAATCAGGCGGCGTTCCTCGTCGATGTCGCCGGTGAGAAAAGCACCTTCACCGAGAGTATTTATGAAAACGAGTCGGTGTTCGGTCAGCTTGGCGAGCCGCACCGTTTTCCTGAGGTGTCGCGGGTGCGCGAGACCCTGCGCCGCTGGCGGTTTTACCATGAATTCGCTATCGGCCGCCACTCACCGCTGCGCCAGCCGGCCGTCGGCTACCGTTCGCCGGTGCTCGACAGCGACGGCCATAATCTGGCGGCCGCCTTTCAGACCATTGTCGAGATCGGCGCGGAGGAGATTTTGCACGAGATCCTCGCCGACGCCTTTCCCGGCTGCCAGTTTTACTGTGAAAACGAGCACTCGCGTTTCGCGCTGAAAATGCGCCGGGAGGGGATCCGCCGCCCGCTGCTGGCGGCGGAGATGTCCGACGGCACGCTGCGTTTTCTCTGCCTCGCCGTCGCGCTGCTCAGCCCGCGCCCGCCGGCCTTTCTGGCGATCAATGAACCGGAAAACAGCCTGCATCGCGACATGCTCCCGGCGCTGGCCAGGCTGATCGTCGAGGCCTCCCGCTACAGCCAGATCTGGCTGACCAGCCACTCGGCAGAGCTGGCGGATCTTATCGCCGCCGGGGCTGCCTGCCAGCGCTATGCGCTGGAGAATAGCGGCGGAGAGACGCGCATTGTAGAGTGAACCCCGTCATCCCTGACGGGCGCGCCCGGTCAGGCGGGGGTCTGCGTCTCCGCTGCCGGCAGCAGGCTTTTGCCGCCGCGCAAGGTGATGAACGAGAGCAGGGTAAAGCTCAGGGTGATGCAGCCGAGGATCAGATAGGCCTGATGGAAGCCGACGGTGTCGTACATCCGGCCCACCCAGGCGGAAAGTACCACCCCGGACAGCTGTTTCGACAGGTTAAAGCCGATCAGAAACAGGGTGGCTGAGAGCCGCGGGTTAAAGGCGGAGGAGATATATTTAAAGGTCCCGACCAGCAGGAAGGGGATCTCAAACATATGCAGCATCTTGAGGATCACCACTTCCACCGCCGATGAGGCAAAAGACGACCCGAGAATACGCACCGACATGATCATCCCCGCGGTCAGCAGGGCGTTTTTGGCCCCGATACGGTTAACGATGGCCGGGGCGCAGAACATGATCACGGCATTGAGCAGCTCGCCACCGGTGGTGACGAAGCCAAACACTTCGGTACCGCGCTGCGGACTGGCGAAGAAGCTTTTGAAAAAGTTAGCAAATTGCTGGTCAAACACGTCGTAGACGCTGGCGACCCCCACCACATAGACGATAAAGCCCCAGAAGCGCGGCATACGCAGCAGCTCTGCCGCCGTGCGCAGCGAAAAGGCCTGGCGATTGGCCCCGAGCGCCTCGATAACCTGGGCGCTGTTGCTGCTTTCCGGGCGCGACAGCCAGAGCAGAAGACCCAGCACCAGCGCAAAGCCGGAGGCGATCCAGAAGGTAATATTGGGGTCGATGCCGAACAGCACGCCGGTTATCGAGGCGCACAGCGCCCAGCCGACGCAGCCAGCGACCCGCACTTTGCCATATTCAAAGCGGTTTGCCCGGCTGACGCGCTCGATATAGGCTTCCACCGCCCCGGAGCCGCTGGAGAAAACAATCCCCAGGTAGATCCCGCCCACCAGCGAACCGGCGATAATATTCATCTGCAGCAGCGGGGAGAAAACGAAAATAAAGAACGGCGCGAACAGAATTAACAGCACCGTAATAGTCCACAGCAGATGTTTGCGCAGGCCGAGCTTATCCGACATTAAACCAAATACCGGCTGAAAAATAATCGCGAACAACGAGATGGAGGAGAAGACGATCCCGGTTTCCGTTTTGGTTAAATGGTTAACGTCCGCCAGCCACACCGGGAAAAACGGGAAATAGGCCGACATAATGAAATAGTAAAAGAAAAAGAACAGCAGGAAATAGACAAAATTATGCCGTTCTCGCGGCGCCAGTTCAGAGAATTTCATCACCATGATCCCTTGTTATTCTGTTTGTAGGGTGGGGGCTGCCGCCCCCACGGATTAAAGGCAACGCAATGAGACCTCGTACTGCCAGCGCGTTTGGGTCAGGAGCCACTGCGGCAGCACGCTTGGGGTCCAGGAGTCATCGCCTCCCACCCCCATATGCAGACCGTCAAGGGTGATCCACACGCCGTCTTCGGCCTCCATCTTGTGCCAGTGGTCGGTCTCCATCAGCTGACGGGTGCTCCACGGCTGAACGGAGAAGTGGAAATGACCGCTGACGTGCCAGCGTCCCCAGTCCAGCGCCTGAGTATCACAGCGCAGGCCGTTTTCCGTCGGGAAGATGTAGGGGGTGGTCATCGCCGCCAGCGGCTGCTCCCAGCGGGCGAAGCAGGCGCTGCTCCGCCGGTCGGGGTAGTTCTCATGCGGCCCCAGCCCCAGCCAGCTCACCGGCGCCTGCTGATCCGCCACCTGGAAGTGCAGCCCGACCCGCGGCAGCGGCGGCAGCGTTTCCGCGCGCTCGCCGTCCACCGCCAGCCGCACCGTTCCGTCCGCGGTAAAGCGCAGGCGCCAGTGGCTGACAATCACCACCTCGTCGCCGCGCAGGTAGTGCCAGCGGCTGTCGACAAGGGTCTCATTCGCCAGACGCTGGGCGTCGCACTGCACGCAGCGCGCCTCAAGGTCGAACAGGCCGGCGCTTTTCCAGCGCTCCACCCAGGCGTTGTGGTCGATGCGCTCCACTTCGCTGACCCCGATGTCGTTGTCGAGCGGCGCACGGACAAACTGATCCCGCAGGGGGGTCAGCAGCTGCTCCTGACCGCCAACCGACCAGCCACTCAGCAAACCGGTCCGGCGATCGACGGTCCAGCACTGCGTGCCGGCGCGGATCTGCCAGGCCTCATCACTGACGATAAGATCCGGGGCGCCGGCTGGCACCGTGGGCGCAGGCAGCGCCAGCGGCGCCGGCAGGGGATATTGCTGCCAGGCGACGCGATGATCCGCCGGGGACCAGGCTGTCGCCTGGGGCTGGACCACCTCCAGCGTCAGCCACACGGCGCGGGCGCCTGGCGGCAGGATCAGACTGTCGAGCAGCGTTATCTCGTCGCTGCCCTCAGGCGGGAGCGCCAGCGTCAGGTTGCCGTGGTACAGGGTTTCACCGGCCGCCTGCACCTGCCAGCGCAGCGCTTCGTTATCGGTCTGGCGGAACAGGTATTCGCTGGCGATGCGCACCCGCAGCGGCGAGGTTGACAGCAGGGCGAACTGGAAATACTGCTGGGCGTGCTTCGCCTCGACCAGCGACGGATGCGGCGTGCGATCGGGGAACACCAGACCGTTCATACAGAACTGGCGATCGTTCGGCTTATCGCCAAAGTCGCCGCCGTAGGCCCAGCCGACGCTGCCGTCGTCAAAGATTTTGCGGATCGCCTGGTCGGCCCAGTCCCAGATAAACCCGCCCTGCAGCCGCGGATACTCGCGGAAGGCCTGCCAGTAATCGGCGAAGTTGCCGAGGCTGTTGCCCATCGCGTGGGCGTACTCGCAGAGGATCAGCGGCCGCTGCTCGCCGGGCAGGCTGATCCATTTTTTGATCCCCCACTTCGGTACCGCCGGGATCGGCTGGTCGCGTTCGACGCGGGCGTACATCGGACAGATAATATCGGTGGCGGTGGTATCCGCGCCGCCGCCCTCGTACTGCACCGGACGGGTCGGGTCGTTACGCTTCAGCCAGTGGTACAGCGCTTCGTGGTTGCCGCCGCCGCCGGATTCGTTGCCCAGCGACCAGATGATAATGCACGGATGGTTGCGGTTGCTCTGTACCATCCGGGTGACGCGGGCGCTGAAGGCTGGCAGCCACGCCGGATCGTCGGACAGCCGATTCATCGGCACCATGCCGTGGGTTTCAATATTGGCTTCATCGACCACGTACAGACCGTAGCGGTTGCACAGCTCATACCAGCGCGGGGCGTTGGGGTAGTGCGAGCAGCGGACGGCGTTAAAGTTGTTCTGCTTCATCAACAGAATGTCCTGCACCATATCCGCCTCGCTGACCACCTGACCGCGTAAATGGTGGTGTTCATGGCGGTTAACGCCGCGGATCAGCAGCGGTTTGCCGTTAAGGCGCAGCAGGCCGTCGGCGATCTCAATGCGGCGAAAACCGATATCCCACGCCTCTGCCTCCAGCAATGCCTCGCCGCGCCACAGGGTGACCACCGCCCGGTAGCAATCCGGGGTTTCCGCGCTCCAGTGCGCCGGCGCCGCCACCGCCAGGGAGAAATCGACCCGTTCGGCGTAACGGCCGCGCTCATCCACCGTCGGGGTGCCTAACGGCTGACGGTGGGCAACGACAGGCTGCTCGCCGCGCCACAGGCTAACCCCGACGCTGAGCCCGGCAAGCGCCGCTTCTGTCGCCTCTACGGTCGCCTGGACCTGCAGAGTGCCGTCGCGGCAGAGGGCGTCAAGGGTCGGCGTCAGCTGGACGTCGCTCAGCCGCTGGTGCGGCTTATTCAGCAGCCACACCGAGCGGAAAATACCGCTCATCCGCCACATATCCTGGTCTTCCAGCCAACTGCCGGCGCTCCAGCGCATGACCATCACGCACAGGCGGTTGTCGCCCGGACGCAGAAAAGGGCTGAGATCGAACGCCGCCGGCAGGCGGCTGTCCTGGGAATAACCGACCCAGGCGCCGTTGCACCAGAGATGAAAGGCCGAGTTAACGCCGTCGAAAATAATCTGCGTCTGCCCGTCCGCGCGCCAGGCGTCATCGATCGCAACGTGCAGGGAGTAACAGCCGGTTGGGTTATCCTCCGGCACCCGCGGCGGGGTGGTGTCGATGGGGTAGCGGACGTTAGTGTAGATCGGCGCGTCATAGCCCTCCATCTGCCAGTTGGAGGGCACCGGCGTGCCGCGGCTGCCCGGCAGGTCCTGCGTCAGCCACTGCGCATCGACGGCAAACGGGCTGCGGGCGTAAGCAAATTGCCACTCGCCGTCCAGCTGACGACGATGGGGCGAAGGATGATTATCGCGGGCGGCAAGCTCATCGCGCCAGCTGGCGAACGCGGGATGGGCCGGCAGGCGGTTGAGATGGGTAATGGTCTGGTTCTGCCAGTCTTCGCGGGCGAGGACGGCGTGGAAGTCAGGCGCGTGGCGGCGACTGGTATCGCTTATTGGCATAGTAATCCCCGGTAAGTCAGAAAATGTCGATCGCTAAACAGGATGAAGAACGTTATCGGGTAATTTGTTTTTTCCAGCAACGACGGCGGAAATGAAATTAACAGACGATCACGAAAGCGGGGGTAATACGCTGTTTTTTGTCGTGCGTTAAACATAAAATGTTAGCGCACGACATTTTGTCGATGAGGAGAAACTATGCCGCGTCGTACCGCAACCCTGGAGGATGTCGCCCGCGCGGCGGGCGTCTCCCAACAGACGGTCTCCCGGGTTCTGAACCGTCCGGAAGTGGTGTCAGCCCGCACCCGCGAGCAGGTGATCCGCGCGATGCAGACGCTGCACTACGTGCCTAACCGCTCGGCGCAGCTGCTCGCCGGCAAAGCGGCGCCCTCCATTGGGCTGATTACCGCCTCGCTGACCCTGCATGCCCCCTCGCAGATCGCCGCCGCGGTAAAGAGCCATGCCAGCCTGCACCAACTGGAGGTGGCGATAGCGATGCCAGCGCAGGCCGACTTCGCCGCGCTGCAGGCCCGGCTGGACGAACTGCGCGCCCAGCATATTCGCGGGGTGATCGTCAGCCTGCCGCTGGAGAGCGCCACCGCCGAGCGGCTGGTTAAAGAGAACCCGGATATGGCCTGCCTGTTTCTTGACGTCTCCCCGGAGGCCGATGTCTGCTGCGTGCGCTTCGACCATCGCGACGGCTGCGGAGCCTGCGTGCGCCATCTTTGGGAGCTCGGGCATCGCGAATTTGGCCTGCTGGCGGGGCCGGAAAGTTCGGTTTCCGCCCGTCTGCGTCTCGCCAGCTGGCGCGAGGCGCTGCACAGCCTGAACATTGCCCGTTCAACCACGGTGTTCGGTGACTGGAGCGCCGCCAGCGGCTGGCAGAAAACCTTCGAACTGCTGCACCTCCAGCCGCGGATCAGCGCCATTGTGGTGGCCAACGATCAGATGGCGCTCGGGGTACTCAGCGCGCTGGCCCAGCTCAATCGCAGCGGCAGCCAGGCGGTATCGGTGACCGGCTATGACGACACCGCTGACAGTCTCTACTTTCAGCCGCCGCTCACCACGGTGGCGCAGGACTTCGATCTGCTGGGCAAACGGGCCGTGGAGCGGCTGATTGCTCTGATGGCAGCCCCGCAGATGCGGATCCGCGAGCTGCTGCCGACCCGGCTCATCGTGCGCCAGTCGGCGTGGCCGCTCGCCGCCGCGGAGGACCGGCAGCAGACCCTGGCGCAGCTGAAAGCGTTGGTGGAGAAGCTTTAGCCGCAGGCCGTTGAGGATTTATTGAGGTTGACCATGCTAACCTCGGGATCAAACGTAGAGAGGTCAGGATCCTCTGCCTGCGAAAAATGCAAAAAACAATCTATCCATGCAAGCATTGATTTACCGCCAGTCACATGGCGGTATTTTTTTTGCCTCCCCCCCGTTTCCCCCGTTCTTCCGTTGGTTTTTTCGCCTGGCATCCCCGGCGGCGGCATGCTACATCTTTCTTCCGGGATAGATGCCAAACACGGCGGGAGACAAGGTCATGATGGTGATTGAGGGCAAAGAGGCAATTGCGCGGGTAGACTGGCGGCGGGTGCGGACCATCGTCGCCGAGGCCGGGCTGAATGAACGTGATGTTCAGCAGCTGGAGCAGGCGTTTCGCCAGAGCACCTTCTGCTGGTTTGGCTATGAGAACGGTCAGCTGATTGCCGTGGCGCGCGCCATCAGCGACTGCACCTGGAGCAGCTACTTGTCGGATGTGGCGATCGTCCCCGACCGACAGGGGCAGGGTTACGGACAACAGCTGATGCTGGCGGTCCGGGAGCAGCTGCTGCCCTTTGGCAAAATTTTTATCTATGCGGTGGCCGATAAAATCGCGTTCTATCAGCGTTTTGGTTTTGCCATGCTGACCACCGGGATGGTCTGCGCTGGCGAGGAGGGCATGCGCAAAATGCACGAGCAGGGCTATATCCGCCAGCCCTGAGCGCGGATGCCGGGCAACGCCTGGCTTAAGCTGCAAACCAGGCGCAGGCTCCGTCAGAGGGGCCTTTCAAGCACAAACAGATACGCTTCCCGCGACCAGAACAGGGCGGTACGGCGGCGCTCCACCGACATGGTTTTTACCTCCCAGCCCTCGCGGGTATAGCTGCTGAGAAACTGGCTCATTTTGTCAGGGTCGGCTTTGGCTTCGCCAAAAAACAGGCTGCCCAGCAGGCCCTCTTTATAGATCACTACCCGACACTCTTTCTTCATCATCGACCATCCTGGCGACCGGTTTACTGTGGTTGTCTATTGTCCGTGGCTGCGAGGATTTTGCAATCGGAGAAGTAGCAAACTGTTTACGGTACTGCAGCGGGCTTAGCGCGAAGCGCAGGCGAAAATGGTGGCGGAGGGTGCCAGCGCTGGCAAATCCGCAGCGCTCAGCGATCTGGTCGATGCTCATCGTGCTCTCCGTCAGGTGCTGACGGGCGCGCAGCAGACGCTCCTCCAGCAGCCAGCGGGCGGGGGTTTTACCAGTGGCCTCTTCAAAGCGGCGCAAAAAGGTGCGCGTCCCCATGCCGGCGCGCTGCGCGAGGGAGGCGACGGTGTGGCTGGCGGCGAGATGCTGGTGCAGATAATCAAACAGCTGGCCAAGGCGCAGACTCTCCCGGCTGCGGGCTACCGGACGCAGGACCTGCTGCGCCTGACCGCCATCGCGATGGGGAGAGACCACCAGGCGGCGAGCGACCACATTCGCTGCCTCGCTGCCGAAATCCTCGCGCACCAGATGCAGACAGAGGTCGATCCCCGCCGCGCTGCCGGCGGACGTCATCAGCAAATCATCGCCCACGTAAAGGACATCCTCCACCACCTGGATCTGCGGAAAACGGGACTGCAGCGCCGCGGTGTAGCGCCAGTGGGTTGTCGCCTGGCGGCCATTGAGCAGCCCGGCGGCGGCGAGAACGAACACTCCGGAACAGATGGAGATTATTCGGCATCCGCGGGCGTGAGCGGCGGCCAGGGCGGCGCACAGCGCTTCGGGGACCGGGGCGTCGATGCCGCGCCAGCCCGGGACCACGATGGTCTGCGCCTGGGCGAGAAGCTCAGGGCCGCCGTCGGTCATCAGGCGGAACCCGCCGGTGGCTCTCAGAGGCCCTTCATCGACGGCGGCGACGGCGAACTGGTACCAGCGCTCGCCCATTTCCGGGCGCGGCAGGCCGAAGATCTCCACGGTCACGCCAAACTCAAACGTGCACAGGCCATCGTAGGCGAGGGCCACCACGCGGTGAGGTGACAGTGTCACCGAAGGGGTTGTCAGGATGTTAGCGTTTTCTGTCATGGTTGCCGGCAGATAAGGGTGATGGGCGTCAGTAAAGTAGTGTTATCACAGACAAGGAGAAGACGCCATGAGTGTAGTAAGCCAATTTACCCCCGCCACCTCCGCCGAGGCTATCCGCTGGTTCCGCCATAAGCTGCATCTCGAGACCGACTGCGCCGATGTGCACAGCGCCCAGCGTGCCGGCGAGGTCGACTTTGTCCTGCTGCACGTGGTCGGCAGCGAGGAGGCCTTCGCCAGGCGTCACCTGCCCGGCGCGCTGCATCTTCCGCACAGCCAGATCAGCGCCGAGAGAATGGCGGCCTGGCCGGCGGAGACCCTGTTTGTGGTCTATTGCGCCGGGCCGCACTGCAACGGTGCCGACGTTGCCGCGCTGAAGCTGGCCGAACTGGGACGGCCGGTGAAAATGATGCTCGGCGGGATCACCGGCTGGGAAGATGAAGGTTATGCGTTTGTCGCCGGTAAGTGAATATTTTTCATGTACCATGAAATATTCTCGTTTGCGGCCCGTCGGCCTGCATGCCAGTATCTGGACATATAGCCATCCAGAAGTCTAAAAATTCAAATAATGAACTATCACGGTGGGCAACTAACGCGCCCACCGCTAAGGAGACAGCATGCAACGTCAACAGGCCCCGTTCCGCGCAGACATCGTCGGCAGTTTTTTGCGTCCGGACAGTATCAAACAGGCGCGTCAGCAGCTGGCGGAGGGGCTGATCGACGCCGGTCAGCTGCGCGAAATTGAGAATAACGCTATCCGTCATCTGGTCCAGCAGCAGTGCGACTGCGGCCTGCACGTGGTCACCGACGGCGAGTTTCGTCGCGCATGGTGGCATTTCGATTTCTTCGACGGTCTGCAGGGCGTTGAGCGTTACGATGCCGAGCAGGGGATCCAGTTCAACGGCGTGCAGACCAAAGCCCACGGCGTGCGCGTTACCGGCAAGCTGGCGTTCGGCGACCACCCGATGCTGGAGGATTTCCGCTATCTGAAAAGCATCAGCGGCGACGCGCAGCCGAAGATGACCATTCCCAGCCCGAGCGTGCTGCACTTCCGCGGCGGTCGGAAAGATATTGATGCCACCGTTTACCCGGATCTCAGCGACTACTTCGACGACCTGGCCACCACCTGGCGCGACGCGATCCGCGCCTTTTATGACGCCGGCTGTCGCTATCTGCAGCTGGACGATACCGTCTGGGCCTATCTGTGCTCCGATGCCCAGCGTCAGCAGGTACGCGAGCGCGGCGACGATCCGGATGCGCTGGCGCGCATTTATGCCCGGGTGCTGAACCAGGCGCTGGAGGGCAAACCGGCCGATCTGACGGTGGGCCTCCACGTCTGCCGGGGTAATTTCCGCTCAACCTGGATCTCGGAGGGCGGTTACGAGCCGGTGGCCGAGGTGCTGTTTGGCGGCGTCAATGTCGATGCCTTCTTCCTCGAATATGACAACGACCGCTCCGGGGATTTCGCGCCGCTGCGCTTTATTCGTCCCAGCCATCAGCAGGTGGTCCTCGGGTTGATCACCACCAAAAACGGCGAGCTGGAGAACCCTCAGGGGGTCAAAGCGCGTCTTGCCGAGGCGGCGCAGTATGTTCCGCTTGAGCAGATCTGCCTGAGTCCGCAGTGCGGTTTCGCCTCCACGGAAGAGGGTAACGCCCTCAGCGAAGACCAGCAGTGGCAAAAAGTTCGTCTGGTGACCGCCATCGCCGCCGACGTCTGGTAATGCCTTTCTTAGCGCAGCGTTGCACCGTGATGAGGCAACGCTGCCATCTCCTTCGCCTCCGCCCTCCGCCTGCGCCGCATCCCGCTGTTCTCACAACCTGGCACCGTTTTTGCCTTATCACCTCTGGTTAGCTGTTAATTCTTTATTTTTGCGCTACTCAGGAGTGAATCATGCAACGAAGAACGTTATTAAAAGCTTTTGCACTCTCCGCCTCTGTAATGGCTATGGGTCTCTCATTCCAGGCCTATGCCGCCGACACCATTAAAGTCGGGATTATGCATTCGCTCTCCGGGACGATGGCGATTTCCGAAACGCCGCTGAAGGACGTCGCCCTGATGGCTATCGACGACATCAACGCCAAAGGCGGGGTGCTGGGCAAGAAGCTGGAGCCGGTAGTGGTCGACCCGGCCTCCAACTGGCCGCTGTTCGCCGAGAAGGCGCGCCAGCTGCTGGCCCAGGACAAGGTGGCGGTGGTGTTCGGCTGCTGGACCTCGGTCTCGCGTAAATCGGTGCTACCGGTGTTTGAGGAGCTGAACGGCCTGCTGTTCTACCCGGTACAGTACGAAGGGGAAGAGATGTCCCCCAACGTCTTCTATACCGGCGCGGCGCCTAACCAGCAGGCCATCCCGGCGGTGGAATACCTGCTGAGCGAGGACGGCGGCGGCGCCAAACGCTTTTTCCTGCTGGGAACCGACTACGTCTATCCGCGCACCACCAACAAGATCCTTCGCGCCTTCCTGCATGCCAAAGGGATCCAGGACAAAGATATCGAAGAAGTCTACACCCCGTTCGGCTATAGCGATTACCAGACCATCGTCGCCAATATCAAAAAATTCTCCGCCGGCGGCAAAACGGCGGTGGTCTCCACCATCAACGGCGATTCCAACGTGCCTTTCTACAAAGAGCTGGCTAACCAGGGTCTGAAAGCGACCGACGTGCCGGTGGTGGCCTTCTCGGTGGGGGAAGAGGAGCTGCGCGGCATCGATACCAAACCGCTGGTCGGCAACCTCGCGGCATGGAACTACTTTGAGTCGGTGGATAACCCGACCAATAAAGCCTTTGTCGCCGACTATCGCGCTTACGCCAAAGCGCACAAGCTGCCGAATGCCGATACGGTGGTGACCAACGACCCGATGGAGGCGACCTGGGTGGGTCTGCATATGTGGGCGCAGGCGGTGACCAAAGCCGGCACCACCGACGTGGACAAAGTGCGCGACGCCATGGCCGGGCAAACCTTTAAAGCGCCGTCCGGTTTTACCCTGACGATGGATGCCACCAACCACCATCTGCATAAGCCGGTGATGATCGGTGAAATCGAAGGCAACGGCCAGTTCAATGTGGTCTGGCAGACCGATGAGCCCGTCCGCGCGCAGCCGTGGAGTCCGTGGATCCCCGGTAATGATAAGAAACCTGACCATCCGGTGAAAACCGTCAGCCAGTAAGCGCCAGGGCCGACGGGGCGGGAGCGTCGCGCCCGTCGGCCGCTGACCAGAGGAGAACGACATGAACGCATTGCGTCTCATGAGTGTGTTGGCGCTGCTGCTGAGCTTGCTGCCATGGCGGGCGCAGGCCGCGGAGGCGGATGATTTCGTCGCCGCCAGCCGCAGCCAGCAGGCGCAGCTGTTGACCCAGTGGGCGGCAGCGCCGCAGGCGGATCGCCTGCCGTTGCTGCGGGCGTTAACCAGCGAGAGCCTGGTGATGGACGACGGAAAACATGCCTTCCGCGCCCGACAGGGCGGCTTACAACCGCTGGGCGCCGCCGCCGCGCCGCAGGGCGACACCCGGCCGGTCCGTCTGACCAACCGCCTGCGCAATCTGGCTGCCGGCGCGCTGGCCAGCCATCTTATTTTAAGTGACAACGTCACAGAGCGAGCGTCCGCGGCGCGCACCCTGCAGCGGGAAGCGACCCCGGCCATGGCCGCTCTGCTGCAGCAGCGGCTGAAGGCGGAAAGCGATGATAATGTGCGGGGCCTGCTGGAGGTGGCGCTGGCGCGCCTGCAGTTGACTCAGCCTGAGGCCAGCGCGCGGCTGGCCGCGGTGACGCTGCTCGGCCATTCCGCGGACCCGGAAACCCAGGCGCTGCTGATCCCCTTTACCGATGCCCAGCATGAGCCGGATGCGGCGGTGCGCGAGGCGGCCAGCGACAGCCTGCAAAAGATCAAACATCGTCTGCTGCTCGGCGATCTGCTGGGCCAGGCCTTTATGGGGCTGTCGCTGGGCTCGGTGCTGCTGCTGGCCGCGCTGGGGCTGGCGATCACCTACGGCCTGCTGGGGGTGATTAACATGGCCCATGGCGAGATGCTGATGATCGGCGCCTACAGCTGCTGGCTGGTACAGCAGGTCCTGGCGCAGCTCGCGCCGCAGTGGCTGGCCTTTTATCCGCTGGTCGCGCTGCCGGTGGCCTTCCTGGTCACCGCCGGGATCGGCATGGCGCTCGAGCGCACCATTATTCGTCATCTGTATGGTCGGCCGCTGGAGACGCTGCTCGCCACCTGGGGGATCAGCCTGATGCTTATTCAGCTGGTGCGGATGCTGTTCGGCGCGCAGAACGTGGAGGTGGCGAACCCCGCCTGGCTCTCCGGCGGCGTGCAGGTCCTGCCGAACCTGATCCTGCCGTGGAACCGGCTGGCGGTGCTGGCGTTCGTCCTGCTGGTGCTGTGCTTCACCTGGCTCATCCTGAACCGCACCCGCCTCGGAATGAACGTCCGCGCCGTGACGCAGAACCGGGCGATGGCCGCCTGCTGCGGCGTGCCTACCGGGCGGGTGGATATGCTGGCCTTTGGTCTCGGATCCGGTATTGCCGGGCTGGGCGGCGTGGCGCTGTCGCAGCTTGGCAACGTCGGCCCGGAGCTGGGTCAGGGCTATATCATCGACTCGTTCCTGGTGGTGGTCCTGGGCGGCGTCGGCCAGCTGGCCGGCAGCGTGGCGGCAGCCTTTGGGCTGGGCATTTTCAACAAAATTCTTGAACCTCAGATGGGCGCGGTGCTGGGCAAGATCCTGATCTTGGTGATGATTATTCTGTTTATTCAGAAACGCCCGCAGGGCCTGTTCGCGTTGAAAGGGAGGGTGATTGACTGATGAGCCAACCCATTACCTTAACGCTGGCGCAGCGCGCGCCGCGGCCTCTGCGCTGGCTGGGGGGCCTGTTAGTGCTGGGGCTGCTGAGCATGCCATTCCTGGCGCTGCTGCCGGCCTCCCATCCGCTGGCGGTGCCGAGCTGGCTGCTGACTCTGAGCGGCAAAATCCTCTGCTACGCCATCGTGGCGGTGGCGCTGGATCTGGTCTGGGGCTACGCGGGTATGCTATCCCTTGGCCACGGGATTTTCTTTGCCCTCGGCGGGTACGCCATGGGCATGTACCTGATGCGCCAGGCGGCGGGGGACGGTCTGCCGGCGTTCATGTCTTTTCTCTCCTGGGACGAGCTGCCCTGGTTCTGGTGGGGCACGCAGCATTTCGCCTGGGCGATGGCGCTGGTGGTGCTGGTTCCCGGCCTGCTGGCGCTGGTTTTCGGCTGGTTCGCCTTCCGCTCGAAGATCAAAGGGGTCTATTTCTCGATCATGACCCAGGCCTTGACCTATGCCGGTATGCTGCTGTTCTTTCGCAACGAGACCGGGTTTGGCGGTAACAACGGCTTCACCGGATTTACCACGCTGCTGGGCTTTCCGGTCACCGCCACCGGCACCCGGGCGGCGCTGTTTATGGCCACGGTCCTGCTGCTGTTGCTGACCCTGTGGCTGGGCTCGGCGCTGGCGCAGAGTAAGTTTGGCCGCATCCTCACCGCGGTGCGGGATGCCGAGAACCGCCTGATGTTCTGCGGGTACGACCCGCGCGGCTTCAAGCTGCTGGTGTGGACGCTGTCGGCGGTGCTCTGCGGCCTGGCGGGGGCGTTATACGTCCCGCAGGTGGGGATCATCAACCCCAGCGAAATGTCGCCGACCAACTCCATCGAGGCCGCCATCTGGGTGGCGCTCGGCGGGCGCGGCACCCTGATCGGCCCGGTGCTTGGCGCCGGGCTGGTCAATGGCGCGAAAAGCATTTTCACCGTGGCGATGCCGGAGTACTGGCAGCTGTTTCTTGGCCTCATGTTCATCATCGTGACCCAGTTTTTACCCCGCGGGGTGATGGGGCTGCTGCGTCGAGGAGACCGCTAATGCAACCGGATGAAGGACTGTTTACCCGCCAGCTGCCCGGAGATCGCTTCCGTGCGCAAACCGACCCGGTACTGCAGCTGGAGAACATTAACGTCAGCTTTGACGGTTTCCGGGCGCTGACGGATCTGTCGCTGGCGATAGGCGTCGGCGAGTTGCGCTGCGTGATCGGCCCCAACGGCGCGGGCAAGACCACCCTGATGGACGTGATCACCGGCAAAACCCGGCCGCAGAGCGGCAAAGCGATCTATGACCAGTCGGTGGATCTGACCACTCTCGACCCGGTGGCCATCGCCCGCCAGGGTATCGGGCGCAAGTTTCAAAAGCCGACGGTCTTCGAAGCGCTGACGGTGGCGGAAAATCTCGCCCTGGCGATGAAGGGGGATAAATCGGTGTGGGCCAGCCTGCGCGCCCGGCTGAGCAGCGAACAGGACGATCGGCTGAATGAGGTGCTGCGCCTGCTGCGCCTCGACGGCGAACGCTACCGCCAGGCGGGTCTGCTGTCCCATGGCCAGAAACAGTTTCTTGAGATCGGCATGCTGCTGGTGCAGGAACCGCATCTGCTGCTGCTTGATGAGCCAGCGGCCGGCATGACCGATGCGGAAACCGAATATACCGCGGAGCTGTTTCGCACGCTGGCCGGACAGCACTCCCTGATGGTGGTGGAGCACGACATGGGGTTTGTCGAGACCATCGCCGACCGGGTGACGGTCCTGCATCAGGGCCAGGTGCTGGCGGAGGGGTCGCTGCGGGAGGTGCAGGCCAATGAGCAGGTCATTGAAGTTTATCTGGGACGTTAAGGAGCGCCAATGTTACAGGTGAGTCAGTTACATCAGTACTACGGCGGGAGCCACATCTTGCGCGGGGTGGATTTTACCGCCCGTCAGGGCGAGGTTACCTGCCTGCTGGGGCGCAACGGCGTCGGTAAGACCACGTTGCTGAAATGTCTGATGGGGCTTATTCCGGCGCGTAGCGGCGAGGTGCGCTGGCAGGATCAGAACATCACCCACCGTAAACCGCACCAGCGGGTGCAGGCCGGGGTGGCCTACGTCCCCCAGGGACGCGAGATTTTTCCCCGCCTGACGGTGGAAGAAAACCTGCTGATGGGGCTGTCGCGCTTTCCCGCCCGCGAGGCGCAGCAGGTGCCGGAGGAGATTTACCAGCTTTTCCCGGTGCTCAAGACCATGAAGCAGCGGCGGGGCGGTGACTTATCCGGCGGTCAGCAGCAGCAGCTGGCGATCGGCCGCGCGCTGGCCAGCCGTCCGCAGCTGCTGATCCTCGATGAGCCCACCGAGGGGATCCAGCCCTCGGTCATCAAAGAGATTGGCGAGGTGATCCGTCAACTGGCGAGTCGCGGGGATATGGCCATTCTGCTGGTGGAGCAATTCTATGACTTTGCCGCCGGGCTGGCGGACCACTACCTGGTGATGTCGCGCGGCTCCATCGTCCAGCAGGGAAAGGGCGGAGATATGGAAACCGACGGCGTGCGCGCCCTGGTGACTATCTGATCGGGCCGGCGGCGCGCGCCGCCGGTTTCCATGCTATTTACGCAGCAGCCGCTGCAGGCGCGCCTGGCGCCAGTTTTTGATCCATTCGCCAAAGACGAACAGACGTAATCCTCTCACCACCAGCAGAGCGCCCCAGATCAGGGCGACCCAGCCGGACCAGTAGTACTGCGGGTTCGTGTACCGGTTGAGCACCGTCAGCAGCACGCAGACCACCAGCGCCACCGACAGCGAACGAAAAAAGCGACTCTCCTGCTGCACCCGCGCTTTCGCTTCCTCTATACGCAGATCCAGCGAAGCTTGCGGACCCGGCGCGCCCTCCCGCGAGGCTTCGCCGCCGATCTCGGCCACCGTCACCTCAAAGACCGCGGCGAGGGCGCTGAGGGTCTCCAGCCCCGGGCGTTCGCCATTCTCAATGCGCTGGATCGTGCGGACGCTGAGCCCCGCCATTTCGGCCAGCTGTTCCTGGGACCAGGCGCGCTGCAGCCGTAATTGTTTGACCTGATTGATGCTGTTCATATTCATATGCTCCATGACGTTCTGCGGATGTAAACCTGTGATGGAGTATGGAAAAGCGGGCCGCCAGCCACCACGACAGCGACCCGACAACGGCCCGACAGTAACCTGACAGCCGCATGTCAGCTGGCGTCAGGCCCTGGCCAGCGGAGAATCCGGCTGCCAGGGACGGGCATTGATCCCCCGGAAAATCATCAGCCAGGCGGCGACAATAGCCACGATAAGAATGACAAACAGCGACCAGTGCGGCAGATGGGTGAGGATCAACCCGGTGAACATCGGGTTGAAGGCCGCGCCCAGCCATCCCAGCGACTGAGCGGAGAAGTAGCTGGCCTTCATTCCCGGCGGGGCGATATGGTCAATCAGCATATACTCGCCGGGGGCATAAATCACCTCGCCAAGGGTGAAGATCGCCGCCGAGATCCCCCACGCCCACAGGCTGGCGCCGGAGAACATAAAGCCCACGAGGCCGATCACAAAGCAGACGGTACCGAAGGTCATCAGCGGGCGGATATTTCTCGCGCTCAGCCGCCGGCCAACGGCGTACTGCAGGGCGACGACCACCGCGGCGTTAACCGGCAGCACTACGGCCACGACTTTCTCTGCGAAGTCGCTGCTGGCGACCACCAGCACGTACTGCGAGATACAGGAGGCGAAGGCGCCGCCGACGAAGGAGGCCAGCAGCCCGGAACAGGTAAACCACAGCAGCGCGCGGTCGCGCAGCAGCACCGAAGGCGTCCAGGCGGCAGCTCCCGGCTGGGCGGCGGCGGCCCCATCCCGCTGGAGAAACAGCTGAATAAACACCAGCGGGAAGGCGGCGCAGGCCGCCGCCAGCCAGAAGGGCAGATTAATGCTGTGCATCACCAGCAGCGTGCCGATAGGCGGCCCGACGGTCCAGCCGATGTTGAGGATGGTGTAGTTCAGCGAGAAGATGCGCGCTTTTTTCTCCGCCGTCAGCCGGTCGGCGAACCAGGCTTTCAGTACGGTGGAAAAGACCGAATAGGCGCAGTTGATCAGCGCAAAGAAGATCACCACCAGGGTCGCGTTATGGACCAGCGGTATCGCGCTGAAACCGAGGATAAATACCAGCACTGACCACACCATATAGCGCTTTTTGTCGAACTTGTCCGCGAGGATGCCAAAGCCCATGCTGAACAGCACGCCGACCACCAGGGCCAGCGACAGGGCGTAGCCGATCACATCCACCTCCAGCTGATAGCGTCGGGTGAGGTAGATGGTCATAAACGGCAGTGTGGCCCCGCGGCCGATAGTCAACAGTAACGACGATGCCAGCAGCGCGATGGTGGAGCGCCGGAGTGTGGTGATCATGATTTCCTTGCCTGTCATGTTGTTATAATTTTATGTCTTCGATCACAAATAACACGGTCATCACGCCTTGTACAGGTCGCCCCGGTCGCGATCGGCACTTCTGAACCTGCCAAAAATAATGATCTATCCTGGCGGCCGCTTTTTCGCTACTTTGATTTTGTTCACAAAAATTCTAATAACGACAGAGGCAGGGGTATGACGAGGAAAGATGGACTGCTGGCGCTGCTGGTAGTGGTGGTGTGGGGGCTTAACTTCGTGGTGATTAAGCTGGGATTGCACAATATGCCGCCGCTGATGCTGGCGGGCCTGCGCTTTATGCTGGTGGCCTTTCCAGCGCTGCTGTTTGTCGCCCGGCCAGCCATTCCGTTGCGCCTGCTGTTGGGCTATGGCCTGACCATTAGCTTTGGCCAGTTTGCCTTTCTGTTCTGCGCTATCGGCCTGGGCATGCCGGCGGGGCTGGCGTCGCTGGTTCTGCAGGCGCAAGCCTTCTTTACCATCATCCTCGGCGCCTTCGTCTTTGGCGAACGCCTGCAGGGCAAGCAGCTGGCGGGGATCGCTCTGGCGATCTTCGGCGTGCTGGTGCTGGTGGAGGGGAGCCTCGGAGGGGAACATGTCCCGCTGGTGGGCTTTATGCTGACCCTGGCGGCGGCGCTCAGCTGGGCCTGCGGCAATATTTTTAACAAAAAAATCATGTCCCAGGCGACCCGGCCGCCGATCATGTCGCTGGTGGTGTGGAGCGCATTGATCCCGGTGCTGCCGTTTATGCTCGCCTCGTGGCTGATCGATGGCCCGCAGTTGATGCTGGCGAGTCTGCGCCAGATCGATGTGCTGACGGTTCTCTCGCTGCTTTACCTGGCGTTTATCGCCACTATTGTCGGCTACGGTATCTGGGGCTCGCTGCTGGGGCGGTATGAAACCTGGCGGGTGGCGCCGCTGTCGCTGCTGGTGCCGGTGGTGGGGATGGCCAGCGCCGCGCTGCTGCTGGGAGAGACGCTGAGCGGGCTGCAGCTCGCCGGGGCGGCGCTGATCATGGCCGGGCTCTATATCAACGTTTTCGGTCTGCGTCTGGTGCGGCCGGGCATGGCGCGCGGGTAAAAAAAAGCCCCGGAGACGGGGCTATACACAAGTATGCGTGTAATGGCATCACAGGTCGTGCTGCTGGTAGTACGGCACGCCAAGTTCGTCAGATTTATCATTGCCGGCCGCCATATGATTGAAATCAAACGGCGAGTCGTTATGTTCCGAAGGGATAATCATTGTGTCACGCTGGTTTTGCCGCACCGGCGTGGTGGTTTGCTCCGCATAGCTGAAGCTGGATGCCAGCGACATAACGACGATGGCTGCGGCAGCGAATAGTTTCATGATTTCCTCAATACGTCTTTAATAATGCAGGCGATTAACAACAGTTATTTAGCGGATGCAGATAGCGGGATTCGCCAGGTACATTCGTTATGCGATATTTGTGGGGCGGAACATCGAAATAGTTTTTAAACGTTCGCGTCAGGGTCTGCTGCGATTCGAAACCGTAGCGTTCCGCCAGGTACAGGATTGGCTCATTGCTCTGCTTGAGCTTTTGCGCAATCTCCGTCAGCTTACGGCTGCGGATGTACTGGCCGAGGGAATGGCCGGTCTCTTTCTTAAACATACGTTGCAGGTGCCACTTGGAGTAACCTGAGCGCTCAGACACTTTTTCCAGCGACAGGGGCGATTCCAGGTTATCCTCGATCCACGACAAAATACTATGGATAGTGATGGCGTCATTATTACGTCTGGACATCATCTTACCTCTTCTTATTTTTACGGCAGGACCTTCTTGAGGAGTTGCTCAAGCATGGCGACTTCGTCCGCCGACAGATTTTTTGTTAACTCCTGGTGTAACTTCTGACCCACAACCTGATGACACTGCTCGCAAAGGGCTGCGCCGTCTGGCGTCAACTGCACCAGCACGCCGCGCTTGTCAGCGGGGTTGGGTAACCGTTCAATCCAGCCTTTACACGCCAGGCGGTCGAGCATACGCGTCATCGCGCCCGGGTCGACGGAAAGCACGGTTTTCAGCTCAACGGGGGTAATACATACCTCGCAACGAATGGAACAGAGCACCCGGAACTGGGTCGCGGTAATATCCATGGGTGAGAGGTAGTCATTGAGCAGGCGATCTTTTTTCTGGTTAACCATCTGGATCAAGCGGCCCAGCGGGATCATCTCGTTGAACAGGTCGCTGGTACTTTTCATGATGGTTGCCCAGGCAATGATTTAGTTGCGAGTGATACTATTGCCCAGGCAATCATAAGTCAACATTATGAATTGGCCGATGCCACGATTTGCTAAAACAAGAAAATTCGACACGGGTCACTGTTTGTGAATTTTCTAACGCTTGTTAATTTTTGGCGAAGGTGATTTATCAGCAGGCTGGCGTTGGAATTGTTGAAGCCGGTATACTCACGGCGTGAAACCATCCTTAAAAAATGAATATTTACGGGGCTTTTTTTAACTATGTTTGATTTGTTTAAAGCGATAGGGCTCGGCCTGGCGGTGCTGTTACCGCTGGCGAATCCGCTGACTACCGTGGCGCTGTTCCTTGGCCTGGCGGGCAATATGAACAACGCCGAGCGGAACAAACAGGCGTTGATGGCTTCGGTGTATGTCTTCGCCATCCTGATGGTGTCGTGGTATGCCGGCCAGGTGGTGATGAATACATTCGGCATATCAATACCTGGGCTGCGTATCGCCGGGGGGTTGATTGTGGCCTTTATCGGTTTCCGCATGCTGTTCCCCCAGCAAAAAGCCCACGATTCGATGGAAGCGAAGATCAAATCGGAAGAGCTACAGGATGAGCCAACCGCCAATATCGCCTTTGTGCCGCTGGCGATGCCAAGCACCGCCGGTCCGGGCACCATCGCGATGATCATCAGTTCCGCCTCAACCGTGAAGCACGGCGTGGACTTCCCGGAGTGGGTGGTGCTGGCGGCGCCGCCGATTATCTTTGCCCTGTTGGCGATCATTCTCTGGGGTTGCCTGCGCAGTTCGGGGGCGATTATGCGTCTGGTAGGCAAAGGCGGCATTGAGGCCATTTCGCGGCTGATGGGCTTCCTGCTGGTCTGCATGGGCGTGCAGTTCATTATTAACGGCGTGCTGGAGATTATTTCGACCTGGCATCCCTGACCGCGGTGATGCGCAGAGAGACAAAAGCCCGCCGGAGCGATACCGACGGGCTTTTTTTTTGCGGCTCAATCAAGAGTGGTGCGGCTGGTGCTCTTCCAGCGATACCGGCCAGCGACGGAAGATCAGCAGGGCCCAGATCAGGCCTGCCAGCGCCGGGATGGCGCCGATGTAGCCGATGGAGGCCATAGAGAGGTGCAGACTCACCTGGCTGCCTACCAGCGCGCCGGCGCCAATGCCGATGTTAAAGATGCCCGAGAACAGCGACATGGCGACGTCGGTGGCGTCCGGGGCGGAGGCCAGCACTTTCACCTGCATGCCGAGACCGATAATCATGATCGCCACCCCCCAGAAGATGCTGAGCAGCATCAGGTGGTGCGGGTTATGCGAGGCCGGCAAAAGCAGCAGCAGACAGGCCAGCAGCAGGCCGATGGCGAGGCTTATCAGCCCCGAAGCGTGCTGGTTACCGAGCTTGCCGAACAGAATGCTGCCGATAATCCCGGCCCCGCCGAGGATCAGCAGCAGTACGGTGGCAAAATTGCCGCTCAGACCCGCCACCGTCTGGACGAAGGGTTCGATATAGCTGTAGGCGGTATAATGGGCGGTCACCACCACCACGGTCAGAATGTACACGCTGACCAGCGCCGGGCGACGGAGCAGCACCGGCAGGCTTTTCAGCGAGCCTGAGTGTTCGCTCGGCAGCGTCGGCAGCAGTTTCACCAGGCATGCCAGAGTGGCTAAGGCGCCGAGGCCGATCGCCAGGAAGGTCATCCGCCAGCCAAAATACTGGCCTATGATGCGGCCGATCGGAATGCCAAACACCATCGCCAGCGCGGTACCGGTGGCGATCAGGCTCAGCGCCTGCGCCCGTTTGCCCGGGGGCGCCATGCGGATGGCCAGCGCCGACGTTATCGACCAGAACACCGCATGGGCGAAGGCGATGCCGATGCGGCTGATGACCAGCACGTCAAAATTCCATGCAAAGAACGACAGCACATGGCTGGCGATAAACAGAATAAACAGGCCGATGAGCAACCGCCGACGCTCCACTTTGCTGGTCAGCAGCATAAACGGCAGCGACATTAACGCCACCACCCATGCGTAGATGGTCAGCATCATGCCCACCTGGGCGGTTTCCATGCCGAAGCTGTCGGCAATATCCGACAGCAGACCGACCGGGGCAAATTCTGTGGTGTTAAAAATAAACGCGGCGATGGCCAACGTCACGACACGTAGCCACGCTACCTTGCGTGAGACCGTATTCGTAGTCATAAGCTCTGGACTGGTGATTCAGGGGAAGATGTGACGCTGATCTTAAAACGTTTGCTGGCGAAAAGACAATCATTTTGTGATCTGCATCTCATTTCACTGCAAACGGCCAGGTGCGGTTAAGCAATTAATTTTGCTATGGATAGTGTCAGGGGGGCGCTTTTATGTCATGTTGAAGGAAAGTAAAAAAAGTAAGGACAGTGTATGCAGGAAATACAATTTTATCTGGTCGATGCTTTCAGCGATAAAAACTTCGGCGGCAATGCCGCGGCCGTTTGCCCCCTCAGCGAGTGGTTAGCCGACGATGTGCTGCTGAAAATGGCCCAACAGCATAACCAGTCCGAAACGGCGTTCTTCGTCCGCACCGACGAAGGCTATGAGCTGCGCTGGTTTACCACCCTTGGCGAGATCAACCTCTGCGGCCACGCCACCCTGGTGACGGCGCACGTTATTTTTGAATATCTCGACCATCCCTCGGCGACGATTACCTTTAGCACCCGTTTTGTCGGCGACCTGCGGGTGACCCGCAGCGGCGACTGGCTGACGCTCGACTTCCCGGCGTGGACGACCACCCCGGTGGCCAATCCGCCGGCGGACCTGCTGGCCGGACTGGGCCTCGAGGCGGCCGTCGAGGTACGGGAAGGGCGCGATTATCTGGTGCTGCTGGCGGATCGCCGGCAGGTTGAAGCGGTGCAACCGGACATGGCGCGCCTGCAGACGCTCGGCAAAATGATCTGCGTGAGCGCGCCGGATGAGGAATATGACTTTGTCAGCCGCTTCTTCTGCCCGGGAGAAGGGGTGCCGGAGGATCCGGTGACCGGCTCCGCCCACAGCATGCTGATCCCCTGGTGGGGCGACAAGCTGGGGAAAACCACCATGATGGCGCGCCAGGTCTCCGCCCGCGGCGGGGATCTGCGCTGCCAGTGGCAGGGCGACCGGGTGCTGATCGGCGGCCAGGCCACCACCTATCTGCGCGGGACTGTCTATTTACGTTAATCCTCACCGCCGCGTCGTTCCGTTGTCCGGGGACGGCGCGGCGTGCGTCATCAGGCAAGGGAGGCGCCACCGCACATCACCAGCTCCTGTCCGGTCATCGCCGATGCGCCCTCACTCAATAACCAGCTTATCAGCGAGACCACCTCCTGCGGGGTAATGAGCCGCCCCAGCGGCGGCAGCCGCGGCGGAGAGCTTTCCCTGCCAGGCTGATGGAGCATCGGCGTATCGGTTGCCCCGGGCGCCACCACGTTGACCGTCACCCCTGCGGGCGCCAGCTCTGCCGCCCAGCTTCTGGCAAGGGCGACCAGCGCCGCTTTGGTGGCCGTATACTGGGAACGACCCGCTGCGCCTCGTGATGTTCGGCTTCCCAGCAGAACAACCCTCCCGCCCGGCTCCATGGCCGGGGCGAAGTGATTGACCAGCGTTTGGGCCGCGTCGACATGTAAACGCCACAGCGACTCGCCGCGCAGTGGATCAAGATTGCCCAGAGGCGCGGCGGTCATCGAACCCGCGGCGTGGATGATGGCCTGAGGAGGCTCAATCTGTTCCAGCGCCGCCAGCAGCGCGCTGCGTTGGCTGACATCGACCTCCAGATGGCGAAAGTTCGGCTGTGAGAAGGGCGGCAGCGAACGGCTCATGCCGACCACCTGCCAGCCGTCCTCCAGCAATTGCCTCACCACCGCGGCGCCGATCCCGGAACTGGCCCCGGTGACTATGGCCCGCTTCATTGCGCCTCCAGCATCGCTGCCGGTATCTTGAATACTGCCTTTCTGACCGGCGCTGGCGTCGAAACCGCACACAGCGCCTGGTGCGGTTCGCCGGGGTAAAAGACCGCGAAGTCGCCGGGACGCAGCAGAATAGAGACACTCTCCGGGGCCGGCTGACAGAGATAGAGGTCGGGCTTAAGCTCATTATCCTGCGGGCGCATCACGGCAGCCATGCCCGCCTGGATCCGCTCCTCGCCGGCCAGGATGACCTGAATATCCGCCCACTGGCGATGATATTCCGTATGCCGCTCGGCCGCAGGCTGGGTTTGCGCCACGCCGAGGGTGCAGAACCACGGCGCGCCGTCGGGCTGGAAGCGGCCATCCTCTCTGGCGCTCAGGGCGGCCAGCGAACAGGCCTCGCTGCTCAAAAGCTGCTTTAACGCCGGCGGCAGACCAGCCTGGTGCAGCGCCTGCAGGGTACCGATAATCATGCGCTTTCTCCTTTCACCCACTGTGGCGAAACGCGAACATACTTGATCGCCTGGCGGTACCAGGTGTAGGCGATATGCAAATTACCGTCTGCTCCCTGTTTGATGCTGGGGTAGGAGAACTCCCGGTTCAGCTTCTGCTCCGAATTATTGGTCATGCAGTAGCCGTCGCCCTCGTCAAGATTACGCAGCCACGGCCAGCTTTTGCCGCCGTCAGGCGAGATCGCCACCGTCATCGGCGCGCGGGGCGCGCCCCAGAAGGCGCTTTTTCCGGTTGTTTCCGGCTCCTTACGGCCATCGTCATCCGCAATTTCATCGTACAGTGAGGCTCGGCGTTCGGTGGCCCCGGCGGCGCTCATATTATTAAACACCAGCGCCAGTTCGCCATTGTCGAGAGTCGTCGCCTGAATGGACGAGTTGTTGTTCGGCAGCGTCGTTGGCACCGGCGCAGACCAGCTTTCACCCTGGTCGCTGGAGCGGCTGAACCAGATGTGATCCGCCCAGCGACTGCGAAAGAAGGCCGCCAGTCCGCCGTCGGGATGCGCGGTGATGCTCATATGGACGCAGCCAAGACTCTCCGGGACCGCCACGTCGCGCCAGCTTCTGCCGCCGTCGGAGGAGATCTTCACCGCGCTGACGTCATTGTTACCCACCCATTTCTCGCCGGGTGCAGTGCGGCAGTAAAACACCGGCAGCAGCCAGCTGCCGTCAGGCATGATGCTAATCGGCTGGCGAATAAAGGTACCGGGCTGATCCAACAGGGTATCGATGGGTCCCCAGCTTTGCCCGCCGTCGTGTGACTGGCGGTAGCGCACAATGGCGGTATCCTGGTTGCCGGCGAATTGCGCCGTCCATAACAGCCACACTACTTGGTCCGGCGCCTGAAACAGCACCGGATTTTGTTCCGAGCGGTCAGGATCGTCGGAGAGCTTAACCGCTTCGCTCCAGCGATCGCTGCCGGGGGCTAACCGCGAACCCCAGATCGAAATGTCGGCTTTCCCCTCCTGGGAGCCGCCGAACCAGACGCACATCAGGCTGCCATCTTCCAGCTGAAGCAGGTTGGCGGCATGATTTTGCGGGCAGGCGCTGGGGAGCATCGCCCATGCGATATGTTCATCTTGCTGGTGCTGGCGAATGACGCCGTCGAAAGAAGGAATTGCGGACATGTTTTAGACTCCACGTTGCTCAACAGGGGCAGGGGATGATTGTGATTTATTCGGGATCAGGCGATCGATGACCATGATGATCGCCGGGGTCGCCAGGGCGACATACATGTTATTGATGCCGAACGGATCGCCAAGTAAATACCAGACGGAGGTCACCACGCAGGCGCCGATCAGACCGGCATTGGCGCCGCGGGTGCTCCTGAAGAAGGGGGCATAGAAGGCGATGACCGCCACTACGGTAATGGACAGGCGGATGGCGCGGGTGAAGAAGGAGAGTTTCAGCACTTCCGGCACCAGCAGCACAAAGATCAGCGGCAGGAAGCCGATAATTAACGATGCCCAGCGCGTGGCTCTGAACTCCTGATCCGGAGTTGGGTTACGCCATGGCACGTAGAAATCTTTCACCACCAGCGAGGCAATGGCCAGAGCAACGGTACTTACGCTGACGAATATCGAGGCCACAAGTGACGTTGTCACGAGTCCCGCCAGCCAGGGATTCATGTCCTGCAGAAATACCGGCAGGGCGTACAGGCTGTTGATTTCTGGATGCAGATACTTCGCCGCCACGCCGATGATGGCGATGGCAAGGGCGATGGGCAGGCAGAAAAAGAAGGCGATCCACGTGGAGCGCTTTGCTGACCGGACGTCTTTGGTGGAGCTGATCGCCTGGATAACAAACTGGGTGCAGAAGATGGAGCCGATAGTGCCGATAAGCCAGGCGAAGATAGTGCCAGCGCCAATGTTGCCATCCCACGTCCAGTAGTAATCCGGCATCTTCTCAATCATCGGCGTGAAGCCGCCGGTTTTGGATAGAGCAAAACCCAGAATGATCAGCAGACCAGCGTATTTTAACGCGCTGTGTAACATGGTGACCCAGGCGACGCCTTTCATGCCGCCGAAGGCGAAATAGAAGGTACTGACGATGGCGGTAATAAAGGCGGCCACGGGTAAGTTGACTTTTAAGACGGTGGAAATAGCCGCGGCGCCGCTGACGTAGTTGCCCACGTTAACCAGCAACAGCGCATAAATCATGATCAGGGAGATAATATTTTTGGTACTGGTGCCATATTTCTCAGCGATAGCCCCGGATATGGTGATTTTCCCGGTGTTATAGATGCGCTTTACCAGAATCAAACCGAACAGCGGGAAGCCGATGGCCGCCCCCAGCACGGACCATGAGGCGGCAATTCCGCTCTCAAAGGCGGCCTGAGCGGTACCGATGGTTGATTTGGCGCCAATATATTCCGACATCAGTAATATACCGACAATAAAGGCCGGCATGGCGCGCGAGCCTTCCATAAAATCCCCGGAATTCTTACTACGAATACGGAATGTCAGCCAGGTGGTAAACAGAATATAGGCAATGACAATGCCGACAATAATAAAGGTATCTTCAGCGGTAAAATGATTCATCTTAGCCTCTCTCTGGGCGTACGAATCCTGGGTACGGCGGTACCCGGTCTGTTTTATTTACGAAACGCAGCGGGTATTACGCTAAATAACGGGCAATGATGCCGCGTATTTCCTGCAGCTGCTGGTCACTAAACTGCACCGCGTAGCGGCTGTCGCCCACCTCATGGCCCATCAGCTGCAGCGCTTTTTTCACCGCCGCGGGTGAGAACGCTACCTTGTACAGGTCGGTGCGCAGGCCCGTTACCCGCTCCTGCGCCTGGCGCGATCCGGCGATATCTCCAGCATGGAACAGCGACCAGATAGCGTTGATCTCGGCAGGCGCGACGTTGGCAAGCCCCGAGATGCAGGCTGAGCAGCCGTCGACAAACCCCTGATGGATAAGCGAGTCCGGGCCGTTGAGAACGTCGAAACCGTCAATGTCGCGTACCGCGTCAAGAAAGCCTTTCAGACTGTCGTAGCTGCCGGCGCTATCCTTGATGCCAATGATATTGTCGTGCTGCGCCAGCTTACGCGCTGTCTCCGGCGCAAGGGTGTTACCGGTGCGGGCGGGAATGTTGTAAAGAAAGAGCGGGACGCTCAGCGCGTCGGCGATCGCCGTATAGTGGTTTATCAGCTCATCCTGCTTCAGGGGCACGAACCACGGGGTAATGGCCGATACCGCGTCAACCCCGAGGCGGGCGATCTGCTGGCCAAGCCGGCGAGTCTCCCGCGTGGAAACCTCCCCGATGTGGGCTACCACCGGCGCGCGACCGGCGGCCGCCTCCACGCAGGTTCTGGCGACGGCGATCTTCTCTTCCTCATTGAGGACAAAAAACTCGCCGTTGGTGCCGCCGCAGAATATGCCGTTGCCCGCGGCGATCTGGCGCTGCACCTGCTGCTGCAGCGCTGGCAGGTTAAGGGCTCCCTCTGTGGTAAAGGGGGTAACGATGGCGGTGAGTACGCCGCTAATGGCTCTCCTCATTTGATTTTCTCCTGTTAGGCATGTTCCGGAAACAGCGTCTGGTAGATAGCCGCGATCTCTTCACGGCTGACGCTGCAGGGGGCGTTATTCATCAGGCGTTTAACGTTCTGCGCCGCCGCGCTGAGGGCGGGGATGCTGTCTGCGGGAACGCCGAGCGCGGCGAGGTTATCGGGCAGCGGTAAGCGTTTGACCAGCGCCGCCAGCCATGCCACCAGCGCATGGGATTTCTCTTCCTCGCTGAGGGTGAGGTCCGCGTCGGGGATCAGATCCCAGACCTGAGCGAACTTCGCCACCGCGTGGGGGCGGACCACCCGCATGCAGGGCGCCAGCAGAATGGCGTTGGCCACCCCGTGCGGCAGGTGCCAGGTGCCGCCGAGCGGATAGGAGAGCGCATGCACCAGATGGGTGCCGGCATAGTTGATCGCCGCGCCGCCGTACCACGAGGCCCAGAGCATCTCCAGCTTCGCCGTCAGGTCCTGCGGCTGATCCACCGAGCGTTCGATATAACGCACCAGCTTGTGTAAACCGATTAACGCCGCGTTATCGCTTACCGGGTTGGCCACGGTGGAGGTGAAACACTCCAGCAGATGGCACAGAGCATCGATCCCGGTCGAGGCTGCGATGCTGGCCGGCATGCTGGTGGTCAGCTCCGGCAGCAGGGCGACGTAGTCCGGGAGCAGCACCGGGGAGATGATCCCCACTTTGGTCTGCTGCTCGGGGATCGCCAGAATAGCGTTCGGCGTTGCTTCGGAGCCGGTCCCGGCGGTGGCAGGGATCAGCAGGGAGCATAGCCGTCGTTGCGGCTGTTCACCCGCCAGCAGGGCCGTCAGAGTGGGGGCTTGCGGATGCAGCAGCACCGACAGCAGTTTCGCCACGTCCAGTACGCTCCCGCCGCCAATGCCGACGACCATCTGCGGTTGAGAAGCGCCCAGCTGGCTGACGATCTCCGCCACATCCTGATGACTGGGCTCGGCAGGCACACTGTTAATGACCTCAACCTGGCGCCCGTCAGCCGCCAGCAGGCGATGGATCGCCCGGGTCGCCTCCAGCGCCCCGACGTTCTGATCGGTCACCAGCAGGATACGGGTTTTATCTGCCAGCAGCGGGAGCAGGGCCGATGAGGCGCCAGCCCCGCTGATGATCGTGCTGTGTATCGTCGCCACGCGTTTCTCCTTGGTAGTGGTTGATTGAATTCAATCATTCACGAGTTGTTCTACTCGTCTGGTGGGGAAAAGTTATAATTTATACGGCGGTTTAATAACTTGAGCTTGCTCACATTTAATCAAATATGATTGAATATAATCAATTTCAGGTTTGCAACGTTTACAACGACCACAAGGCAGGACAATGAAAGACGGCAATAACAGCGTGCTGGTGCTGGCAGATGACTTTACCGGAGCCAATGACGCCGGGGTCAGCCTGGCGGAGGCGGGTATGTCGGTAGAAGTGGCATTCTCCGCCGGGCAAGCGTCATCCGCCCGGGCGTTAATACTCAACAGCGACAGCCGGGCGATGACCGCCGGCGCGGCCGCCGACAAGGTCACCGCTCTGCTGCGCGGCGCGGCGCGATTCGCCCCGCGCTGGCAGATAAAGAAGATCGACTCCACGCTGCGCGGCAACCCCGGCGCCGAACTGGAAGCGATGATGACGGCGCAGGGCTGCCGGGTGGCGGTTGTGGCGCCGGCTTACCCGGCGGCCGGGCGGCATACCCGGGACGGACGCTGCTATGTACACGGGATACCCCTCGATCACACCGAATTTGCCAGCGATCCGAAGACGCCGGTTAGCCGGGCGGATATTGCCGGCATTCTCGCCATGCAGAGCCGGCTGCCGAGCCGGTCGCTGAGCGCCGCCCAGCTTCCGGGAGCGTTAGCGACGGCAGGCGAAGCGAGGCAGGTACTGATTATCGACGCCTGGGAAGACAGCCATCTGGACCAGGTGATTGACGCCGTCGCTCCTCATGCGCAGGAGACCCTGCTGGTCGGCTCGGCAGGCCTTTGCGAGGCGCTGGCGCGCCGCCTGCGCCGCAGCGAGCAGGGGCCGCTGCTGGCGGTGGTCGGCTCGATGAGCGAGATGGCGCAGCGCCAGGTCGCGGCGCTGCAGGCTCATTCCCGAGTGAGAAAGATCGAAATTGATGTCGAACAGGCCTTTAGCGGATCGCCGAAGGAGGAAGCCTCGCGGATCGCCGAGGTGCTGCGTGAGGGTGATCACTGCGTGGTGACCACCCGCCCGAATAACGCCGTCCGGCACGGGATTGAAGCCCAGTGCCGCGAACGCGGTCTCAGCCGTGCCGCCTACGGGGAGCACATCTGCGCCTGGCTTGCCGACGTTACGGCACAGGCGGTGGCGCTGTGCCCCCCTGGCGCGCTGTATCTCTCCGGTGGCGATGTGGCCATCGCCGTGGCTCAGGCGCTCGGCGCCACCGGTTTTCAGATCCGCGGCCGGGTCGCGGAGTGCGTCCCATACGGATACTTCCTCGGCGGCCGCTGGTCGCGGCCGGTGATGACTAAAGCCGGAGGATTCGGCACCGACACCACGCTATTACATGTTGTGAATTTTATTGAGGAGAAACTGAGTGTCTAACATCATTGCAGTCACAATGGGCGACCCGGCAGGGATTGGTCCGGAGATTATCATCAAATCCCTCGCCGAAGGAGCGCTGAGCGGCGCGCCGGTGGTGGTGGTGGGCTGCGCGCAGACGCTGCGGCGTATCCTGGCGTTAAACATCACCCCGCGGGCGGAGCTACGCATCATTGATCATCCCGCCGAGGCAAGCTTTGCCCCGGCGACGATTAACGTCATCGATGAGCCGCTGAGCGACCCGCAGGGGTTGCGTCCTGGCGAAGTGCAGGCCCAGGCCGGGGATCTGGCGTTTCGCTGCATTAAGCGGGCGACCCGCCTCGCGCTGGAGGGCGCCGTCGCGGCCATCGCCACCGCGCCGTTGAATAAAGAGGCGCTGCATCTGGCGGGGCATGCTTTTCCCGGTCATACGGAACTGTTGGCCCACCTGACGCAAACCACCGATTACGCCATGGTGCTGTACACCGAAAAGCTTAAGGTTATCCATATCACCACCCATATCGCCCTGCGCCAGTTCCTTGACACCCTCAACCAGCCGCGGATCGAGACAGTGATCGGCGTGGCGGATCGCTTTCTGCGCCGCGTCGGCTATCAGCGTCCGCGCATTGCGGTCGCCGGCGTGAACCCGCACGCCGGGGAGAACGGCCTGTTTGGCGATGAAGAGATCCGCATCGTCGCCCCCGCGGTTGCCGCCATGCGGGAGCAGGGAGTGGAGGTAACCGGCCCCTGTCCGCCGGACACGGTGTTTATGCAGTGTCATGAGGGGATGTACGACATGGTCGTGGCGATGTATCACGACCAGGGGCATATTCCGCTGAAGCTGCTGGGATTCTATGATGGGGTCAATATCACCGCCGGGCTGCCGTTTATCCGCACCTCTGCGGATCATGGCACCGCGTTTGATATTGCCTGGACAGGTAAAGCGAAGTCTGAGAGCATGGCAACCTCCATTGAGCTCGCCATGCAGATCGCGCAGGAATAACATGAAGGGATATAACCGGTTAGAGCAGATTATGGACTTCCTGAAAAGCCATAATCTGGTGACAGTCGACCAGCTGGTGGCGGCGACCAACGCCTCGCCAGCCACCATTCGCCGCGACCTGATCAAACTCGATCAGGAAGGGGTGATCAGCCGCACGCATGGCGGGGTGACGTTGAACCGGTTTATTCCTGCCCAGCCGACGACGCTGGAGAAAGCCCAGCGCAGCCCGCTGGAAAAGCAGGCGATCGCCAGCGCGGCGGCAGCGCTGGTGAAAGCCGGCGACGCCATAGTGCTTGATGCCGGCACCACCATGATTGAGCTGGCGCGGCAGATCACCCATCTGCCGCTGCGGGTGATCACCAGCGATTTACATATCGCCCTGTTTTTGTCGGAATTTAAGCAGATTGAAGTGACGATTATCGGCGGGCGCATCGATGACAGCAGCCAGTCGTGCATCGGCGATCACGGCCGCCGCCTGCTGCAGACCATCTGGCCCGATCTCGCCTTCGTCAGCTGCAACGGCTGGGACCTTGAGAAAGGGATCACCGCCCCGACGGAGGAGAAGGCCGCCCTGAAACGCGATCTGATGGCCAATGCCCGCCGGCGCATTCTGCTGGCGGACAGCTCCAAATACGGCGCCTGGTCACTCTTCAACATTGCCCCGCTGGAGTCGTTGACCGATATCGTCACCGACGGCCACCTGCCGGAAGCGACCCGCGAGGCGCTGGTGACCCTTTCCCCTCAGCTGATCATTGCCGACTGATCCAGACGCCGCCGTCTGCCGTCAGGGCAGACGCGCGATATTGGCTTTGATCACCGCAACCGACTGGCTGAACTTCGCCTGTTCTTCGCCGGCCAGCCGCAGTTCGATAATCTGCTCCACGCCCCCCTGGGCCAGCACCGCCGGCACCCCAGCCGCCGCGCCGCTGACCCCGTACTCACCGTCAAGAATGCAGGAGACCGCCAGCGCGCGGTGGCTGCCGGTAAAAATATTGCGGCAGATCTCGGCGATGGTGCCTGCCACGCCATATTCCGTACAGCCTTTGCCGGCGTAGATCTCAAACCCCAGCTTGCGCACTTTGTCGGCCATCGCCTCCCGGTCGAGCGGCCGGCCGGCGCGTTGCTGGTAGAGGTCGGCGATCGGCGTGCCATATACCGAGGAGTGCGACCATACCGGAAACTGGGTATCGCCGTGCTCGCCGAGGATAAAAGCGTCGATGCTCTGGGCGCCAATGTTCAGCTCCTGCGCCAGCAGACGACGCAGGCGGGTGGTATCCAGCCAGACGCCGGTGCCCAGCACCTGGCTGCGCGGCAGACCGGAGAGCTGCCATACCTGCCAGGTGATGATGTCACACGGGTTGGTGGCCACCAGGAAGATGCCGTTAAACCCGTTGGCCATCATGGTCGGCACAATGCTCTTGACGATTTTCGCGGTAGTGGTCAGTTCATCGAGACGGCTCTGGCCGGGGCGCAGCGCGCCGCCGGAGACGGTGATCACCGCGATGTCGACATCGGCGCAGTCGCTGGCCTCGCGGGTGGAGATGGTCATCATTCCCGGCAGATAGGCCGCGGCGTCGCTGAGGTCATGAGCGTGGGCCTCGGCGCGCGGCTGGTTAAGGTCGACGAGGATCAGCTCCTCGCAAATGCTCTGGTTGAGCAGGGCGTAGGCCGCTGACGCGCCGACGTTACCGGCGCCAATAATCATCACTTTACGGGTTTTGGTGCGCATATTCAGGTCTCAAAAACGGACGGCAGGGGATAAAGTTAATGCGTTTCAGTTAGTTAGCGCAAGTGGTGGGCGGCAATATAAGTTAATGCTATGGCGGAAACCGTTCCGGGGCGCGCTACAGTGGCGTAAAAAAAGGAGCTCACCTATGTATACCATCACCGACATCGCCCCCACCGACGCCGAATTTACCGCCCTGATTGTCGCCCTCGACGCCTGGCAGGAGACACTCTACCCGGCGGAGAGCAACCATCTGCTGGACCTCGGCCAGCTGCCGCCGGAGACAGTGATCGCCCTGGCGATCCACAGTCCGCAGGGCGAAGCCGTTGGCTGCGGGGCTATCGTCCTCAGCGATGAAGGTTTTGGCGAGATGAAGCGGGTCTATATTGATCCACAGCATCGTGGGCAACAGCTGGGAGAAAAGCTGCTGGCGGCCCTGGAGGCGAAAGCGCGCCAGCGCGACTGCCATACTCTGCGCCTGGAGACCGGCATCCATCAGCATGCGGCCATCACCCTCTATACGCGCAACGGCTATCAGACCCGCTGCGCGTTTGCTCCCTACCAGCCCGATCCGCTCAGCGTCTTTATGGAGAAACCGCTGTTTGCCGATCTTCGTTCAGCAGCGCTATAAACGCTTCCAGCTGGCGGGTTTTGGCGCCCCGGCGCCACACCAGCCAGGTGGTGAGCCAGCGCCACTCTTCCGCCAGCGGCCAGGCGGAAACCTGCTGATGGCCCGGCATACTCTCCAGCATACTGCGCGGGATCAGCGCCAGCCCGGCGCCGGCGATCACGCAGGCCAGCATCCCGTGATAAGACTCCATCTCATGGATCCGGCCCGGAGTAGCTCTGTCGGCATGGAACCAGCTCTCAAAATGCCGGCGGTAGGAACAGTTGGCGCGAAAAGCGTAGACATTAGCCCCGTTCACTTCGCTGGCGCGGGCGATGGGCGCGTGGCCGTAGGGGGCGACGATCATCATCTCTTCAGGGAACACCGGCAGCCCCTCCAGGCCCGGGTGCACCAGCGGTCCGTCAACGAACGCGGCGCTCAGGGCTCCCTCCAGCACGCCGTCGATCATCGTCCCGGAGGGGCCGGTGGAGAGGGCGAGATGAATTTTCGGGTAGCGCTGATTAAAGTGGGCCAGGGTGGTGGGGATCCGCACCGCCGCGGTGCTCTCCAGCGAACCGAGAGAGAAGAGTCCCTGGGGTTCGTCGCCCGCCACTACCATTCGCGCCTCGTCCACCAGGGCGAGGATCTGCTGGCTGTAGCGTAAGAAGCTGTGGCCCGCGGGCGAGAGGCGCAGCCGCTGGTTCTCGCGGATAAACAGCTCAACGCCAAGATCCGCCTCCAGCTGGCGGATGCGGGTGGTGAGGTTGGACGGCACGCGATGCACTTTCTGCGCTGCCTGGGTAATGCTGCCGGTGCTTGCGACGGCGTTAAACATCTCTAGCTGAGTCAGGTCCATACTATTCTTCTTTTGTGAATGCGTTGCTTAATATTATTCATTTTCAATGAATGGAAAGGTAAGCCAGAATACGTTCACTTCGCAAGCAACGAGAGAGAGAATAACGATGAATTTATCTGCAACGCACGCCGTCTCCGTCAACCCGACTACCGGCGAGGTGGTCTCCTCGCTGCCGTGGGCCAGCGAACGCGAGGTCGACGCGGCTATCGCTCTCGCCGCGGCGGGCTATCGCCAGTGGCGTCAGACGCCGCTCGCCGCACGCGCCGACGCGCTGCGCCGCATCGGGGCCGAGCTGCGCGCCCGCGGTGAAGAGGTGGCCCAGACGATCACTCTTGAGATGGGCAAACCGATTGCTCAGGCTCGCGGCGAGGTGGCGAAATCCGCCAATCTCTGCGACTGGTATGCCGAACATGGCCCGGCGATGCTGGCGACCGAAGCCACCCTGGTGGAAAATAACCAGGCGGTGATCGAATATCGTCCGCTGGGGGCCATTCTGGCGGTGATGCCGTGGAACTTCCCGGTCTGGCAGGTGCTGCGCGGCGCGGTGCCGATCCTGCTGGCCGGCAACAGCTACCTGCTGAAGCACGCCCCGAACGTGATGGGCAGCGCCCGCCTGCTGGGCGAGATTTTTGCCGCCGCCGGCCTGCCGGAGGGCGTGTTTGGCTGGGTCAACGCCACCAATGACGGCGTTTCGCAGATTATCAATGACGACCGCATCGCGGCGGTGACCGTCACCGGCAGCGTCCGCGCCGGGAAAGCGATTGGCGCTCAGGCGGGCGCAGCGTTGAAGAAATGCGTGCTCGAGCTGGGGGGATCCGATCCCTTTATCGTTTTGAACGATGCCGATCTGGATGAAGCGGTGAAGGCCGCCGTCACCGGCCGCTATCAGAACAGCGGCCAGGTGTGCGCCGCGTCGAAGCGCTTTATCCTCGAAGCCGGCATTGCCGAGGCCTTCACCCGCAAATTTGTCGACGCCGTCGCGGCGCTGAAGATGGGCGATCCGCGCGACGAGCAGAATTACGTCGGGCCGATGGCGCGATTCGATCTGCGCGATGAACTGCACCAGCAGGTAACGGCGACCCTCGATGAAGGCGCAACCCTGCTGCTGGGGGCGGAAAAAATCGAAGGGGCGGGCAATTACTATGCGCCAACGGTCCTGGGCAACGTCACCGCCGGCATGACCGGCTTCCGCCAGGAGCTGTTTGGTCCGGTCGCGACCCTGACCACCGCCCGTGACGCAGCCCATGCGCTGGCCCTCGCCAACGACAGCGAATTTGGCCTGTCGGCAACGGTCTACACCACCGACGAGGCGCAGGCCCAGCGGTTTGCCCGCGAGCTGGAGTGCGGCGGTGTCTTCCTTAACGGCTACTGCGCCAGCGACGCCCGGGTGGCTTTCGGCGGCGTGAAGAAGAGCGGTTTTGGTCGTGAGCTGTCGCATTTTGGCCTGCATGAGTTCTGCAATGCGCAGACCGTCTGGAAAGACCGTCGCTAATCTGCGTTTGCCCCTGACGACCGTCGTTCTCGTCTGCTATACTCGCCCACCAAAATTCGACGGTGGGCAAGGAGCCGCGTGTGGCGACGGTGATCAATAACGCAATGCTGGAAGCCATTCTGGCAGAAATCAGGCCGCTGATTGGCCGCGGTAAAGTGGCGGATTATATTCCGGCGCTGGCCAGCGTCAGCGGCGATAAGCTTGGCATCGCTATCTGTACGGTGGACGGGCAACATTTTGCCGCCGGCGATGCCCATGAACGATTCTCCATCCAGTCGATCTCCAAGGTATTGAGTCTGGTGGTGGCCATGAACCACTATCAGGAAGAGGAGATCTGGCAGCGGGTGGGGAAAGATCCCTCCGGTCAGCCCTTTAACTCGCTTCTGCAGCTTGAGATCGAGCAGGGCAAACCGCGCAACCCGTTTATTAACGCCGGGGCGCTGGTTGTCTGCGACATGCTGCAGAGCCGGCTCAGCGCGCCGCGCCAGCGAATGCTGGAGATTGTCCGCCGCCTGAGCGGCGTGGCCGATATCGCCTACGATCCGCTGGTGGCCCGCTCTGAGTTTGAGCATTCGGCGCGCAACGCCGCTATCGCCTGGCTGATGAAATCCTTCGGCAACTTCCATAATGATGTCGCCACCGTGCTGCAGAACTATTTCCACTACTGTTCGCTGGAGATGAGCTGCGTCGAGCTGGCGCGAACCTTTCTGTTTCTCGCCGACCGCGGCATCGCCCCGCATCTCGAAACGCCGGTTATCGCGCCGATACAGTCCCGCCAGGTGAATGCCCTGATGATGACCAGCGGCATGTACCAGAACGCCGGCGAGTTTGCCTGGCGCGTCGGTCTGCCGGCGAAATCGGGCGTCGGCGGCGGAATTGTGGCGATTGTGCCGCAGGAGATGGCGATCGCGGTCTGGAGCCCGGAGCTTGACGAGGCGGGGAACTCCCTGGCCGGCGTGGCGCTGCTGGAGAAACTGACTCAGCGGCTGGGGAGGTCGGTGTTCTGATGGTCGATCAGGATCGATTATTTGCTCGCCTGGCGCGTTCGACGTTTCGTTCACGCTTCCGGCTGGGAATGAAAGAGCGGCAATACTGCCTCGATAAAGGGCCGGAGGTCATCGACCAGCATGCCGCCGATTTTATCCGTCAGCGGCTGGCGTCCGCCGCGCCGGCCAATGATGGCAAGCAGACGCCGATGCGCGGTCACCCGGTGTTTATCGCCCAGCACGCGACCGCCACCTGCTGTCGCGGCTGCCTGGAAAAATGGCACGCCATTCCCCACGGCCGCGCGCTGAGCGAGCAGGAGCAGCGCTATATTGTGCAGGTGATCCACCGCTGGCTGGTGCTGCAGATGAACGGCCCGTCTGTGCGCTAATTTGCATTTGATCGGCGCCGGAGTATGCCTGATAAATATTCTCATGTTATGATAATCCGCTAACTAACTATTAACATAATAATTGCCTGAAACAATTAGACGGATAATTACTGAATGTCTTCACTGTCGATTCGGTCATTTACGCTGTTTCGTGAAGAACAACCCGTGCGCGATGCACTGGTCTTATTTACGTTAACGCTATTGCTGCATTTTCTGGGCGCGATGCTGCGTCTGGTGCAGGAGCTCTCTTTCTTCTGGCCGCTCAACGCAGTGATGGCCGGGATCTTTGCGCGCTACGTATGGCTTAATCGCAGCTATTTTTATGCCGTCTGCTTTGCGGCAATGCTGGTCTATGACGGATTAACTTCGCGCTGGGGAATGGGCTTTGCCTCATTGCTGATTAACTTCTCCAATATTGTCTTTATTGTGACCCTGGCGCAGCTGGTGCTGTGGGATAAACGACGCGCCGACTCGATGCCCGGCCCGATTAACGCGCTTAATTTATTCTGTTTCTGTCTGTTAGCCGCGCTGCTGTGCGCAGCGGTCGGCGCGTTGGGGTCGGTGGACGTCGAGCGCGCCACCTTTATTCCCCAGCTGGCGGACTGGTTTAGCGAGCAGTTCTCGACGGCGGTGCTTATTCTGCCGTTTATTCTGACCCTGACGCTGCCCTCCGCGTTAAGCGGTTTTCGCTTTCGCCAGCTGCTGCCCGCGCTGGCGCTGGTGCTGTCGATTGCCCTCGGCGTGGCGGTGGGCGGCGCCGGCAGCATTACCTTCCCGTTACCGGCCCTGATCTGGTGCGCCGTGCGCTATCCGCTGCCCCTGACCTGCCTGTTGACCTTTCTCACCGGCATCGGCGAGATACTGCTGGTGGCCAACTCGTTAATTCACTTTGCGCCGGACACGCGAATGCAGCCGTGGCAGTTGTTCTCCACTCGCCTGGGGATCGCGGCGATGCTGATAAGTCCGGTGATCGTCGCCTCCAGCGTCGAGGCGATTAACATGCTGGTGAAACAGCTGGCCCTGCGCGCCGATTTTGATTTCCAGACCCGGGTCTATTCCCGTTCCGGGCTGAGCGAGGCGCTGAAGCGTCAGGCCTTGCCGGCCGATAAACTGCTGACGGTGATGGTGCTGGACATCGATGGCTTCAAAAGGGTGAACGATGCCCTGGGCCATGAGGGCGGAGATTGCGTACTGACTCAGTTTGCCCAGCAGGTCAGACAACTGGTGGGCGAGCAGGGTATGGTCGCCCGTATCGGCGGCGAGGAGTTTGCGGTCGCCGCCGTGGTCGACAGCACCCAGCAGGGTTACCTGCTGGCGGAGAAGATCCGCCACGGCGTAGAGTCGCAAGCTTTCGGTTGGGGACATAACCCGATCCACCTGACCATCAGTATGGGACTGGAGACACGCGAGGTGGGCCAGGCCCGTATTACCGAGCTGTTTAACCAGCTGCTGCTGGCGGCGGACGATGAAATGGTCAAAGCCAAACAGACAGGCCGTAACCGCATCTGTATGCCGACGCTGACGGAAAGCGCACCATAAGAAAATCCTATAGGTGTTATGCTTGTGTTAATGCTTGGTTAAAATATAGTGATGTGGTCAAAAACAAGGAGCTATTATGATCACATCATTTTCACTGCGCACGTTATCGCGCGACGATATTCTTCATCACCTTCCGGCATTAAGCGATATCCTGGCGAGCTGCGTGAACGGCGGCGCCTCGGTGAGCTTTATGCTGCCTTTCAGTCAGCAGACGGCGACGACCTTCTGGCAACATGTCGCCAACAGCGTGGCGGCCGGGGAGCGCATCGTGCTGGCCGCCCTTGACGCTGAGGAACGTCCCGTCGGCACCGTGCAACTTATCACCAGCCAACCGGAAAACCAGCCCCATCGTGCGGACGTGGCCAAACTTTTGGTTCACCAAAATGCCCGCCGCCTGGGGATTGCCAACGCGCTGATGGCGGAGCTGGAGCAAACCGCCCGGCGGGTAGGTAAGACGGTGCTGGTGCTGGACACGGCGACCGGCAGCGGGGCGGAACAGTTCTATGTCCGCTGTGGCTGGGAAAAAGTGGGCGAAATTCCGCGCTATGCGCTGATGCCTGACGGTGCGATGACCGCCACTTCACTGTTCTATAAGTTTCTTCCCTGACGGCGGTTATTACAGAATCCTTTGATCAAAACAGGGTTTCACTGGTAGTAAAACCTGATAAGTTATTGGACCAATTACTCAGGTTGTATGACTACTCTTAGAGGGAACCCATTGTGAAAACGTTAAACCGTCGTGATTTCCCCGGCGCGCAGTACCCTGACCGTATCATCCAGTTTGGAGAAGGTAACTTCCTGCGCGCATTCGTTGACTGGCAGATTGACCTGCTCAACACGCATACCGACCTGAATGCTGGCATCGTGGTCGTACGTCCTATCGCCACCGATTTCCCCCCCTCCCTGAATACCCAGGACGGCCTCTATACCACCATCATTCGCGGTCTCAACGAGCAGGGCGAAGCGGTGAGCGACGCGCGGCTGATCCGCTCGGTCAATCGGGAAATCAGCGCTTACGCTGACTACGACGCTTTTTTACGTCTGGCGCATAACCCCCAGATGCGGTTTGTCTTTTCCAATACCACTGAGGCGGGCATCAGCTACCATGCCGGGGATCGGTTTGATGACGCGCCGCCGGTAAGCTATCCGGCAAAACTGACCCGCCTGCTGTTTGAACGCTACCAGCATTTTGCCGGCGCAGCCGATAAGGGATGGGTGATCATCCCCTGCGAACTGATCGATTATAACGGCGAGGCGTTGCAGACGCTGGTGCTGCGCTATGCCTCCGAGTGGCAGCTGCCGCAGGCCTTTATCAACTGGCTGACGTCGGCAAATACCTTCTGTTCCACGCTGGTGGATCGCATTGTGACCGGCTACCCGCGCGATGAAGTGGCGGCTCTGGAGGCGCAAACCGGCTATCAGGACGCTTTCCTCGATACTGCCGAGCACTTTTATCTGTTCGTTATTCAGGGGCCCGCCTCATTAGCCAGCGAGTTGCGACTCGATAAGCTGCCGCTCAATGTGCGCATCGTGGACGATATCAAGCCCTATAAAGAGCGCAAAGTGGCGATCCTCAACGGGGCGCACACCGCCCTGGTGCCGGTGGCCTTCCAGGCCGGGATCGACACCGTCGGCGATGCGATGAACGATGCGGAAATTTGCGCGTTTGTCGAAAAGGCGATTTATGACGAGATTATTCCGGTGCTGGATCTGCCGCGCGATGAGCTGGTGTCATTCGCCAGCGCCGTGACCGGGCGCTTCCGTAATCCCTATATCAAACATCAGCTGCTCTCGATCGCTCTCAACGGCATGACCAAATACCGCACCCGTATTCTGCCGCAGCTGCTGGCAGGGCAGAAGGCGCATGGCGCGCTGCCGCCGCGCCTGACCTTCGCCCTGGCGGCGCTGATCGCCTTCTACCGGGGAGAGCGGGAGGGGACAAGCTATCCGGTACAGGATGATGCGGAATGGCTGACGCGCTACCAGACGCTCTGGGCGCGCCATCATGACGGCCAGATATGCACCCGCGAGCTGGTTTCCGCCGTGCTCAGCGTGGAGTCCCACTGGGAGCAGGATCTCAGCCAGATCCCCGGCCTGGTGGAGCAGGTCGCCGCTGACCTTGACGCTATCCTGACCCGCGGTATGCGCGACGCCGTCAGGCCGCTCTGCTGATAGCGGAGTCTATTCACCCGGCTGCGGCCGGGTTTAATCGCACTCGAATTAGTTACAACATACTTTTTTATTAACCAGATTAAGCCGGTCGGCAGCCTCGCTGCAAAAGGCTTTTTAGTGCCAAATCGCCCTGCGCAGGGGGAGAATTGTGGTTAAGCCGCTTGAACAAATACCTGCGCAGGAAAATAATGGCCTTAACACATATTTCCTGCCAATGTTCGCAGGCTAATTCATTCATCTGTAAGGAAACTCGCATGGTCATCGATATCCGGGAAGTTCGGCCGCATGACAAAGCCGAATGGCTTCAGCTCTGGGAAGGCTATACCCGCTTCTACGGCAGCCCGCAGCCGGAAGAGGTGACCGAATGCACCTGGCAGCGGATGCTGGAGGTGAACTCATCCGTGCTGGGCAGAGTCGCGGTGGTGGATGATACCGTGGTGGGGTTCGCTATCTGCATTCTGCACGAAGGCACCTGGGTCACCACGCCGATCTGCTATCTGGAGGATCTGTTCATCGATCCTGCCTTCCGCGGACAAGGCATTGCCAGAACGCTGATTAAGTCGCTGCAAACCGAAGGGGCTGAGAAAGGCTGGTCACGTCTATACTGGCATACTCGCCGTGATAATCCCGCCCGCCACCTGTATGATGAATTCACCCCGGCTGACGATTATGTGCGCTACAGGATCACCCTCGACTCCTGAAGCGATAAGATGTTGTTAAGCTTTTCCCGCTATAACAGGGGAAACAGGCTCAGGAGAAGCAACGATGGAAAAACGTCTCGAAACAGTGGTCAATCTGATAATGTTTCTTTCGCTATTGGCGACGGCCTGGGATCTGTCACTGGTGCATCATCTCGCCTGGTAGCAACAAAATAGCCTGAATCGCGGCGCCCTGCAGGCGCCGCCTGTCTTATTCACCCGCCATTATGCCGGCGCTGAAACTCCAGTCCTCCAGCTGGTTAAACTGGATCACCACCATCACGTCCTGCGGGCTGACCGCCATCTCATCGGCTAACCGCGCGCACAGCCGACGGTAGAGCCCCTGTTTCTGCGCCCGGCGGCGCGGCTTCCCGGCGAAAATATGAAACAGCACGAAGCGGGCGCTGCGCCCGCCGCTGAGATAATGCGGGTCGTAAATGCGCTGTCCGTCGGCGGTCTGCTCGATAAACTGAAATTTGTCCGCCGGCGGCACGCCAAACTCCGCCACCAGGCATTCATGGAATAGCGCCGACAGTTGAGCAAACTCCGCGGGACGCCAGGCCGCGCCAAGCGAAATACGCGTCAGAGGCATGGCGCCTCCTGCGCGTTCAGGCAGGTCAGGGCGCTGGCCGCCGCCGGCCAGCCGGCGTAAAACGCCAAGTGGGTAAACAATTCGACCATCTCCTCCTGGCTCAGGCCATTTTGATAGCCGTAGGCGATATGCCAGGGCAGTTGCTCCGTTTTGCCCAGCGCCGTCAGGGCGGAGAGAGTGATTAAGCTGCGTTCGCGGAGCGACAGCTCGCTGCGCGCCCAGATATCGCCAAACAGCACCGTTTCGGTCAGTTCGGCCAGTTTTGGCGCAATGGCGGCCAGCGTGTGGCGATCGACAGGGGGGGTATGCATAGTGACTCCCGTTACAGGTTGAAGTGGTCGTCACTGTCGCACGCTGAGGAATGTGTTGAATATCGCAATGTTCAGGATAGTTAATCCTGAAAATCAGGATGGTCAGCTGGCCCGCTCTTATTTTTGTGTTGGTTATGTTTTACGACTTGCTCAGGCCAACCGTCAGGCGGCTCTTTTTCGCGCCACGATAAACAGACGCGGGAAGCACAAAAGCACCATTCCGTTACACTGTAACGGATAGTGGTCGGCCAGCAATGCCAAATAGCGGGTCAGAAAGGCGCTCCTGGCCGGTTCATCGAGGCCCGTCAGATAAGGTCGCAGTCCGGTACCCTGCAGCCAGTCGACGATCGCCTGATGGGAAGCGAGCGGATGAAAATAGGTGGTGCGCCAGATATCAACTTCACAGCCCTGACGGGTGAGCAGATCGTACCAGGCGTTCGGCTGAAGCAAGGGCTGGCGACCACGGTCCGGTAATCCCAGCTCGCTGGCGACCTGACGCATCAGAGTATGGGAGGGCTCCTGCCAGTTATCCGGCATCTGCACCGCCAGCGTACCGTTCTCCGCCAGCTGGTTAACCAGATGCGGAAACAGCGTCTCATGATCCGCCAGCCACTGCAGCGAGGCGTTGGCATAGATCACGTCTGGCGGTTGCGCAGGCCGCCAGCTGGCGATATCGGCCTCGATAAACTCACAGTCAGGTAAGGCCTGCGTCGCCTGGTCCAGCATGGCCGGGGAGTTATCGATACCGACGATCGCCGCCAGCGGCCAGGCGGCACGCAGCAGGCGGGTACTGTTGCCCGGCCCGCAGCCAAGGTCAACGACGCTCTCGACCTGCAGGTGAGCGATACGGGAAAGCAGGTCAGCCGCCGGGCGGGTGCGCTCAGCGTCAAACTGCAGATACAGCGTGGGGTTCCAGTCGGCCATCGGGCGTTGTCCTGTGTAAGGGAGACAGGGCAAAGCATAGAACGCCCGGGGCCGCCTGTCAGGGGGAAATGATCCACTGCAGCATCTGCCTTGCGTGACAGTGTCACCGATAAAATAACCTCAGCAGGCTATCCCGTGCGTAATGGGCACATTGTCAGGGAGTAAGCGGATTGGGCAGCATCTGCGCCCGCAGCGGGCGCAGTGGCTTATTCGGCGTTCTTGAGCGCTTCGGCGCGGCTGGCGGTGGCGTAAACAAAATCCAGCATCGGCTCGAGATCGGTATCGTAGCCGGCCTGAATAATCTTCCCGCGCAGCCATTCTATTTCACTGGTGATATCGGGAGGGAAAATGTTGTTATCCTGCGCCCGGCGCAGCCATTTCAGCAGAAAGTTGTTCTTTCCTCTGATACCGCCCGACTTTTTCGACTTTCCGTGCATCTTCAGCGCGACCAGGACGCAGTAATAGAAATGAACGCGCTGATTAAAACTTTGGTGCATGTCTGTGTTTCCCGCCAGAATCAGGAATTCACCGTGTGGGTCAGTGATTCGGATTGGACTACGGCGGCGGGCCGGATCGTTGCGCGATCTCTGTTGTTTTCCGCCACCGTCCTTGCATCTGTCGCCAGACGCTGAAGGGGATGTTGGCACGGAAGCCGAATCGTCGTCAATTGCCGATTCGTTTTTTGCCGGTGTCGGCGGCCCGCGGCGTTCCGCGAGCCGGGCCTGGCTACGTCCTGACCGCGGCCCGCTGTTGCAGATATACGCGTAAAATCAGCAGGAAAGCGAACACTACGACGATTGCCGCCAGCAGATACAGGGTGGCGAGATCGTAGTAACCGGCGACCCAGCCGGCCAGCGGCCCGGTCAGCCCCAGCGCGAGATCAAGGAACGCCGAGTAGGTGCCAAGGGCGGTCCCCTGGTTTTGCTCTTCCACCTGTTTTACCGCCTCAACCCCCAACGCCGGGAAGACCAGCGAAAAACCCGAGCCGGTGAGAAAGGCGCCGATCCCCGCCACCCAGGCCGACGGCGCCAGCCAGATAAGCAGCAGGCCGAGACATTCGATGACGAAGCAGGCCAGGGATACCGGGACTCCGCCATAGCGAGTGATGGTGTTCCCCAGCACCAGGCGAACACAGATAAAGCCGACGCTGAACAGCGAGAGGGTAAACGCGGCGCCCTGCCAGCTGTGCGCGGCAAAGTAGAGGGTGATAAAGGTGGCAATAACGCCGAAACCGACGGTGCCAAAGGCCAGCCCCAGCCCATAAGGCCAGATTTTGCGCACCACCGCGTGAAAGGGCGCTCTGACGCCGGCGGTCACGCTGACGTCCTGCCGCGTGCGGGCGAACAGCAGGCCGATGGCGGCGACCAGCACCACCACCGTGGCAAAGCCGCTGATGCCGAAATACTGGTTAAGGGTGACCCCCAGCGGCGCGCCGACCGCCATCGCCACATAGGTTGCCACGCCGTTCCAGGAGATCACCCGCGACGTATGGATCGCGCCGACGGTTTTGATCCCCCAGAGCGTGGCGCCGGTGGCGGTAAAGCTTTCGCCGACGCCAAGAAACACCCGGCCCGCCAACAGCGCGGCAATCGCCAGCATCGGCATCGCCTGCAACATTACCGCCAGCAGCGTGAAGGCGCCGCTGAGCAGACAGCAGACGATCCCGAGGCTAACCACTTTTTTCGGGCCCCAGATATCGGTGTAGCGCCCGGCGTGCGGCCGGCTTATCAGCGTCGAGATGTACTGCAGGCTGATCACGATCCCGGCGACAAAGGTGCTGTAGCCCAGCTGATAGTGAATATAACCCGGCAGAACGGCCAGCGGCAGACCAATGGAGAGGTAACAGATACAGGTAAAAACAACGATCGAAATGATGCGCAGATTAAGTTGCGTGGTGCTGACGGAAGTGCTCATAGGGATAAAGGGTTAATACATAGGGATGTTTAGCATAACGCGCCGCGAAGAGGCTGGCGAGTGGCGAGGGCGTTTTATCCGTGATCGATGGCCTCACCGCCGTCATTAACGGTGTTGCCGCGGACGCCGGCTTCGGGGCATGATGACGGTATCTTGCCGCCGCCTTGAGGAGAGAATATGTCCCAGGAATTCGCCGATATTGACGTTATGTTCATTGCGGGCTTCGGCCCTATTACCCAAAGCACCGCGCAAAGCCGTGATTTCTATTGTCAGGCATTGGGATTACCGCTGAAGCCGATGCCGGGTAACGAGGCGTATCTGCTCAGCGAGCAGGATGCCATCGGCGGGGTGAAGCATTTTGCGCTGTGGCCGCTGGCGCAGGCGGCGCAGTCCTGTTTTGGTCAGGAGCAGTGGCCGGAGACGGAGCCGGTGCCGCAGGCGTGGATTGAATTTGAGGTCCGCGACCTTGCCGCGGCGACGGCGCGACTGCAGCAGCAGGGGTACCACCTCCTTGTTGCCGCGCGCGACGAGCCGTGGGGGCAGACCGTCACCCGTCTGCTCAGTCCGGAAGGTCTGCTGGCCGGGCTTACCGTGACGCCGTGGCTGCGGTCGGAACAGGCTTAACGCCCCCGCCGGGCGCGGTGCGGGTCACCTCAGGGAGGTTATTGAGGCTCCTCGTGATGTGAAACGTTTCGCACTTCCCCCCAGGCGCGGTTTTGCAGCACGGTGCGATAGCCGTCGCGGTCGACGAAAGTGACGCCGTTGACCTCCCAGTAGGGGTTGAATGCCGTGACGCGCAGAAACCCGGCGGCGTCCATGGCGCTGCATTGTGCCTTCCAGGCCTCAGGCTGCGGATAGTACAGCACCAGCAGATCTTCATCTCCTGGCGAGGGGGTAACGGGATGGTGGCGGCAGTGGGTGAATTCCAGATGCCAGCTGGCATCCGGCGAACCGATCATCATCCCGCTGAATCCTTCATGATCGGTAAAGCTTCCAAGTTGCTGCAGCCCCAGCCCGGCGCAATACATGCTGGCGGTGCTCTCCAGTTCGCTGACCGGTCTGGCGATGCGCATGTGGCAGAACGACATAATGACTCCCAAAAGGTGTAGGCCGGGTCAGGCGCAGCCGGCACCCGGCAAAAAAGGGCATCATGGCCGCGACCTGGCGCCCGGCGGCGCTGCGCTTGCGCGGGCCTACGGAGCGGAGGATCCCTATAGCCGGCTAAGCGCCGCCATGTAGGCCGGGTCAGGCGTAGCCGCCACCCGGCAAAAAAGCGGCATCATGGCCGCGACCTGGCGAAAACGATTTTGTCGCTCGGATGGATACTGTAGCGGCAAAAGGCCTCTGCGTTTGTCGGTAAGCGCTCAGGTTCGCCTCCGGCGAGTGCGTCGCGGTTTCCTCTTTTAGCTTAGCCGTTCGCGGCGCTTTGCAACAGGATGCGCCACTCGCTGAGGGCGGAGGTGCTGAACCCCTGGCGCCAGATAAGCTGGGTGGTCGCCTCGCACAGTGGTTCACTTAGGCTGTTTTCGGGAATCGTCATCAGCGCCAGCACGCTCTGCGGCAACAGGCAGGCGTAGCGCCCGGAGGCCACGCAGGCCAGCATGCTGTGATAGGAGCTCACCTCATGCACCTCGACGGCCGCCTGTTGTTCCGCCAGCCAGCGCTCTCCCAGCGCCCGATAGCTGCAGCCGCTGGCAAATGCCGCGAACCGCAGCGGGCCAGCGCTCTGCGGACGGACCAGCATCAGGGTTTCCTGAAACACCGGGACAGATCCCAGGCCTGGCGGGCATGCCGGTTGGCCATCCGTCCCTGGCGGCAGGCAGACCAGCGCGGCATCAAGGGCGGCGGTTAATACCCCCTCGGTTAACTGGCGGGTCGGCCGGGTGCTGAGCGTGACATCCACCTGCGGGCACCGCTGTTGGAAGCGGGTGAGCAGCGGCGGCAGACGGCTGGCGGCGGTCGCCTCCATCGCGCCCAGCCGCAGGCTGCCGCCGGGCGTTGTTGGATGCAGACTCTGCTTTGCCTCTTCCGCCAGGCTCAGGATCCGCCGGGCATAGCTGAGAAACTGAACGCCTGCCGGCGACAGCACCATTTTTTTGTTGCCGCGGACGAAGAGTTCCACGGCAAGCTCCTCCTCCAGTTGCTGAATACGGGTGGTGATATTGGACTGGGCGCGGCCAAGCCGTTTTGCTGCCAGAGTGACGCTTTGCGTGTCGGCCACCTGGATAAAAATCTGCAGTGTGCTGTGGTTCATATTTTTATTCTCAATATGATAATGATGTTGATCTTATCATCTTTAAAAGAGATGGTAAGCCTCCGGCATCGCTCATGTACGAGGAACCCATGCAAAATTCACTGCTTTCGCTTCTTGATATTGACTACCCCCTGATCCAGGCCCCGATGGCGGGCGTCTCCACCCCCGCGCTGGCTGCCGCGGTGAGTCATGCCGGGGCGCTGGGTTCGCTGGGGCTGGGTGCTTCAACCGTTGCCCAGGCGGAAGCGATGATCGTCGCCACCCGCCAGCTGACGGACCGGCCGTTCAATGTCAATCTGTTTTGCCATGCGCCGCCCCGGCGCGACGCTCGACGGGAGGCGGACTGGGCTGAGACGCTGCGCCCCCATTTTACCCGCTTTGGCAGTATCCCTCCGGCGTCGCTTAGGGAGATATACCAGACGTTTATCGGCCACACCGCCATGCTGGAGCTGCTTCTCGATCTCTCACCCGCGGTGGTGAGCTTCCATTTCGGCCTTCCTGAGCGCGAGGCGATCCAGCGCCTGCGACAGCAGGGGATCGTCACTCTGGCCACGGCGACGTCGCTTAAGGAGGCGCAGGTCATTGAGCAGCAGGGGATTGACGTGGTGGTCGCTCAGGGCTTTGAGGCGGGCGGGCACCGGGGGATCTTCGACCCGCAGGAGCCAGATGCGCAGATGAGCACCTTTACTCTGGTGCAACATCTGCGGCGTCGGCTGACCATCCCGGTGGTCGCCGCCGGGGGCATCATGGACGGCGCGGGGATCGCCAGCGTGATGCAGCTGGGGGCGCAGGGCGCTCAGCTCGGCACGGCGTTTTTACTCTGTCCGGAATCGGCCGCCGACGCCGGCTACCGCGCGGCGATCGCTAACAGCATTGACGGGCGTACGGTACTGACCTCAGCGATATCCGGGCGTCCGGCACGTTGTCTGGCGAATACCTTCTGCGCAGTGGGGGAAGCCTGTCCGGCGAGCGCTGTGCCGGATTATCCGCTGGCATATGATATCGGCAAAGCGCTGGCCGCCGCCGCGAAAGCCCAGGGCGTCCATGAGTATGGCGCGCACTGGGCCGGGCAGGGTGTGGGGTTGATCCGCGAGTGTGACGCCGCCAGTCTGGTCCGCCAGCTGGCGGCTGAGTGCGGCTGGAATTAATATCTGACGGTTAGCGGCGGTGTGCCAGGCGGCGCACCAGCCGATCGCCGGCCATTTGTACGCCCTGAACCATCGCCACCAGGATCAGCACCGTGCCAAACATCACCTCATTATTGAACCGCTGATAGCCGTAGCGGATGGCGAGGTCGCCGAGTCCGCCGCCGCCGATCACCCCGGCCATCGACGAAAAGCCAATCAGCATCACGATGGTCAGCGTAATCCCGGCCAGCAGCGTCGGCAGGGCTTCCGGCAGCAGAGATTTAAAAATCACGTGCCAGACGTTGCCGCCCATCGACAGAATGGCTTCGATTCTCCCGTAATCCACCTCGTCGAGCGCGTTTTCCGTCAGGCGGGCAAAGAACGGAAAGGCGCCGATGGTCACCGGCACGATAGCGGCGGTGCTGCCCAGCGTGGTGCCGACGATCAGGCGGGTAAAAGGGATCAGCGCGATCAGCAGCACGATAAACGGTAACGATCTGCCGATGTTGATCGCCGCCCCCAGCAGCGCGTTCAGTTTCGGCATCGGCGCGAGGCCGTTGGCGCGGGAAATAAATAACAACACACCGGTGGGCAGCCCGATCAGCACGGTAAACAGGGCCGCCAGGCCCACCATATAGAGCGTATCCAGCGTGCCGTCGAGTAATAACGGCCACAAATCTTCCCAGCTCATGCTACTCCGCATAATGGCCTCCCCTGAACGCCGTGACGGGTAAGAAAATCCTGTTCAGCCTGCGGGTCGTGCAGCAGCGACTGACGCAGCCGCGACCACGGGGTCACCAGCAGGTCGGCGAGTTTGCCGCTTTCGACAATTTCGCCCTGTTCCAGCAACGCCGCGTGGTCACAAATGGTTTTCACCACCTCCAGCTGGTGCGTTATCAGCACAATGGTCAGATTGAGCCGCTGGTTAATATCCGCCAGCAGAGCCAGCACCGAGGCGGTGGTCTCGGGATCCAGCGCGCTGGTCGCCTCATCGCACAGCAGCACCTCCGGTCGGGCGGCCAGCGCCCGGGCGATGCCGACGCGCTGTTTTTGCCCGCCGGAAAGCTGAGACGGGAAGGCGGCGGCCTTGTCGCTGAGATCCACCAGCTCCAGCAGTTCGCGCACCCGCGCTTCGCGAGCGGCCCGCGGCACCCCGGCTATCTCCAGCGGCACCGCGATGTTGTCGGCGACGGTGCGGGCATGCAGCAGATTGAAGTGCTGGAAAATCATCCCGGTACGCAGGCGATAATCCCGCAGCGCCGCCTTGTTCAGCTGTGTAATATCCTGTCCGTTCACCAGAATGCGGCCCGAGGTGGGCCGCTCCAGCAAATTGAGACAGCGGATGAGCGTACTTTTGCCGGCGCCGCTGCGCCCGAGAATGCCGTATATCGCCCCTTTCGGGATCTGTAACGCGATATCGTTCAGCGCCGGTCGGCCGGTTCCGGCGTAGGTTTTGCTCAGCCCTTCGATGGTTATCATGACTGAGGGGCCACCGGGATCACCGAGCCGTTGTAGTTTTTACGGATAAACTCCGCTACCTGCGGCGACGTCAGGTCTTTCGCCAGCGCCTTAATGCGCGGGTCATTGGCCAGGGCTGGGGTGGTCACCAGGATATTGGCGTAGGGGTTATGCTCGGCGCTTTCCAGCCCCAGAGCGTCTTTCGCCGGCACCAGCCCGGCTTCGAGGGCGTAGTTACCGTTAATCACCGCCAGGTCGACATCGTCGAGGGAGCGCGGGATCTGCGGCGATTCAATCTCCAGGATCTTCAGGTGTTTCGGGTTCTCGACAATATCCTTCGGCGTCGCCAGAGTGGTGGCCGGGTCGGTAAATTTAGGGTCCAGCTTGATAAGCTTCTGCGCCTGCAGCAGGAACAGCGCACGGCTCAGGTTGGTGGTGTTATTCGGCACCGCCACCGTGGCGTTGTCCGGCAGCGACGAGAAATTTTTATGTTTATGCGAGTAGATCCCCAGCGGCTCAATGTGCACGGTGGCCGCGACGGCAAAGGTTTTACCCAGCGCTTTTTCCTGATCCTTCAGGTAGGGAACATGCTGGAAGTAGTTGGCATCCACGTCGCCACTGGCCAGCAGTTCATTGGCGTTGACCCCGCTGGTCAGCTCCACCACCTTCAGATCGAGGCTGGGATCGATTTTTTTGATGTAGTTGAGGATCTCCGCGTGGGGAACCGGGTCCGCGGCGACGCGCAGCGCGGCGGCCTGGGCAGACGTCCATGCCAGAGAAAGAGACAGTGCGACCCCTGCCAGTTTAAAAGCGGCATATTTCATGGTGTGTTCCTTTTTAGTTATGGTTAAACGATCAATTGCTCGGCGCGTTCGCGAAACACGTCCTGATAGTAGCGTTCCGCCACGTCCGGATGGGAACGCAGACGGCCCTTGAGATAATTCCAGCCGACATCGCGCAGCAGCGGATTGTGCGGGTCGCTGTCCGGACCGCGCGCCTCACGCGCCAGCTCGGGCGGCAGGGTATAAACCGGCACCACCGCGTCAAGCTGGGCGCCAAGGAAAAAAGCGATGGAGAGGCGCTGCTGCTGCGCCGGCGGCGAAACCACCCGGTGAACGGTAGCGCGCAGATAGCCGTTGGTGGCCAGCTCGAGCAGTTCGCCAATATTGACCACAAAGCTGCCGGCCAGCGGCACAGCGTCGATCCACTGTCCGGGCGCCACCTCAACCTGCAGCCCTTTCTGTTCGTCCTGCAGCAGGAAGCTGAGAAAACCGGAATCTTTATGGGCGCCGACGCCCTGGCTGCTTTGCGTCTCCTGCTGGCCGGGATAGCGGATCAGTTTGATATGCTCGTTGGGTTTGTCGCCATAGAGCCGGTCAAAGGCATTCTCCGGGAGCTGCAGCGCTTCGGCAAAGGCGCGCAGCAGGCGGATCCCCACCTGGGTCATCTGCTGTTGCCAGTGAAGTAATACCGGTTTAAGCGACGGCAGGGCGGCAGGCCACAGATTCGGACCCTGCAGGCGCTGCCAGCGCGGGGCGTCATCGCTGAGGGTCAGCGCCGGACGTTCGGCGCCGATATCAAACTGCTCTCGCCAGTCAGGCTGGCCGCGCGTCAGCTCAGAGGCCGCGCGGTTATAGCCGCGAAAATGGGGGGAGTGGATCATCGCCACCTGCTGTTTTTGCGCCTCATCGAGGGCAAAAAAGCGTTGGGACTGGCGCTGAACTTCATATTGAAGCGCGTCGTCGACACCGTGGTTGATCAGATAAAAGAAGCCGATGTCGCGGGCGGCGTGGCGCAGGTCGGCCAGGAAGGCCGCTTTATTCGCGGGGTCCGCGTAGCGGGCCAGATCGAGAATCGGCAGGGTTGTCGCGTTCATGGTGTTCTCCGAAAACGGGATAATATGTTATGGGTCGATTCAGGTTCAGGGTTCGGGCACAACAGCAGCGCATGGTGATTTCCTCTGTTCGGGGCTGAGCACAGCTTGCCTCAGGGCCAGATAATCAACCAATAACGTTATTTTCTAATTTATATTCGCGCGGGGTTCAGTGCTTTTGCGTTAAATAGATAAAGGCGTAAGGGCGAACTGAAGCCGTTGCGCCTGTCACCGAGAGCCAGTAAGGTGGGCGCACTTTTTTAATGCGGAACGGATGTATCCTCATGCACAGTTCAAAAGATCCCCTGCACGGCGTGACGCTGGAAGCGCTGCTCAATGCCCTGGTCGCGCGCTACGGCTGGGCGGAAATGGCCCGCCAGGTCAACATTAACTGCTTTAAAAGCGATCCCAGCATCAAGTCCAGCCTGAAATTTCTCCGCCGGACGCCGTGGGCGCGCAAAGAGGTGGAGGCGATGTATCTGGCTTCGCTCGACGACGATGCGCCGGCAGAGAAAGCGGATCCATGGGCAAACTGGCAGAAAAAATAACCCTTACCACAGGACATCATTATGCAGAGCTGGAGCAGTAAAGATTTCACCGCCGACCGCGCGTGGGGCGCGCTGGATATCGCCAATTTTTCCGGCACCACCGTGCGCCTGCACTGGACCGACCAACCCTATATCTGGCACATCAACGACGGTCAGGAGGTGTTTGCCGTCATGGATGGTCAGGTGGCGATGCATGTGAAAGTCAACGGCGAGGAGCAGGTGATCGTGCTGAACGCCGGCGATATCTTCTACGCCGAGGTGGGATGCGAGCATGTCGCTCATCCCCAGGGGGCGGCGCGTATTCTGGTGATTGAGAAAGAAGGGTCGGTCTGATCCCGCCGGCGGGCCATTCGTTAGTCCGCCGTTTCATCGCCTGTCAGACTCCATATACCGCGTTGATATAAATCACGTATCCAGCTTTCGATATACTTAATTCTTGTTTGCCATTCCCTTCACCCCGGCACTATCTTTTGCCGCAGACGCCTGAACAGGCACAACCGCGGGAGAGATCATGGCAACCTTGCAGTGGGACCACGCAGTACAGTTTGTGAATCAGCCGGAAGCGGCGATTGAAACCTTTGCCGGACAGCAGCTGCGGGCGGTGGCCGGCGGGCGCCATCCGGGGTGGGGAACCCGCAATGCGCTGAGCTATTTTGGTCTGACCTATATCGAATTCCTCGCCATTTCCGACCCGGACGAACTGCGCGCCGCGACGGACAGGTTTCTGCTCTCGCGGGATGCCGCGCGGTTGCTGCCGGAGAACGAAGCGCTGTTTCGCGTCGCGCTGCGCAGCGACGACATCGACGCCACCCATGACCACTTGCGGCGCAAGGGGCTGGCGGTGTCACCGATCGTCGATGGCCAGCGCCACGATCCGCAGGGCAATGTCATCCGCTGGCGGATCTTCACCATCGATGGCGACACCGACGGGCTGGTCTATCCTTTTGTGCTGCAGTGGGGAGAAGACGACGAGACCCGGCTGGCGCGGCTGCGCGCCCAGGGGCTGGACGTGCCTCATCCGCTGGGCGACATTGTACTCGAGCAGGCGGTGTTCGAGGTGGACAATCCGCAGGCGGTGCGCGATCGCTGGCAGGCGCTGCTGGGCTTCCCGCCACAGGGGGAGCAGGGGCTGGACGTGGGCGGCCAGTGGTTTACTTTCCGCGAAGGAGCCGCCAACCAGCTGACCTAACTGGTGTTTCGCGTCGCCAACCCGGCGCTTAAGGGGCAACGCTTTCGCGTTGGCAACGGCGTGTATCGCTTTATATAAAGGCTGACTCTAGCGTGCCGTGGCGCGCAGGGCCCCCGGCGGCTGGCCGGTGATGCGTTTGAAAGCCCGGCTGAAGGCCGCCAGCGACTGATACCCGAGGCGGAAGGCCACCTTTTCCAGCGCCTGGCCTTCGTGGGTGATGTACTGCACCGCCAGCCGCATACGCAGCTCGGTCAGATAGCGGGCGGGGGTGGTGCCGGTGGCGGCAAGAAAACGCTCGGCGAAGAGAGAGCGCGACAGCCCCGCCTCCCGCGCCAGATCTTCCACTTTCCAGTTCACGCCCGGACGCTGATGCATGGCGTAGATCGCTTTCGCCAGCCGGGGATCGCGCAGGACCTGCACCCAGCCGGTGGCGTTACCGCACCCGCATGCCACCCAGCCGCGGACAATCAGCGCGGCCACCACGTCCGCCAGCCGGGCGAGGATCCCGGCATAGCCCGCCTGGCGGGTGAGGGATTCCCGCTCCATTGCGGCCAGCAGCGGCTGGATCTCCGGCCAGGTGTGGAGCAGGCAACTCACCCGCATCACCTCGGGCATGGCCTTCACCAGCGGCTGCATGCCGCCGAGCTCAAAGTCCATGCAGCCGCTGAAAATCACGGCGCGCTCCGGGCAGTCAGGCTGGCCGCCAGCGTTGATGCAACTTACCGTGCTGCACACCGTTTCGCTGTTCAGCTGCGCCACATTCACCACCGCGGCCTGCGGATCGGAGAGAAGGGCGTGTCCGTCACCGTTGGGAATAAACAGCGCGTCGCCGCTCTCCAGGGTGAACTGTTCTCCGCTGGCCATGCGCAGCAGCACCGGTCCGCGGCTGATGAAATGGAACTGGGCTTTGCCCGCTACGGCGCTAAAGCCGACGCCAAACGGGCGGGAGGTTTCGATGCGCCGGTAATTCACGCCGGAGAGGCGCATACCGCGCAGCAGTTCGCTGGTCAGGTCGATAGTAGGCTGGCTCATGGTAATTCCGGACGAATAATCAATAACTGGAGAGTATGCATCATATATCGTCCAGGGGTAAGCCCCTAAGATGGCCAGGATGTTAATAAACCTGGAGAGATGTATATGACTTCCTGCATAGCTGCTGACGCAAGCCTGACACCCGTCAGGCCTGCCTGGCGTGCCGTCTATGCCCTGGCCCTCGGGGTGTTCGGCCTGATCGTGGCCGAGTTTCTGCCCGCCAGCCTGTTAACGCCGATGGCCAGCAGCCTCGGCGTCAGCGAAGGGATGGCCGGGCAGGCGGTGACCGCCACGGCGCTGGTGGCGTTAGTCACCGGCCTGCTGATCGCCACCGCCACCCGCAATATCGACCGCCGCTGGGTGCTGATGTTTTTTTCCGTGCTGCAGATTGTCTCCAGCCTGATGGTCGCTTTTGCCGGTTCGCTGGCGTTTCTCCTGCTCGGTCGTCTGCTGCTGGGGATCGCCATCGGCGGTTTCTGGGCGATGTCCACCGCCACGGCGATGCGTCTGGTGCCGGCGGCCCATGTGCCGAAGGCGCTGGCGATCATCTTTTCCGCGGTGTCTGTCGCCACAGTGGTGGCCGCGCCGCTCGGCAGCTACCTCGGGGAGCTGATCGGCTGGCGCAACGTGTTTATTCTCTGCGCGATACCCAGCCTGCTGGCGCTGCTCTGGCAGCTGTGGGTGCTGCCCTCCATGCGCCCGGAAAGCGTTGGCACCTTCTCCACGCTGTTCAGGGTGCTGCGCCGTCCCGGTATGCTGGGCGGCATGCTGGCATCGATCCTGATTTTCAGCGGCCATTTCGCCTTCTTCACCTACCTGCGTCCGTTCCTTGAGACCGTCGCGCAGGCCAGCGTTGAAGGCGTTTCACTGATTTTGCTCGGCTTCGGTATCGCCAACTTTATCGGCACCTCGGTAGCGAGCTATCTGCTGAGCCGCAGCCTGCGTCTGACCCTGGCGCTGGTGCCGCTGATGATGAGCGTCCTGGCGCTGCTGATGGTGACGTTTGGCCATCTGAGCGTGCTCGACGGGCTGCTGGTCGCCCTCTGGGGGTTTGCCTTCGGTCTGGTGCCGGTGGCCTGGTCCACTTGGCTGGCCACCACCGTGCCGGATGAGGCGGAAAGCGCGGGCGGTCTGCTGGTGGCCTCTATTCAGCTGGCCATCAGCGCCGGCGCCGCCGGCGGCGGGGCGGTGTTCGATCTGCACGGCGCCAGCGGCGTCTTCACCGGCAGCGGTGTGCTGCTGTTGACCGCGATGGTCGTGGTTTTCACCGCCGTGCGGGTGAAACCGGTCGCCCGCGCCGAACAGCCGGAGACCGGTCGCTTATCCCGCGAGATCGATAACTAAATTGGCCGACAGGCTGCGGGAGCAGCACAGCGCAATATGCTGCTCCGCTGCCTGTTTTTCCGCCTCCGACTGCACGGTATCCCGGTGGTCGACCGTTCCCTCCCGCACCGGCGTCAGGCAGGCGCCGCAGATCCCCATCTCGCAGGAGAGCGGCACGTCGACGCCATGCTCCTGCAGCACCCGGGCGATGGTTTTGTCCCCCGGTACCGGCCAGCGCTCCCCGGTGGAGGCGAGGGTGATGGTGAAGGTTCCGTCCGCCGCCGAGGCCGCCGTCGGGGCGGGCGGCTGGAACGCTTCGCTGTGCAGTTGCGCCTCCGCCCAGCCGGCAGCCAGAGCGGTGTCGCGCACCTGGCTCATAAACCCTGCCGGTCCGCAGAAATAGACCCGGGTGTCGGCGTCCGGCGCGCCCAGATCCTGCGCCAGCCGCAGGCGCGGACTCTGTCCGTCGGCAGAGCAGTGGATCAGGCAGGTTCCGCCGGTGAGCTGGCTGGCGATCTCGGTGGCGAAGGCGGCCTCCTGCGCGCGGCTGACGTAGTAGTGCAGCGTAAAGCTGGCGCCGGACGCCGCCCGGGCGTGGGCCATCGCCAGCAGCGGCGTAATGCCGATCCCGGCGGCGAGGAGCACCACGTGGCCGCCCCCGCGCAGGGGAAAGTGGTTGCGCGGGGCAGAGATCAGCAAGGGCTGCCCCGGACGCAGGGTGTCATGAATATAACGGGAGCCGCCTCGCGACTGCGCCTCGCGGGCGACGCAGAGCAGATAGTGATCCCGCCCGGCCGGGCTGCCGGTCAGCGAATACTGACGGATCAGCCCGCAGGGGAGATGGAGGTCGATATGGGCGCCGGGCGTCCACGCCGGCAGCGGTTGCCCATCGGCGCTCACCAGACGAACGGCCAGATTTTTCGCGCCCTGGCGCCACAGGCCATCGACCACCACCGGGAGTATGTCGCGCATAAGACCTCCACTCATACCAGAAAGAAATCGCCAAAGCCCATCTTCTTCAGCCCGCGCCGGTAGGCGATAGAGCTGCGGTCTGCCGGAATATGCGCCTCCAGGGTCAGATCCAGCGGCAGCCGCTCCGGGCGCTGGGTCTCAACCATCAGGCGATCCTCCTCAAACACCCGCAGGTTGAACGCATGAACGTCTTCCACCGGCACATGCAGGTCAAAATTGCGGGCGATAGGGGCGAACATCCGCGTCACGCGCGACGACACCGGCGAGGCGGTGTTCATGATCACCAGCTTCGCATCGGCAGGGAAATGGATGGTCAGCGTGGCGGTGAAGGGAAGATGCATTTCAAAGTGACGCAGCCACTGGAACCCTTCCGGCGCGCGGAAATCGGAGCTGGCCGGGTAATTGCCCACCGAGCTCCAGTAGTCGGCAACAAAGCCGAACGGTGTCTCCTGCGGGGTGTAGTCCGGCACCTGCTGATTGTCCGGGTCGGCAAAGGTATCAGTGTGGATCCACGCAAAGTGGGCGACATCGAGAAAGCCTTCGACCTGGCGGCCGGCAAAGCCCTTCACCTCGAAGGCCGGGCAGTTGATTTGCTGAAAGCCGGCGTCGTCCCAGTGCGGCATGGTCGGTAACGGCGGCGGATTGTCCGGATCGCAGGCCAGGCAGGTCCAGATCAGCCCGTAGCGCTCCTCCACGGCGAAGCTGGTGAGATGCAGTTTGGCTGGAATGGGTTGCCCCGGACTGGAGGGGATGCGGTTGCAGCGGCCATCCTCGCCAAAGCGCAGGCCATGATAGGGGCAGACGATGCCTTCTTCTTCATGAAACCCCAGGGTCAGCGGGACGCCGCGATGCGGGCAGACGTCGCGGGCGACCACCACCTGACCTTTAATGCGATAGATAACCAGCTGTTCGTCCAGCAGGGTGGCTTTCACCGGGGCGCCGCCAATATCGCAGGCGCGGGCCACCGGGTGCCAGCAGCGGGCCAGCCGCAGCCAGTCCTCTGGATCAAAGGTGCAATGGGCGGGGGGCGTCGGGATGGTTGTCTTCATGATTTCTCTTCCTGCTCACATCGGTGATTGTTTTATTGTTGTGAGATTATTGTTGTCATATTAGGGTGTTCACATCCATCACCATTAATTCACTCTGCTGTTGCAAAAAAGAGTACAGGGTCGCCATGAGTCCATTTTCCCGTTTCGCCCACTATTTCATCGCCGTGGCCCGCTGCGGCAGCCTGCGCCGGGCCGCCGAGCAGCTGCATATCTCCGCCTCGGCGATTAACCGCCAGATCCTGCAGGCCGAGGAGGCCTTCGGGACACCGCTGTTCGAGCGGCTGCCGGAGGGGCTGCGAATGACCACCGCGGGCGAACTGCTGTATGACAATCTGCTGCGCTGGCAGAAGGAGTTTCGCCAGACCCGGCAGAAATTTGATGAGCTGCAGGGGATGAAGCGCGGGAGCGTCAGCGTCGGTATGGTGCAGGCGCTGGCGGAAGGTGGCTTCGCCGCCGCGCTGGCGGAGATTATCGCCAGCTGGCCGTGGCTGGAGCTGGATCTGCAGGTGGCCGACAGCCACACCGTCAGCCAGAAAGTGCGTCAGGCGGATCTGGACGTCGGTCTGATCCTCGATCCGCAGGGGCAGGCCGGACTCAGCGTGCTGGCCTTTGCCGAACTGGAGGTGGGGATTGTGATGCGCCCGGACCACCCCCTGGCGGGGGCGAGGGCTCTGTCTTTGGGCGAGCTCAGCCTCGAGCGGCACATCGTGCCCGGCGCGCCGCTGATCGTTCATGAGCGGGTGGCGCTTCTCTATCGCCACCATGACTTTGCGCCGGAGAATACCATCAGCTGCAATGATATCCGGCTCATTAAGTCGCTGGTGCTGCGCGGCAGCGGCGTGACGCTCCTCAGCCTGCTCGACGTGCTGGACGAGGTTCAGCGCGGACAGCTGGCCTTTATCCCGCTGCGCAGTAAGCTGCTGCGGCCGCTGACTCTGGCGCTGTGCACCGCGCCTTCGCGTCAGCTATCGCGTCCTGCGCAGATGGCCATTCAGACGCTAAGCGCGGTGATTGAATCCATGGCGACCGTCAGCCCAGCGGCCCGCTGAGGATGGTATCGCACATGCCGTTGATAATCCGTTCGCCGGTCTCCTCCCGCAGCTCCTGGTACCAGGCTTCGGTGAGCTGCATATCCTTTCCGTGGGTGATATCGCAGCGCTTGCGCGCCTTCAGTACCAGATCGCGGACCCGGTCGCAGCGCTGGGCTTCATACTCGCGCAGGGCGGTCGCAATATCGCGGGTCTGGCGGAAAACGGCGCCCAGCACCACCGCATCTTCCATCGCCGCGCATCCCCCCTGGCCAATATCCGGGGTGGTGCTGTGTCCGGCGTCGCCCAGCAGCGCGACGCGACCGCGCACCAGGCGGCTGAATGGTTCGATATCGTGGATTTCAATACGGTTGGTGGTCTGCGGGTCGAGGGCGGCGATCAGCTTCTGCACCGGCGGCGCCCAGCCGGCAAAGTAGCGGCTGAGGTCAGCGCGCAGGGTGTCACGATCCTCCGCCAGACCCGCCGGCAGCGGCACATCAAAGAAAAAGTAGAACCGGCCGGCGGAGACCGGCATCAGCGAGACGCGCTTGCCTTCGCCGACAAAGGTGGTCCACTGATCGCCGGGCGCCAGCGCTTCATCTATTTCCACCAGACCGTTCCAGTTGACGTAGCCGGCGTAGCGGCGCTGCGGGGTAAAGCCGAGCACCCACGGACGCAGCGCGGAATGGCTGCCGTCGGCGGCAATCAGCAGATCGCCGCTGGCGCTGCTGCCGTCGGTAAACCACACCGTCACGCCGTCGACGTTTTCTTCACAACGGGTGACGCGTTTGCCGAACTGCACGCTTTCCCGTCCCCAGTAATCCAGCATTTCCCGCTGCAGCTCTGCGCGGGAGACTGGGCAGGGGCGGCTGCCGGTACGTTCGATCAGCGGCGCGAGGCTGAACTGGGTCATGTTCTCGCCGCTGCGGAAATCGCGATACGCCATGCGGCGCAGCGGTCCGCCGAAGGTTTCCATGATATCGCCCATACCGAGGTGGGCCATGCACTTCACGCCGTTGGGCCACACGGAAATCGCCGCGCCGACCGGTTTGATCTCTTTCACCGCTTCATAGACTTCGCAGTCAATCCCCGACTGTTTGAGCGCCACTGCCGCACTTAAGCCGCCGATGCCGGCGCCAATCACGATTGCTTTCATTTTTTTCTCCTTCTCCCGATGTTGTGACTGACTACAGCAATTTGCGTACCAGTTCGCCGGAAGGTGGAAAACCGCCGGCCTGAGGCACAGCGATAGGTCATGACGCACCACATCGGTGCAATGTGACGCATTGGTTGCCTTTTTATGAATCAAAAGTTTCTGTATGTTGCATTAAGAATCTATCGTTTCAGCACTCTGGTTCCGCAGCGGTGGGGTGTGAGACATGACTGGAGTGATTTAACTGATTGATTTTAAAGTATTAATAAATTTATTCGTTCGCGTTGGTCGTCTCTGGCCTGCTTTGTGCAGAAGCTCTTGCACTTCTCTTTGCTACGGGATAACACCATGTCTGACGAACATCACAGCGGCCTGCTTTACGGCCTTGAACAGCGGATCCCACCGCTTGCGGCCTTTTTTAGCGCCCTCCAGCATGTGCTGGCGGGTCTGGTGGGGATCATCACGCCGCCGCTGATTATCGGCGCCACCCTCGGACTTGGCGACTGGCTGCCGTATCTCATCAGTATGTCGCTGCTGGCCTCGGGTATCGGTACCTTTTTGCAGTCCAACCGGGTCTGGGGCATTGGCGCCGGGATGATCTGCATGCAGGGCACCAGCTTCGCCTTTCTTGGCGTGGCGGTAGCCGGAGGGATGTGGGTGAAAGCGCAGGGCGGCGGGCCACAGGATATTATGGCGATGCTGTTTGGCGTTAACTTTGTCGCCGCCCTGGTGCCGGTGATTGTCAGCCGCTTTATTGAACCGCTGAAGAAAATCTTTACCCCCATCATTACCGGCAGCGTGATTGCGCTGATCGGCATCAGCCTGATCAAGGTCAGCGTCATTAACTGGTGCGGTGGCGAAAAGGCGCAGGATTTCGCCAGCATGAGCAATATCGCGCTCGGGGCGGGTACCCTTGGCGTTATCGTTCTGCTGAGCTGCGCCAAAAACCGCTGGCTGCGGCTCTCCTCGGTGGTGGTGGGCATTGCCGTGGGCTGTGTGGCGGCAGGGCTGAGCGGTCAGTTCCACCTTCACAGCCTGGGCGACACCCTGTTTCGCCTGCCGACGCTGTTTCCGTTCGGCTTTCAGTTTAACAGCGCGATTTTTCTGCCGGTGGCGCTGGTGTCGCTGGTCTGTATTCTGGAGGCGGTGGGCGATCTGACGGCCAACTCGCTGATTTCGCAACAGTCTGTTGACGATCGCGCTTTCCGCAACCGGTTGAAGGGCGGTATCCTGGCGGACGGCGTCAGCTGCATGGTGGCCGCGATGCTCAGCGCCTTTCCGAACACGACTTTCGCGCAGAACAACGGCGTGATCCAGATGACCGGGGTGGCCAGCCGCTATGTCGGGCGCTACATTGGCGTGATTCTGATCCTGCTTGGGCTGTTCCCGCCGGTGGGCGAACTGCTGCGGCAGATCCCGGCGCCGGTGCTGGGGGGCGCCACGATGGTGATGTTTGGCTGTGTGGTAGCGGCCGGGATCCGGATCATTACCCAGAACCCGCTCACTCGACGCGATGTGCTGATCGTTGGTCTGGCGTTTGGCGCGGGCCTTGGCGTGGAGTCGGTGCCGGCGTTTCTCAGCCATTTTCCGCCGATGGTCGGCGATCTGTTCGGTTCGGCGGCCACCAGCGGTGGGCTGGTGGCGATAGCGCTGAACCTTGTTCTGCCGCAGGAGCAGGCGGCGACGAAAACGATAAGGAGTCAGGATGATCGCGCTGAGACAGTTTAACCGTCTGAGTCATGATGAGGCAGTGGCGCTGCTGGCCCCCTGCGTGGCGATCCCGGCCTGGAGCGATACGCTGGTGAGCTTGCGACCCTTCGCCTGCCGTGAAGCGCTGCTGCAGGTCGCCCGGGAAGCGATGGCCGACTGGGGGGAGAACGATCTGAACGCGGCGCTCAGCGCCCATCCGCGGATCGGCGAAAAACCGACCGGCAGCCAGGCGCACGCGACGATGTCGCGCCAGGAGCAGTCGGCGGTGGACAGCGATAATGAAAAGCTGGCGCAGGCCCTGCGGGAGGGGAATGCCCGCTACGAGGCTCGTTTTGGCCGGGTGTTTTTAATCCGCGCCAAAGGGCGCAGCGGCGAAGAGATGCTGCAGGCGCTGACGCGCCGACTGCAGCATACCGCCGACGAAGAAGTGGCTGAGGCGCTTGCCCAGCTGCGGGAAATTACGATGTTAAGACTGGAAGGAGCGATTGGCGAATGAGTACCCTGAGCACCCATATTCTGGATATTTCCACCGGCACGCCGGCGGAAGGCGTGGCGGTCAGCCTGAGCCGGGAGGGCGAGACGCTGGCGAACCTGGTAACTAACGCCCAGGGGCGTATCGCCACCTTCAGCGCCGCGCCGCTGCCGGCGGGGCGCTACTGCTTAACCGCGGAAACGGGGGCGTGGTTTGCCCGCGTCGGGCGCGAGAGCGTTTTTACCCGGGCGCAGATTGATTTTGTCATTGGCGAGGCGACAGATGACCATTTCCATCTGCCGTTTCTGATAGCCCCGGGCGGGTGGTCGACCTACCGCGGCAGCTAAGCCCTGTGCCCGTTGCCGGGCGGCGCTACGCTTACCCGGCCTACAACGTTACGGAGCGGGCAGAGACAGCCCGTAGGCCCGGTAAGGCGCAGCCGCCACCGGGCATTAAGCCGGCAACAGAGCCGGATGCCCGTTGCCGGGCGGCGCTGCGCTTGCCCGGCCTGGATCGTTACGGAGCGGGCAGAGACAGCTAGTAGGCCCGGTAAGGCGCAGCCGCCACCGGGCATGTAAAGGTGTCTCCGGCCACCATTCTTCCTGTTTTATCACCACACAAGGATAATTATACTCATATCCCCACCAGGGGATAACCTTGACATTATCCCCTGTAGGGTATAAAAGCAGATTTATCCCGATAGGGGGATAAACAATGGTGAGGAACAAGCGATGCATTCCCCGCAGATATACAGTCCCGTTCAGCTGGCCAATTACCTGAAACTGCTGCGCCAGCAAAATCACTGGACTCAGGAGGCGCTGGCCAGCCGGATCGGCATTAAACAGGCGACGCTGTCCAATTTTGAAAATCACCCGGACAAAACCACCTTGACCACCCTGTTCAAGATCCTCCAGTCGCTGGGGATGGTGATGACCCTGAACGCCAAGCCGGCCGAGACGGCGACGGCTCCCGATAACACCACGGATCTGGACTGGTAATGGCGACGCTCACCACCTGGATGAACAATGTGCGCGTGGGAACCTTAACCCGCCAGGCCAACGGGGCGCACAGTTTCCGCTATGATGACGAGTGGCTGCGCAGCCCGCGCGCCAGGCCGCTCTCCCTCTCGCTGCCGCTGCAGTATGGCAATATCACCGCCGACGCGGTGTATCACTATTTTGATAACCTGTTGCCCGACAGCCCACAGGTCCGCGACCGGATCGTCAGGCGCTATCAGGCGCGCTCGAAACAGCCGTTCGATCTGCTGGCCGAGGTCGGCCGGGATAGCGTAGGGGCGGTGACTCTGCTGCCGCCGGGAGAAGAGGCGCATCTTGCAGCGTTGCGCTGGCAGACGCTGGATGAGGCGCAACTGACCGCGTTGCTGACCGCCTACCAGTCGGATATTCCGCTCGGGATGGTGACCGGCCAGGACGATTTTCGTATCTCGGTGGCCGGCGCCCAGGAGAAAACCGCGCTGCTGCGAATGGGCGAGCACTGGTGTATTCCGCAGGGCACCACCCCGACCACCCATATCATTAAACTGCCCATTGGCGAGATAAAACAGCCCAATGCGACGCTGGATCTGCGTGAAAGCGTGGATAACGAATATCTGTGCCTGGCGCTGGCCAGGGCGTTGGGCCTGGCGGTGCCGGAGGCGGAGATTATCACCACCCCGCGGATCCGTGCGCTGGCGGTGACCCGCTTCGACCGGCGCTGGGCGCAGGAGGGGCGCGTGCTGCTGCGGCTGCCGCAGGAGGATCTGTGTCAGGCATTTGGCATCCCGTCGTCGATGAAATACGAGTCTGACGGCGGGCCGGGTATCGCCGCGATCATGACCTTTCTGCTGGGCTCCAGTGAAGCCCTGAAAGATCGCTATGACTTTATGAAGTTCATGGTGTTCCAGTGGCTAACCGGGGCAACGGACGGGCATGCGAAGAATTTCTCGCTCTTTCTGCTGCCCGGCGGCAGCTATCGGCTCACGCCGTTCTACGACATTATTTCGGCATTTCCGGTGCTGGGAGGGACGGGACTGCATCTGCGCGACCTGAAGCTGTCGATGGGGCTCAACGCCACCCGAGGGCGGAAAACGGAGATTAACGCCATCTATCCGCGTCATTTTCTGGCGACCGCCAAAGCGGTTAACTTTCCCCGGGATCAGATGCTGGCGATCCTTGACGAGTTTGCCGACCGCGTGCCGCAGGCCATCGAAAGCGCCCGCCGGACGCTGCCGGCGGACTTTTCCGCCCACGTCTGGCGGGCGATCACGGAGAACATGCTGAAACTGCACGCCCGCCTGCAGCAAGGGCTGCAGGCGCGATAGCAAAGCCGAGTGGCGGTTAGCTCTGCGGCTGCCCCCAGCGGCTGCGCAGGTAGTTAACCGCCTGGCGGGTCTGCGGCTGATTGAGGTTGTTTTCGCGGAACAGGATGGTGCCCTGGATCTGCGGCAGGGACTCATTGAGATCGAGCTGCTTTTTCAGCTCCGGCACGCCGCCATCCACCGTCCAGTCAGGCTCATTTTTGGACGGTTCACCCACCTTGTACAGCGCCACGCCAATATACAGCCGGGTATGCGTGGGCTTAACCACCTCGGCCCACCAGTTGGCCAGCACATCATACCGCGCCGCATCGCGGGCAAATGGCCAGTAGATCTGCGGGGCGATGTAGTCGAGCAGTCCCTGCTGCACCCAGCTGCGGGTATCGGCATAGGATTCATCATAGGCGGCCGCGCCACGGGTATCAGACCCCGCTGGATCGTGGGAGCGGTTGCGCCACACCCCGGCCGGGCTTACGCCAAACTCGACGTTCGGATTGAGTTTTTTAATGGTCGCGGAGACCTGGGCAATAAGCTGTTGAGTGTTATGCCGCCGCCAGTCGCCCTTCGAGGCATAGCCCTGCCCGTAACGGCGGAAGGTCTCGTTGTCGTTAAGCGGGGAAGCGGCGGTTTCGGTGTAGAAATAGTCATCGAACTGCACGCCGTCAATCGGGTAGTTCTGCACCACTTCAGCGACGATGCTGGTGATCCAGTCACGCGCTTCGGGAATACCCGGGTCGAGAACAAAGCGGTCGCTGGCGGTGCGGATCCAGTTACGGTGCAGGACAAACACGCTGGCCGGTACCTGAGTGAGGGTGTTATTCAGCTCGGCAATGGTCGACGGTTTGGTGTTGACCGAGACGCGGTAAGGGTTAAACCACGCGTGAACCTTCATGCCGCGCTTGTGCGCTTCATCCAGCATAAACTGCAGCGGATCGTAGCCGGGATATTCGCCGATTTTGCCGGTCAGCATATCGGACCACGGTAGAATATCCGACCGCCAGAGCGCCGTACCGTCCGGTTTCACCTGGAAAAAGACGGTGTTGATCCCCAGGCGCTGCAGATTATCGAGTTTGGCGATCAGCGCCAGCTTCTGCTGCGTGATGCGGCTTTCCGGCGTACTGGCGATAATCGACCCGACCGGCGGCCAGTCAAGGCGCGAGACGGTGGTGAGCCAGACACCGCGTACCGGCTCCCGGTGCGTCTGACCGGCTTTAACAGCCGCGCTCTTCGGCGGCGTGACGAGGGATTTCGGGGCCTTACTGGTGCAGCTGAACAGCATGCCGGCGGCGATGAGCGCCGCGCCTGCCAGCGCCACTTTGCTGGCTAAGGGGAATCGACGAGAATAGCTGATGATGAACTCCCGTGTAATCAGATCGTCGCGTGTAGGCGCTATTCTCTTACGATTCGCCGGTCAGAGCAATTCCTTGTTCGGACTGCGGCCATCAAGAGAGAGGCGTCAGTCGGGCTGCCCCGCCAGAAGGTACCTCAGCATTCCCGGCCCCGGGCAGGATTATCCGTTATGGGCGCCTCGGCAAAGCGAACAGGTAACTCAGCGGATCCGCGACTGCTCGTCGTCGCGCAGCGTCAATACCTCAAAACCGCTGGCGGTCACCGCCACGGTGTGCTCCCACTGCGCGGAGAGTTTTTTATCGCGGGTGACCACCGTCCAGCCATCCTTTTTGGTCTTGATACGACTGTCGCCCTGGTTCACCATCGGTTCAATAGTGAATACCATGCCTTCCCGCAGCACGGCGCCTTCCCCGGGCCTGCCGTAGTGCAGCACCTGCGGCTCTTCATGCATTTCCTGACCGACGCCGTGACCGCAGTATTCTCTGACCACGCTGTAGCCATGGTCCTCGACCCAGCGCTGAATGGCATGGCCGATGTCGCCCAGCGTCGCGCCAGGTTTCACCACCTCAATGCCTTTCCACATCGCTTCATAGGTGGTCTTTACCAGCCGGCGCGCCAGCGGGGAAACGTCGCCTATCAGGTACATCTTACTGGAGTCAGCGATCATACCCGCTTTCTCGAGGGTAATATCGACGTTAACGATCATCCCGGAGCGCAGATGCTCGGTCGCCTTGGGGATCCCATGGCAGACCACGTCGTTAATCGAGGTGTTCAACACATAGGGAAAGTCGTATTGCCCCTTGCTGGCCGGACGGGCGTGCAGCTGGTTGACGATAAAATCTTCCACTCGATCGTTGATTTCCATCGTCGTCACGCCAGGAACGATAAAGGTATCCAGCATGGCAAACACCGATGCCAGCAGCTGGCCGGCATGACGCTGGCGCGCGAGCTCATCGGCGGTTTTAATGATTATTGATGGCATTGATCACCTCCAGCAGACGGTCAGAGCCGGATTTCAGCATCAGCAGTTTGATCTGCTGGTGGTTAAGCTCGGGGTAGAGTTCGCTCATCATGCCCAGACGGATCCAGTATTCCGCCTGCGCATTGACGGAGCGGGACATGGCTTTGCTGGCATCACGAATGTCATCGTGCAGCAGATCGGAGATTTTGACGATTCCCATAGCAACAACCCATATATGATTCGTATATGTATCGTATACCATCCAGCGCGGATTGTCCCTGGCATTTTGTGGCCTGGGCGGCGAACACCATGCAAAAAAGCCCGACCGGCGGGCTTATTTTTCAGCATGTGTTCGGGTTAAAAATTCGCGCTGTTTACCATGGCGAAAATTACCCATTAGGTTATCAGTATGCGGAATGAAAATAACATGATGGCGACGCATCAATATATTTTATGCAGGTGTTAATTTTGCGTATGAATATTCTCCCGTCAGGCCGGGAATCCGGGGGATTTACAGCGCGTCAGTGAGTTTATCCACCACCACTTTACCCGCATTATCGAACTGCGTAATGCGGAAGCTGTCGCTCCAGGAGCGGCGGGTGGTGAAGCGGTCAAACAGGGATACCCGACCTTTACGCTGGCCATCTTTACTTAAAATAACCCATTCGGTCACCGAAGAATAATGCTGACTATTGTCATGACGACTCTGTTGTTCAACCAGGCGATCTTCTTTTTCCACTTTTAAATAATCACGCAACATATTTAACCTCCATAGAAAGTATTATTAACATTACTCCTTTTATTTATTCTTTCAATCAAACTTTTTAATCAATAAAAGTAACTATTAGTGGGCGACCTAAGTGCGAAACTCGCCGAGTTTGTCACTCCCGAAGATGGCCAGGTCCACTACGCTTAACAGGCGTATGCACCGCGCGGTCGGCGCATGCCCGGGCCGGAAAGGCGACCATAAAACACCTTAACCTTGTATTCATTATGGGCGTGATTCTGTTATATCTAATGCGTTTTGCCACGACCGAGCCACAGAGAGCGCTGTACCATGAGTAACGATCACCTGACGGACATTGCCTATCGCCACTTTATTGAAAGTGTTAAAGATTATGCCATCTATATGTTGAGCGCCGATGGGACGGTCATCAGCTGGAACGAGGGCGCCCGCCGGGCAAAAGGGTACCTGAGCGACGAGATCGTCGGCCGCTACTTCGGTCTCTTCTATAGCGAAGCCGAACAGCTCTCCAGGGTGCCGGCAAAAAATCTGCAAATTGCCCTGCGTAGCGGCCAGTTCGAAGGCGAAGGCTGGCGGTATCGTAAAGATGGCTCCCGGTTCTGGGCGCATGTCATGATCAATGCCATCCGCGATGAACAACATAACCTGCTGGGCTTTGCCAAAATTACCCGCGACATCAGCGAACAGAAGGCGATCAATGACCGCATCGCGTGGATGGCGCGCTACGATGCGCTGACCGGTTTACCCAATCGGGTGGAGTTCTTTGAGCGGGTGGAAAAGCTGATCACCGGTAATGACGCCCGCCGCTTTGCCGTTTTCACCATCGATTTAGATAAGTTTAAAGAGATTAACGATCTGCAGGGCCATCTTATTGGCGATCAGCTGCTGCAGCGCGTGGCAGGCGCCGTGCTGAAAACGCTGCAGAAGGAGGAGATGGTCGCCCGCTTCGGCGGCGATGAGTTTGTGGCCGTCAAACCTTTTGCCGATGAAAGCGAGGTGGACGCCTTTGCCACCCGTCTCTGGCACTGCTTCAGCGGTAAGCAGACGTTTGCCGCGACGGAAGTGATCCTCTCCGCCAGCATAGGTATCTCCGTCTACCCGGAGGACGGGACGGATATTAATACGGTACTGAGCAATTCCGATCTGGCCATGTATCGGGCAAAGAGCAGTCTCGACCACAAGATTTGCTGGTACGAACGTGAGATGGACGACAAGACGCGGCAGCGGAATATGATGGCCGCCGACATCCGCCGCGGTATTCAGGCGGGGGAGTTTTCGCTTCACTATCAGGCGATCCGCAACATTAAAGATCGTCGCATCACCGGTTATGAAGCGCTGTTGCGCTGGCAGCATCCGCAGCTGGGGGCTATCCCGCCGGAGGTGTTTATTCCCATCGCCGAAGAGAGTGGCGCTATTGTGCCATTAGGCTACTGGGTACTGGAGCAGGTGTGCAGCGAATCACTGGATAATCGGCTGAATAAAAAAATCTCAGTCAATATCTCACCGGTACAGTTGCGTCACCGCAGCTTTATCGAAAAAGTCCGCGAGATCCTGATGCGAACCGCTTATCCGGTTAGCCTGCTGGAATTTGAAGTGACGGAGACGGCGTTTATCATCAATAAACAGCTGGCGTTCAGCGTGCTGCATCATCTGCAAAAGATGGGCATCAGTATTGCGCTGGATGACTTCGGCACCGGTTACTCCTCCCTGAGCATGCTGCGCGATTTTCATTTCGACGTCATCAAGCTCGACCGTAGCTTTATGCAGGATGTGGAGAGCAATCCTCAGGTTCGCTCGTTCGTGCGGGCGATTATCTCGCTGGGCAACTCAATCAATACCCCGCTTATCGCCGAAGGGGTAGAAACCGAAGGGCAACGGCAAATCCTCGAAGAAGAGGGATGCGACGAAATGCAGGGCTTTCTGTTCGGCGAGCCGGTCGATGTTAAACATCTGCCACGGCAGAATTAACGCACCCGCCGTTGGCTGGTGGGCGCGGGATCGTTACTGATGCGCTAACGTAGGCTGCCCGGAAAGGTGCAGCAGCGCCGCGCGCAGGGAGACCTCGAACATCTGACCGTGCGTCAGGCCAGGGTAGCGCCAGAATAGCACCGTCAGACCGTTGCTGGCCAGCTGCTGCTGGGTCTGACGCAGTACGCCCAGGGAGGCTTCATGCCCGGAGGGCTCGCCAGCGGCGTTTCCGTCGCCTTCCAGCAGATACAGGGACGTCCCGGTAAACGCGGTGGCATCAAGGGTCTGGGTGTCCTTCAGGGGAGACGTCTGCGCCTGGCCAAGCGACGGGCTGGCAGAATAGTAGATCCTGAAAAGGGAGTGGTTTCGCCACGCGTCGAGTACAAACAGTCCGCCGTAAGAGTGGCCCCAGATAGCGCGCTGGCGGGGATCGATTTTCAGGTTAGCTTCTGTTTGCGGAACCATCGTTTCGCTCAGCAGCTGACGAAACAGATCATTACCCCCGGTTTTTCGCGGCGGCAGCGCGGTTTTCCCGGCGCGAGGTTCATGCGTCTTCAGCGGCGGAGTGTAATCCCAGGCCCGGGCGGCGGTATCGAAGGGCAGCGCCGTCTGGTAACCAATAGCGACGATGACCGGTGGGGAACCGGCGGAGAGCTGTTGCAGAAACGCGTCGTTGAGTTTATCCATCACCGCGTTGCCGTCCAGCATATACAGCACCGGGTAACCGGCGGCCGGCGGCGCTTTATCCGGCACCGCGGTCCACACCCGGTAATGGCGTTCACCATCGGCAGAGTCGTACTGGCGCTGGGTAAAATGATAGAAAGCTGACCCTTTATCCGCAATATTCGGTCCCAGCGGCTGCAGATCCGGCCGGGCGAAACTGCCGCTGCTGTAGAAGAGCGCGCCTATCGCCAGCGTCAGCAATCCGTGCGTCTGCCGCGCTGTGATGATCCCTGAATCCTGCTTCACCTCGTCTGTCCCCCTGTTCTCTGTCATCTGGCGTTTTGCCTGGGCTGACACGTTAGCATAGCTTCATTGATAATGGTTCTCATTTCTTTTTATGCGCGCAGTAGCAGGTGGCATGCCGCTGAGGCTGGTGGCGGATTCAGTCCATCAGGAGGAGAGATAGCCGCCTGTTGGCGGCTATGGGAGAAAGGTCAGGAACGATCGTGAAGGGTGCTCAGCAGTTTTTTGACCAGCGGGGTAAGCGCAATAAACAGCAGTGCAATTATCACGACCAGCAAGAGCGCGAGCCCTTTATGGTGAGTGATAAGTACCCACAGCATCGCCAGCGTCATGGGCATGCTCCTTTAATAACGGTATTCACCACCGCTCAGGTGAATGAAATTCAACAGAATGGTCATGACCACCCAGGCCAGCAGCAGAAAGCGTCGTCTGTCGCGCCGCGCTTCCAGGGCGGCGAAATAATTAGCGCTATACCAGGTCGATATAATAATAGCCAGCGTGATGATGACCTGCCAGACCGCTTGACGATAGCCTGTCACGACGCTTATCCCGCGAAAGCAAAGGACGATCGCGATACCGTTAAGCGCGTTACACATCAGCCATCCCCACAGGCTTGCGGGCCGGCTAAATAAATATCCAAATCGTAAAACCAATGTCGTATACACCTTGCCAAAATAATCGCGCTGTAAAATGCATTTTAACCATGAAAGAGGTATTGATTTAAATCAAAACTAATGGGATAGCGCAGGAATTACTGGCGCGCGGCACTCGCGGCCTGATTGCCAAAACAGAGGTTAAAACACTATTTCAATGCTTAAAATTATGTTTTTATTGATGATTTTAGTGTGTCAGATAAGGGGGTCGTATAATAAATAGATTTGATAGCAATTTAATATGCGTTAATTCCCCCGGTTATTATTGTGATTGACGTGATAACGGGGAAAATTAGATTTTTCGCAATGTCTGTTTGCTGCCAGACCAATAAATGGAGGGGCCGGGGGCAGCGCCCCGGCCGGTGGCGCACTTAATGGGGCAGCGCGTTATGCTGGAGGATCTTCAGGAAGTCATTTTTGTCAGAGATTAATGACAGCGCATTCGCGATCAGCTCATCGCTGAATATCGAGGCAATTTCTTTGAGCACGTCAATATGCTCTTTCTCTTTCGCAATCACGCCAATGGCAATAAACATCACGTTGCCGCGATCCCAGATAACGCCATCAGGAAACTGAAAGATCTCAATCCCGGTTTTAAGGATGATATCCGTCGCTGATTTCGGCAGATGCGGCAGGGTGATGCCATTGCCCAAAAAAGTGGAAACCTGATGTTCACGCTCCAGCAGAAAGTGAACGCACTCCTGATTGACATAGCCTTTGGATTTACACTCCGCGCCAATCATGGCGATGACTTCCGCTTTATTACTGGCCTTGCAGCCGATGTGCAGATTATCCAGCGTGATGTTATCGATCATAGCCAACCTCCCTGGTGAGACGAGTGGATTTTTTATCCTCATGATTCGCTGACAGCTCCGCTTCTAACTGCTCCAGCGATTTATTGGAGGTCTCCGGCAGGGCGAACACCACGAACAGAATCGCCAAATAGTTGATGGCCGCGAAGATGAAGAAGACCGGCCCCAGGCCCAGTTTCGCCTGCAGCAGCGGGAACAGGTAGCTGACTACCGCGTTCATGATCCACATGAAAAATACCGAGATCCCCATCGACAGTCCGCGGAATTTCAGCGGGAACAGCTCGGCTAATACCACCCAGGTGATAAAGCCCATCGAGCCCTGCATCACGCCGACGAACAGCGCGCCCAGCAGCCAGATAGCGGTGGCTTTCAGATCGCCCACCAGGGTGTAGTCAACCGCGGCGATAATCAGATGCAGCGTGGCCATAATCGCGAAGCCGTAGATGATGATCGTCTTACGTTTGAAACGGTCGACAAGGAACAGCACGCCAATCAGCATACCGCCGACGGAGAAGACACCGTTCAGCACGTTACAGATCAGCGAGGTACGCTCTGAGAAGCCGGCGGCACTCAGGATTTCCGTACCGTAATACATAATGACGTTCACCCCGGTGGTTTGCTGCAGTGCGGCCCAGGTAATGCCCACCAGCAAAATTTTGAGGATCCATGGCGTTGTGAGGATAGTGGTAAAGGTGTTCTGAGTGCTGTACTTATTGCCGGCTTCAATTTTGATCAGGGTGGAGATGTCGTCATACTCTTTCTGTGCGCGTTCCGCCGGGCGGATCTGTTTGAGAATATGCAGCGCTTCTTCGTGGCGGTTTTTGCTGATCAGCCAGCGCGGACTTTCCGGCGCGCGCCACATACCAACAAACAGGCAGATAGCGGGGATCGCCTGCACTAACAGCATATAGCGCCAGACGTCCGGCAGATGGCCCCAGATGATGCCAATGATCGCGTTAATGGCAAACGCCGCCAGCTGGCCGATAACGATGGCGACTTCATTCAGGCCGGTCAGCTTGCCGCGCATCTCGGTGGGCGCCACTTCAGAAATAAAGGTCGGAGCGGTAACCGAGGCGCCGCCGACGGCGTAGCCCAGCAGGGCGCGGGCAATCAGCAGGGTGGTGATATCAGGAGCCGCGGCGGAAAGCAGGGCGCCGATGAGAAAGATAAAGGAGAGGAAGAGTAAGTATTTGCGCCGGCCGAAGTAGTCGGCAAACTTGCCGCCAAACACGCTGCCCAGCGCGGCGCCGACCAGCAGGACGCTCATCACCAGCCCTTCGGTGGTCGGGGTCAGCGCCATGTACTGCTTCAGTGAGGAAAAGGCGCCGTTGATAACGCCAGTGTCGTAACCGAAAAGCAGGCCGCCGAAGGTGGCCACTAAGGTGATCTGATGAAGTCGTTTTCTCTGTTGCTGGTTCAGGTTTGTTATAAATGACATGGTAGTCCCTTTATTTTGTTGAACGACACAAGATAAAAATACATCTCCCCAGTCAGGATTTATCACGCCTGTGTTGTCGTATCTAACTGAATTAAATGATTTTCTTCTTTGTGTAATTGCTCAGCACATGGCAGGGTACGCTAAGCAATGGCGGTCAAAGAGGTTTACGGCTTGGTGGTGATATGGATGTTGTCGATATCCGTTCTCCTTTTCGGGGTTAGCGGTCTTCAGTGCGTCGGCAGGACAGCGCCCTGGTGTGGCATGTTGCTGTCGTTCCGGCGATTTACTGTGATAAGAATATGGCACAAAGAAATGGAACGAGCATGCTACAAGATCACATTATGAAAATTTAATTTCAAATCAGTGTTGCAGGAAGGTAAATACATGAAGCCAATCACAATGGCATGCAGCGCGATATCCCCATGAAAAGGGGGTTAATTTTGCGAGTGAGTAATAATGATGTTGTTTTCAGTGGGTTAATGTAACTCAAAGAATACAACGCAGATCACATTTTTACGCCATAATATCGAAGAATAGAATTTATATTTCATTACTGCGATCAGGGAAAAGCGTGGCTGGCGGCTCTGGGGCATCGGTGTGGAGGAGGTTGCGCAGGCCATTGTCGCGTCTGTGCCAAAGGAAGGCTATGAGGCAGGCATCGCGGGACGGGTGCCGCTGATAACCCTGCGGAGAGAAGGTCTCCCGGCAGGGTTGCGGCAAAAAATCAGTGCAGCGCGGGCCAGTAACCTTCGTTGGCGACGATCAGCTCATCGAGGATCGCTTTCGCCACCGCGGCGCTGGGCACCGTTTTCGACAGGGTGATGGCCTGCCACAGTTTCTGGTAGCTGCCCTCGATCCAGGCGTCAACCACCAGCTTCTCCACCGCCACCTGCTGCTCCATCAACCCTTTCTGGAACAAAGGGATTTTTCCCATCGCCAGCGGTTCCGGGCCGTTGACGCCCACCAGGCAGGGGACTTCCACCATCGCCGTTTCGTCAAAGTTGGCGATCGCCCCGTTGTTCTCCACGATCAACAGCATCCGCTCCTGGGTATTAAAGGCGATGGCGCAGGCGAGGTCGACGATGAAAGTGGCATGGGCCCCGGCGTGGAAATGCGCGCCTTCCGCGGTGCCGCGACGGGTGATCTCCCGGGCCATATCGAAGACCTCTTTTTCACGTCCGGCCATCACCTCGTTGGCCCGCGTAAAGTCCGGGTCAGAGTGCGCCACCTCGTAGTCAGGGTAGAGGTAGTATTTCAGGTAAGTGTTAGGCAGGGTCAGGGGATCAAGGGCAAACACATCCTTCACCTTTTTAAAGGTCTCGATCCAGCTCGGCGCCTTATGCTGAAAATCCTCTTTTGGGCTACTGTAACCCTGCTCCGCCACGTGACGCTTCAGCGCCGGCATCAGATCGTTACCGGCTTTATCGGTGATGCTGGTCCACCAGCCAAAATGATTCAGGCCATAGTAACGGACGTTCAGTGCCTTGCGGGACGGCAGACCGAGGATGTCGGCAAACAGCCCCTCAATGGCCACCGGCATATCGCAGATGTTGATAATGCGCGCGTCGGGACGCAGGCGACGGGTCGCTTCCGCGACGATGGCCGCCGGGTTGGAGTAGTTGAGCATCCACGCCCCCGGGGCGTACTGCTGCATATAATCGACCAGCTCCAGTACGCCGGCAATCGAGCGCATACCGTAGGCGATCCCCCCCGGCCCACAGGTTTCCTGGCCCGGCACGCCATATTTCAGCGGGATCTTTTCATCCTTTTCCCGCATCTCATACAGGCCAACGCGAATATGCGCCATCACAAAATCAACGTCGGTGAAGGCCGCCTGCGGATCGGTGGTATAGCTGAACTGCACCTGCGGGAAGCGTTCAGCCACCAGAATGGCGCAGGCGTCGCCAATGGTCTTCTGACGCTCGTGATGGTTATCGTACAGACGGATCTCCCGCAGGGGAAAGCGCGCCATATTTTCCAGCAGCATCATGACAATCCCTGGCGTGTAGGTACTCCCGCCGCCGGCAATCGTGACCACAAAGTTATCTTTCATTTACCACCTCGTTATTCAGTTACACCCAGACTGGCGTTGACCGCCGTTCGAATTTTGTTAACCCCCAAGCCATAGATCACCTGGACATGATTGCCTTTAATCAGCACGCTGCTCCCGCCGCTCTCTTTCAACAGCGTCTGCTGGATGAGAGCAGGGTCGCGCACATCGACCCGCAGACGGGTAAAACAGTTTTCCACCGTACAAACATTCTCTTTACCGCCCAGCCCCGCAATCACCAGCGCGCCTTTGTCTGAATCGCCATGCGCCTGATCCGTCTGTGGGGAAGATGCCGCATCGGCAGCGGCTTCGCGCCCCGGGGTAAGCATTCGCAGGCGGGTAATGCAGAAGGTGCCGACCAGGTACATGGTGGCGGTTTCCAGCAGGCCGAGCAGGACAAATACCGGCCAGCGCGTCACGCTGGCGCCGGCGGGCAGGTTATAGACGACAAAATCGATAAGACCGTTTGTGGCGCAGACCCGCACGTGAAGCAGCCAGGCCAGCATCTGGAAGAAACCGTCCAGCAGGGAGTAGATAAGCCACAGCAGCGGGGCGGTGAAGATAAAGAGAAACTCAAACGGTTCGGTGATCCCCACCAGCACTGAGGTGACAATTAAGGGGATCAGCGTGACTTTGAGTCGCTGTTTATTCTCCGGTTTCGCCGTGCGGTAGAAGGCGAGCGCCATACCGGCGGTGCCAAAAATCTTCACCATCCCATAGGTTAAAAAGCGGGCGGAATCACTGAGCGCGTCAACGGGATGACGGGCGATTTCGGCGAGGAAAATAGGCTTGGCGCCAATGACGGTCTGGCCATCAATCAGCAGCTGACCGCCGATAGAGGTAAAGACGAACGGCGACCAGATCAGATGATGCATCCCGGTGGGGATCAGGAACCGGTTGAGAAAGCCGTACAGGAAGACCCCGATGGCGCCAAATGATTTCATAAAGCCGGTCAGCGCCGAGATGCCCAACTCCACCACCGGCCAGAGATAGACGGTGGCGATAGCAAACAGGCCCACCAGCGGCAGCATCACAATCAGCACCAGCTTGCTGTTGCCGTAGATCGACAGCGCGCCGCGAAATTCGATGCCGACCACGCGATTGTGTACAAAGGCGACAGCGCAGCCAAGGATAATACCGAGGAACACGCCCATATCGATAACCTGAAAACCGAAGATGTAGGTTTGTCCGCTGCCATACAGTTGCGCGTTGGTGGCCCCGGTCGCCAGGCGATGGGTCAGGGTCAGCCAGCTGTTGTTCGCCGCCAGGTAGACCAGCCAGGTCATGGCCGCCACGAAAGCGGCTTCGGCTTTGCGGGTTTTCGCCAGACCGCTTGCCAGCCCGAGGCAGAACAGAAACCCGAGATTGTTCATCAGCGCCCAGAGCATGCTGGAGACGAATTTCCCTAACAGATAGATCCCGCTGCTTTCATCCACCCACAGCCGGTTGGTGGTCATGCTGAACAGGGCGATCAACAGGCCGATAGCCGGCAGATACAGCACCGGCCCGATCATCGCCTTGGAAAAGTCCTGAAGCTTTTTCACGCCAATCATGGTTGTCCTCTCGTCTTCATAGCCTGCTGTCATCACCTGATCAATAGGCTTATCAGACTAGGAGCAGACCACCGGGATCCCGAGCAGGAAAAAGGCCATCTGTGACGAAAGTCATATATATTGTTGCAGGAGAGATATATAAATATAGCCATTTTTATAGATGAGTTAACGTCTAATCTCTCGCGTAAAAATTAACTATTATCTGTAAATACAATGCGTTATTTGTCGTTCTTTTCCACGCCTTCCATCTCAACGAGACATCTAAAAGTGATTTATAAAAAGATTGCCACCGAACTGAAGGCCCGTATCAACAGCGACGACTACGCCGTCGGGGATATGCTGCCCAGCGAAAAAGCGCTGGCTGCGGAGCTGCAGGTCTCGGTGATGACGCTGCGCAAAGCGCTGGCGCTACTGGAGGAGGAAAAGCTGATCGCCCGGCGGCACGGCAGCGGAACCTGCATTGTGCGTAAGAGTAACTATCATGGCGGCGAGCTGGAGGGGTTTAACTACCAGATGCAGGTGGTGGGGGTAACCAACTACCGTAATAAGGTCATTGAGTTCACGTTGCTTGACGCCCCGCCGGCCATTGCCCAGCAGTTAAAGATCCAGCCGGGAGAGAAAGTCTACTACGTCAGGCGGCTGCGCCTGATTGATGAGGTCCCGATCCTGGTGGAGAACAGCTACATTCCGTACGCCGCTTTTCCGTGGCTCAGCGTGGGTAACCTTGAGCAGTCTAAGTTCAACTATTTCAAAAAAGAGTGCCATATCACCATTATCGAGAGCCACCGCAGCTATACGCCGGTGCTGGCGACCCGCGAGCAGGCGGAGCTGCTGCAGGTGGCGCCTAACAGCCTCCTGCTACGGGTGCAGTCTGTCAGCTACGCCCAGAACCGGGCGATCGTTGATTTCTCAGAGATCTACCAGAACACCAGTAAATACAATGTGAAGCACATTACCCGCCGCTAGGCCGATCCCCCCAGCAGCCCCCGGAGGACAAGTTCCAGCCCCAGCGCCAGCAGGAACAACAGAAAGCCCTGACGAAAGCGCTGCGGGCTGAGACGCGAGCGGATCCGCTGTCCCAGCCACATGCCGAGCAGCGCGGGCAACAGCGCCAGCGCCGACAGCAGCAGCGACTCTGCGCGCCAGCCAGCGTGCAGGGAGAGGCCGGCCGCCATCGCCAGAGTGGAGAGGGTGAACGACAGTCCCAGGGCCTGGACCAGCTCGTCGCGACGAAAGCCCAGCGCCTGCAGCCAGGGCACCGCCGGAATAACGAATACCCCGGTCGCCCCGGTGATCAGTCCGGTCAGTCCGCCCATCAGCGGCGACAGGCGCTTTTCCACGCGGGCGGAAACCTGCACCGCCGGACCACGGAGCGCGTATCCGGCATAAGCTATCAGCACGACGCCCAGCGCCAGCGACGACCACCGCGGGTTCAGGTGGATGAGCAGTGACGACCCCGCCAGCGTGCCGATAATCATCCCGGTCATCATTAACCAGAGGCGATGCACAATCTGCGCCAGCGCGGGGCCAGCCAGCAGCTGCCAGAGATTGGTTAACAGCGAGGGGAGCACCAGCAGGGCCGCCGCGGCCGGTGGCGGCATCAGCAGGCCAAGCAGGCCCATCGCCACGGTGGGCAGTCCCATACCGGTCACCCCTTTGACCAGCCCGGCGGCAATAAAGATCAGCAGTAAACAGAGAGTGTGAAGATCAAACATCATGGCTCACTTATCGGCTCAGAGAAGGGCATTGAAACAGCTGGTCTCCGGGTGGACAATGCGGTATGTTGCCCGCAGGCTACGGTAAAACCGAAGGGAAAGGAGGGCTTATGCGACTGGATCTCGCCGATCTGCGACTGTTTATCGCCATCGTGGATAGCGGCAGCATTACCGGCGGGGCGGCGGCGGCCCATCTGGCGCTGGCCTCCGCCAGCGAAAGGCTGCGCAAAATGGAGGCGGAGGTCGGTGTGCCGTTGCTGCACCGTCATGCCCGGGGGGTGACAACGACCGAGGCCGGGGAGGTGCTGGCGCGCCATGCTCGTCCGTTGTTAGAGCAGCAGCGGCGTCTGCGCCAGGCGATGCACGCCTTCGCCCGCGGTCAGCAGGGCACGCTGCGCCTGTTTGCCAATACCTCGGCGATGTCGGCTTTTCTGCCAGGCAAGCTCGCCACGTGGATGGCCGCGCATCCCGGGATACAGATCGACACCGAAGAGCGCACCAGCGCAGATATTGTCAGCAGCATTCTGGCTGGCGTGGCGCAGGTCGGGGTGGTGTCCGATGCGGTCGACCCCGGGCCGTTGCGCCTGGAGCCCGTCGCGGAGGATCCCCTGGTGCTGATCGTGCCGCCGGCCCATGCCTTGAGTGACGCCGCCGAGGTGGCTTTCGCAACGATCATCCATGAGCCGCTGGTCGCGCTCTATCAGACCAGCGCGCTGCAGCAGCATATCGAAGAGCAGGCCGCCGGAGTCGGCCAGGCGCTGAACGTCCGCATCAGGATGAGCCATTTTGAAGGGCTTTGCGAGATGGTGGCTCACGGCGCCGGCGGGGCGATCCTGCCGCGCGTTATTGCCGAACGCTACCTGCCACGCTACCGGTTCGCCGTTATCACATTGCAGGATCGCTGGGCGCTGCGTCGGCTGTGCCTGTGCTATCAGGATGACGAACGCCTGTCGCCAGCGATACGCCGCTTGCTGGAGTGGCTCCGCCAGCCCTGAGCCGCGATAAATGTGGCTATCATATAGTGACAGTGTCACTTTATATGGCGGTTATTGCTACTGACATCCGTGCCAGAGATGCGATAGTAGACGTCCGCCATTTATTAACACGCGAATCAGGACAGACAAGATGAGTACATTACCAAAAGTCGCGGTGCTGGGACTCGGCGCCATGGGACACGCTTTTGCCAGCAATCTGCTGAAGAAGGGCTTTACCGTCGCGGGCTGGAACCGTTCGCCAGCGCGCGGCGAGGATTTACAGGCGCAGGGATTATCCCTGCACGCCACGCCGCAGCAGGCGGTGGCCGATGCCGAGGTGATCATCAGTATGCTCGCCGATGGTCAGGCTACCCTGCAGGTACTGGCGCAAATAGCGCCTGCCTGTCAGCCGCAGGCGATCTATTGCCAGATGGGCACCATCGGCCTGGCGGAGACCCAGGAGGCTATCGCTTTGTTGCGGGAGCGTCAGCCGGCGATGACCTTCGTCGATGCCCCGGTTTCAGGGACCAAAGCCCCGGCGGAGAAGGCGCAGATCCTGGTGCTCGCCAGCGGAGATCGTGAAAAGTGTGGCCCGGCGGAACAGGTATTTGCCGCTATCTCACGTGGGACGCAGTGGTTTGGCGAGGCGGGCAACAGCCAGAAAATGAAGCTGGTCCTCAATGCCTGGCTGATTGCGATGATGCAGGGCATCGCGGAAAGCGCACAGCTGGCAAAGACGCTGGGCTTTACCCCCGACCAGCTGTGGAGCGCCCTGGAGGGCGGCCCGCTGGCGGCGCCCTATGTCAAAGTCAAACTGGACGCCATCGCCAATGAGCAATTCGCGCCGCAGATGCAGCTGGCGCATGCGCTGAAAGATGCCCGGCTGGCCTTGTCCCTGTCCGAGCCGCACACCATGCCGGGACTGGATAACATCGCCGAACTGTGGCAGCAGGCGGCGGATGCGGGATTTGCCGGGCAGGATCTGTCCTCGATATATCAGTGGCTGTCGACGTCGGCGAAAGCATAGTGTAGCGCCCTCAGGAAAAAGTGGCCTCGGCGGCCACTTATCCAGAGGGGAGTTATTTTCCGGAGAGCGCCGGGCGAGTGTCGATCCCTTCGTCAATGCGCTTGATCATATAGGGAAAGAACGGATTGGAAGACTGGCGCATCAGCGAGTCCAGACCCACAACCAGCACAGAACGCTCACCGCGAGCTGCAAACGTGCCAAGGCTGATCCCGTATTGATTCAGCGGATGGGGATAGCGCCCGTACAGCGAATCGCTCAAGGGGAAGGGGAGCGCGACATGAGAAAGAGAGTAGACGTCCGGTAAATAGTGCATTCCCTGCAGCTTTTCCACCGTGGTGTCTGTTTTCCCGGCGCGGGTGGTGCGAATTTCCATCTCTGTACTGGCGGAATTGGCGTTAGTGATGATCGTGGTTTGATAAGCTCGCGGCGCCGCGGGCAGCAACCGCGCCAGCGCGGTGTAAGACGTCCGGCGTAATAATGAATTAAACCTGACCGCATGATTTAAATCGAACAGGACAATTTCACTGCCATTATCCGGCAAGCGGTTATACAGCGCCGTCACGATCGCCCGCGTACTGACCGTTGAATCCACAACGGACTGAAAGGTCAATACCGGCGGTAAGCTGTTAAGCCTATGATTTCTCGAATCCGTCACTATCTGCTTTTGCAGCGCTTTGGTCAGCAGAAACGACTGACGGGCGGCGTTCGTCGGGAAGGAGTTATATTTGAACGGATTAAACTCAGGCATGATGTTTAACCATGCGGCTTTCGAGAAGGCGGGAAGAAACGCGGGCCAGCCCGCGAGGCCGGAAAAGCGCGCGAAGCGGGTAATACCGATCATCGGAGAAATCAGGATCACCCGCTGGGGTTTTGCCAGTCCGGCATTATCCAGCGCGTCCAGCGAATACTTCATTGCCAGCGCGCCGCCGTTGGAAAATCCGACGATATGCAGGGGCGCATCATGACTCGTCAGTCGTTTCGCTTCTCTCACCGCCAGGCGCGTGGCGGCCAGCCAGTCCTGCCAGTCCACGTCGGTCAGCCCGGCGGGTACCGTCCCGTGGCCCGGTAACCTGATACCGATGGCGACATAACCCTGTTGCCGGTAATTTTCGGCGATATGCCGCAGACTGTAGGGTGTATCCGTCAGACCATGCAGCAACACCACAGCGCCTTGCGGTTTGCCATCCGGCATCATGATATATGACCGATTCCAGTTGGTGGGAAACGAGTCCGGATAGATGGGGCTGTGACTGTAGTAACGATTCAGTTCGGTTTGCTGTTCAGCGTCCAGCTTATTGGTAACCTGGCGTTTTACCTCACCGAAGAGCGCATTCTCTTTTTGGAGGTAATCGTTCCAGTCAGCATTGTCGATTTCATCCGCGCCCATTTCATGCGGAACCCAGGTATGCCAGAGCTGCAGATCGGGCCCGCGCTGAATGTCATAAACGCGTAGTCCCAGAGCGCCAACAATCAACAGCAGCAGGGACAACACGATACGTTTTAACCAGGTTACCCATTTCAACGCGTGGCTTCCTTTCTTAATGACCTGTTTTCTGAGTATAAATAATCATGGTCAGGGAAGGTTTACTTTTTTGCGCAGGACCGGTCGTGAAGGGGGCTGAGCGGTCCTATGGCATTGGGTTTAGCGATGCAGGACAAGTAGATGGAGCCATCCATGGCCAAAGGCGCTTACTTGCTGATGGCTTCAGCGGGACACCGTCGAGCATTAGCCATTTATGTCATCTCTTAATAAACAATAATTCCAGCGCCGTCCGTCACTGCGCAACTCGGTGATGCTGAGCGAGTGGACGTCAATACGTGCAAATGAGTGAAGTGGGGCGCCGAGAACGGCGAGGATCATGGCACGGATAGTGGAGGCAGACGCAATTACACAGTGTCGTCCTTGAATATCGACGTGTTTTGTCAGCCAGCGGCCACAGCGCGCCAACAGCTGAACACGTGATTCTCCGCCCGGCGGCGCTTCACCCTCCAGCCAGGCCAGGAAAGCGTCGGCGTCTTGCGTCATCACCTCACGTAATGGCCGACCGGCCCAGATGCCGTAGTCGGGCTCCGCCAGCTCCATTACCGGGGTACCCGGTAAAGAGAGCGCTGCGGCAGTTTGTCGGGCGGCGGTCTCCGGGGAGATCCAGACGCGGTGACAACGGGCGACACGGCTTTGTAACTGACGCGCCCGTTGCCATTCCCGCGCCTTCAGAGGGGCATCACAGGGGAAATGTGAACCACTGGACGCTGCCGTTTCTCCCTGACAAATCAGCGTTAGCGACGCTCTCATGATGTTAACCGCGGCGGAAGGCTGGGCGTTGCGCACGTGTCGCCGGCGTACGTTCGGCTAAGGCACCGAACGCCACACCGATGACGCTCCAGAGCACCAGGTGCGTGCCGAAGGAGCTAATACGGAAACGCCATAGGAGGTCCGCCGGGAAGTGTTCGGGCACTTCGTTCACTGTCGGCATCAGGGCACAAACCATGAGCATCAGCGCCATAGCGAACAGCATTGCCCACATCATCGCATTTCCTCTGCCAAGGCGCGGTATTAGCTGATGTGATAACCACGCGGCCGCGATGACAATGCCGATGGAAAGCAACATCATGACGAAGTACAGTTCGGTACGATAGCCGATGGTATCCGGGTTACCGACTGCAGGCGGATTGGGTGGGTATTTCAGACCAGGCATCAGGCTCATGACCAGAAAGCCGACCAGCGCCAGGCATAACGCTAACAGACGCGGGTTCGATGGTCCGAAGCGCTGATAGCTAAAGGCCCAGCTCAGTGCCAGACCGCCGCCCAGCGCTGCGCCGAACAGCACCATACCGGCCATTAGCCCGATCCCGGACTGGGTTTGACGGCTAAACACCTCTTCTTCACCGCCATCAGCCGACGCGCTGTGTTGGTGTGTATGAGCGGCCAGACTGTCTTCAATTCCAATAGCACGATCGACCTGCGGCTCGCCGAAATGGTGTGCAAAGGCAAATGCCACCAGTCCAGCCAGAATGCCTGCTATCATCCCCTTGAATAATAGTTTCCCAATCATGTCCGCCTCCTCAGTGGCAGGGAAAACCCAGCAGATGGCGTGCGTCGTGGAAGAATTCATGCACCTGGGTGCCGGAAAACATCGACGTCGCACCTTGTTCCGCACCGACGAAATAGATCGCTAAAAGCGCCAGCAGGGTGGTGAACAGTGCCCAGGGCAACAGCGCCGCGATCGGTATCGGAGTGGCCGGGGCGTTGGTGGTAAGGGTGATATCGCTCATGATGTAACTCCGTTGTTGATTTTGCTGATGGAAGACTGTGCCGGGCTAACCGTGACCGGAACGCCGAGTGGAAGCGAGTGGTGGTTATGCGCTGGCGGACAGCAGGCATTGGCCAGGACGATCGGCTGACCATGCGGCGTGTTGATATACGCCAGTCGCCATTCCTGTGTCCGTCGGGCAATGTCATCCGGCGCGGTCAGGTGGAGGGCGGTGATCATGTTCTCCATTGCTGTCGCCCACTGGCGATAGTAGGCATCGTTCACGCTTTCGCCGGGCTGCGCCGGAGCAGCCTTGATCGCTTCGCTGAACGTCCGTACCCATTCTGCCCACGGGAACAGCCCCGCCCGGTGCAGATGGACGATCAGGGAGAATGCTTTCGCCTGCCAGGGCTTATCAAACACAGGCCCCTCCTCGTCGCGGGGTAACCCGACGGCGGCGTAATCACGCTGTGTCGCAAGGCTCATGCTTCCTCCAGATAGTCGTCCCACAGATCGATGTAGACTTTGTCCGGGCGCGGCGTGCCCCACAGTTCCAGTGCGCTGAAGCTTACGCTGTAGACGTGCTGAGGATGTTCGCCCAGACCGTGCGCTGCAGTGTCTGGCGTGATGAATACGCCGTGATCGGTCTCAATACGGCCGATTTTCCCACGCACGTAACGCGGCAGGCGGGTGTGGGTGGTTGGGTTAATGTTTTTTGCCCGAACCAGGTCTCCGGCCTTAAAGCGGGGAGCAACATCGTGACTGACGCGCGCGGAGGCACCGGTACTGACAACCGCCGCGACGATGTCCTGCGTCAGCACCGGCGTGCCTGGCGCGCAGGGAGCAGGGGGCGAGCCACCCCAGAGTTCATCGGCGGTGATCACCCCTTTTTCCATCAGCAGCGTTTCAAATGCGTGCAACCAGTGCTCGTAGTAGCTTGCCTCCAGGTAGTGGGCTGGATCCATGCGTTCAATGGCGTGGCGGAATTCATCCACATTGAAATGTCCGCCGACGAACAGCGAGGCGAACAGCGGAAATACCCGGCGCTCCCATTCATGGCGGAAATACGGCTCATTTTCCTCGTTGAGGATCGGGCCGAGGCCGTGCATACCGCCCAGATCATGTATCCCATTCATGGTTTTCTCCTCTTATTATGGCGCGGCGACCAGCCCGGTGCCGATCATTGAATCGCGGGTGACCAGTCCAATCAGCTGCGCTTCGCTCCAGCCGTCGGTACCCGCCGGACGTTCTGGCAGGACCAGATAGCGCAGTTCCGCGCTGCTGTCCCAGACGCGCACCTCTTTACTTTCGGGTATGGTTACCCCGAATTCGGCAAGAACGCCGCGCGGGTCGATAACGATACGCGAGCGATAGGGGGCCGATTTGTACCAGACCGGCGGAAGACCCAGCACCGGCCAGGGGTAGCAGGAACATAATGTACAGACGGTCACGTTGTGCACGTCCGCCGTGTTCTCCACTACCAGCATGTCTTCACCCTGCACGCCGGAGAAACCCAGCTCGGCGATGGCGGCTGTGGCGTCCTCCAGCAGTCGACGTTTATACTCCGGATCACTCCACGCTTTAGCGACCACCTGCGCGCCGTTACGAGGGCCGACCTTGTGCTCGTACGTGTCAATCAGTTCATCCAGTGCCGCCGGGTCAATCAGTCCTTTCTCCTGTAGCAGGGATTCCAGCGCCCGGACACGTAGCTCGATGTCCGCCGGCGGTTCAGTATGGTCGTGGTCGTGTTGATGGCTCATTTTATGGTTCCCGATGGTTAAGAGTTAAAACATCCGCCAGTCGCCGGAAGCTTCAAATGCGGCGGCGGCCTGATAAAGGGTGCTTTCGGCGAAGTGGCGTCCTACCAACATCATTCCTACCGGTAAGCCGTCGACCAGCCCACAAGGGAGAGTCATTGCCGGATGGCCGGTAATATCCTGCGGTGCGGTATTGCCGATCATCTCAAATGCGCGGGAGATATATTCGGTAATGGAGCAGTCAGGTTTCGGTAATGGCTGAGCGACAAGCGGTACAGTGGGCATCACCAGCAGGTCGAAGTCCGCCAGCGCCCGGTCATAGCCCGCACGCGCGCGACGCGCGATATTCTGCGCCTTGGCATAGTAGCGGCCATGGTAGCGTTCCAGCCCGTACTGGCCGACGAACATGCATATCTTCAGCGATGGGGAAAGCGCGTCGGCGTCCTCACGCCACCGGGCGTGCTTGTCCAGCAGCGCCACGTCATATTGTCCTTTCCAGTTAAAGCCCATGCCGTTGCCATGCATCATCTGCGCGGTCAGCCCCTCGCAGCCGATAGGGGACCAGAGCGCACCCGCCAGGCTATGCTCCGGTACCGAAATCTCGTCGACCGTAGCACCCAGATCCTGCAGACGGGCGACGGCAGCACGAACTTTCTCCGCGACTCGCACATCCAGATTCGGCAACTGAAAACCTTCGGCCATAATGCCGATCTTTAAGCCATGTACTCCCTTACCCAGAGCCTCGGTATAAGCTTCTACTTTGGGGGCATACTGACGCGGGTCCAATCCGTCCGCGCCGGCAATGACCTCAAGGACTAAGGCGTTGTCTTTTACGCTGCGGGTCATCGGCCCGGTATGGTCGAAAGTGGCTTCGATCGGCATGATGCCGGTATAAGGCACCAGACCGTGGGTCGGTTTCAGCCCATAGAGGCCGCACCATGCGGCGGGAATACGCGCAGAGCCTCCTTGATCGCCGCCCATCGCCAAATCAACTTCTCCGGAAGCAACCAAAGCGGCGCTCCCAGAAGATGAGCCACCGGCCGAGTAGCCGCGGCGCAATGGGTTATGTACTGGCGCCGGATCGGAGGTGTGACTGCCTCCCGACAAGCAGAAGTGCTCGCAGGTCGCCTTGCCAAGAATAGTCGCGCCGGCATCCAGCAGTCGGGTGGCAACGGTGGCGTCGTAGACAGGGACGAAGCCTTCAAGCGTCGAGGCTCCGTTCATCATCGGTACGCCAGCCAGCGCGATGTTGTCTTTGAGCACCACGGTGCGGCCAGCCAGCTTACCGGTTGCTGCACCTGTCACCTCGGTCTTGTAATACCAGGCATTGAGCGGATTTTCCTCGCCTTCAGGGTGATAGCCGGCGGCGCGCGGGTAGTGCACCGGGGGGATCTCGTCGGGCAGGGCGTCGATGAGATCATAGGCGTCGAAATTGGCCTGCATCAGCGCCAGATATTCTTCGGCTTGTGCAGGCGTCAATCGTATGTTTAGCCGACTGGCGAGCGCTTGCAGTTGTTCAATAGTAGGACGTTCAATAGCCATGGAGTTCCCTTTGTACGATGTTTGCCAATGCAACCTGTCTTCAACATAAGCCCGAAATGTCATCACTACATGGTTGTGCAGGTCAGTCATTTGGCTGAGACGGACACCCGCCTGTTGCGCGGAGGTCCGTCCTCGGTTAAGACGGTTTATCTGTTTTCGGCCAGTGGATGCCGACGCTTTTCATCCCCTTGGTTACGTCCATGTCAGGGTGGGCGAGTACCACATCCCGGTATGAAGGGCTACCGATGACGGCGGGTTTGAACTGGGTCAGGAATGCGGTGACCTCTTCACGAATATCCTGCGGAACGTTGAAGTTCTCGTAGCATTCATTAATAGCCTCGAATACGGCTTTCCAGTGCACTTCGGTCAGCCCCATTCCGCGGTGCGCGGTCACCATATCTCGTCCCCGGTAGACCGTGTTGCCGCCCCAGTGTTTGCACAGAAAATCGACAAAGTTGATATGCTCTTTCTGGAACGACGATTCGGATACGTGCGCCCAGATATGGCCGATATCGGGATGCTTCATACAGGTCTTCAACACTTCCCCTGCGAAAGCGTAAACGGCGTCATAACCGCCGAGACGTTCATAGAGTGTGGGTTTTTGCTGCTGATCGGTCATGATGGATTTCTCCGTTGCGGGTGAGTAGTGAGTCTGGGGATGTCTCTGTGCCGATTCGCATCAGAACAGTTTCATCACGCGCAGGGTGGTATGCAGATCTTCCTTAAAACCGCCATCGACGTTGAGGTCGCGCTGGAGCAGACCCTGTACCTGTACCGTGGGGGTGATGAATTTCGATAATTCCAGCCGTACCTGATCGACGCGCGTCGCCTGTCCGTTCTCAATACCGTCAAGCTGCTGTTTGCCGCCCCAGTACTGGGAATAACCGGCGGCCAGGGTCCAGCTCTTATCGGCGGGCGGCGTCCAGTTCACCCAGCCCTGAAATTGATAGGTGTTGTCCTGCTTAAGTCGACCGGTGCCGATGCCCGAGGCGTCGTCGTTGACGCCATACCACATCACATCTGTGGACAGTTGGGTGGCGAAACCGTTACCCAGCTGCTGCACGCCGCCGAGCTGCAGATCGAACTTCCAGCGATTTTCACCAACGTTTAGCGTGCGTCCGGCGTCGTAGGAGCCCGCGGGGAGGTACAGGTAAGGCACAATGGCGAAGGTTGTGCTGGGGTTGTTGACCAGCCAGACCGGCGCGGCAAGGATGGGGTCGCCCAGGCCGCTGGCTGAATCAAGTCGAACGCCGTTTAGTGAGCCATTGTAGAGGCGTCCGTAAGGCAGCAGCACTTGCGGCGCAACCGTAAAGCCACCGACGTCCATGTAGTGAACGTAACGAAAGATGCTGACGAAGGAGTCGAGCCCGGTCTCTTGCTTAATTTCACCGCCCCCGGTCGGGGTGAAGCTATCTCTCGTCGCGTAGGTGAAATATCCCAGAATGGCATCGGTGCCGGCAGGGGCTGGAATCAAATCCTGCGAATTGAGATCGACCGCATGGGCCGGGCCGGTTGCCAGCCACAGTGTGCAGGCGGCCAGGCTGATGCGAAACGTAGCGTTGCTGAAAGTCATGACGTTCCCCCTCTTGTCTGATGTCGTGTTATGTCCGGAGCACGGTGTGGCCGGAAGACCTTACGCTTACTGATACTAGGGAGAAATTTGCGGCGTACTTGCTTCAGCAGGACAGTCGTTTGGCTGGAAGGGACATTCGGTTGCGGGCAGCCCCGTCGTGTGATGGTCCGCCATAGTGCAGGCTTCGCACGTTTAGGGTGCGATTCCAGATTTTGTCGTACTGCTATTCAACGCCCTATATGCCAGCAGAAAAGAGGGGCACGGATTTTCAGTGTTATTTCCCGGTAACTTAGCGCCGATCGGCGAAACTGAAAGAGGGTGTATTAGCTCGTTGGCATGAGAGTTGCTGTCAGCGAAATCGTTTCTGTCGTTTTGGCGGAATACCCGGCACGAGGTGAATGATGATGAATAGCATGCAGTCTGCGGGCAGTCTCCACTATTCAACCGTTGGCGTAACCGAGTCGCGCCGCTTCGAGTACTGGAACGACGTAGTGTTACGTCACTGTATTCCAGCCGCCAGCACCCCTCTGGCTGGGGTCGACTTTGATGCACGGCTAACGGTACGTGGAGTGGGTCTGGTGGATATGTGTTCACTGTCCGCGCCGCTACACAGTTGGGATCGCACGGCCCGTTTTTTGCGCCAGGGCCCCGACGACGATCTGTGGTTGGGGTATATGCAGGATGGATACGGTCAGCTTGAACAGGGGGGACGCAAGGCGACGCTGGCAGTGGACAGTCTGGTGCTCTACGATGCCGCCCAGACATTCCGCTTCAGTCTTGGCGGGCGCGATAATCATCTGGTGCGGATACCCCGCCATTTGCTGAGCTGTCATTTACCTGGGGTCGAACACCTCACCGCGACGGTGCTCGACGACCGCCGCCCGGGGGTGATCCCCTTGCGCGAAATGCTGCGTCAGGCGGCAACGATGCCCGCCTGCCTGGACACTCCGGATATCTCTGGCCGCTTCTCCCGGACGTTGCTGGATCTACTGGTGCTGAGCCTGGAGTTACAGGACCTGAACAACGTTGGTGTTGAGCGCGATCTGTATTCGCGGATGATGAACTACATCCGGCGGCAATTTGTCGATCCAGATTTGAACATCGAAAGCCTGGCACGGGCGCACCACGTTTCCGTTCGCACCGTCACGCGTGCTTTCGCCCGCCACAAAAAAACGCCGATGACAGTGATTTGGCAGGAGAGGCTGCTGGCGAGCCGAGAGGCTATCGAACGAGGACGTGTCAATAGCGTGTCCCAGGCGGCGCTGGATTTCGGCTTCTCTGATTTTTCTCATTTCAGCCACGCCTTCCGCAAAGCCTTTGGCATTTCTCCTCGCTCTCTGTTGCCGAAGAAGCAGTAAAATTTTGTTCTATTATCACGTGCTGCGCTGTAGCTCGCGACCCTGCGCCTGAAGGACGGGCTAGACCGCATCGCATTGTGATTGTCATTGTCAGGTTTCCTGTTATCCGGGCGTCGCAGCAGGTGGATGGCAGGATGGCGCAAGTGCTTTCTCTTCTGGCGAATAACCTGGCAGAACCCTGAGACGAGGGTACGACGGCACGCCACTCATTTTTCATGAATCTCGCCGGAGGAAGTCATTCTCAGCTGTAGCAACAGGCTAAACGATGCAGGTAAAACGGTCAGTGTAACCAGCGTGGCAATCAGTAGTCCCCCGATAATCGCATAGGCCATCGGTCCCCAGAATACTTGATGAGAAATGGGGATCATTCCCAGAATGGCTGCACAGGCAGTCAGGCAGATGGGGCGCGCACGATGCTCTGCGGCCGCAATAATGGCGGCATCGCTTGCCATCCCCTGAGCAAGATTGCTGTCAACCTCGCTAATCAGTATGACGGCGTTACGAATGATCATGCCAGCGAGCGCAATCACGCCAAGCAGAGCGACAAATCCCATTGGTGTTCCGCCAGGTAACATAGCCAGCACGATACCCGGTAAACCAAATGGGGCCATCAGTATAGCCAACACAATACGGGAATAGTTGCGCAACTGGAGCATCAACAGCAAGAGCATGATGACCAGTGTCACCGGCAGAACCGCATAGACCGAACTATTACCTTTTTCAGATTCAGCAACCGCGCCCCCTTCTTCAATGCTGTAGCCTTCAGGCAGTTCCGCGCGCAACCTGTCTACCGCTGGTCTCAACGCTGCGGATACTGCTTCGGCGCGAAGTCCCGGGGCGAGGTCAGTTTGCACGGTGATGAAAGGCAAACGCTGTCGACGCCAGATAACCGGATCATCCACGCCCCAGACTGGCGTGGCAAAGGCGCTGAGGGGGATTTGTTTACCGTCATTCCCCTGAATAGTCAGCGAAGAGAAGGTGGCGAGGTTAAGACGCTCATTGTCCCTGGCCCGGAGCACCACATCGACAAGACGGTCATTATCGCGAACCGACGTGACTATACTGCCGGACCAGACGGTATTGAGCATCCGGGCCAGACTTTCTGACGACACGCCCGCAGCCCGGGCGGCGGTCTGATTGACCTTGAGGGTAATGACTCTCTCCGGTTCGCCTGCCGTCTGATTAACCTCGCGGGAGGAGGGTGACCGGCCAATGACATCGCTCAGGCGGTTCGCGATCGACCTGATCTTCAGATAATCTGGCCCACTCACCCGGTATTTGACTGGCCAGCCGACGGGGGGCCCAAGTTCCAGGGGCGATACGCGAGTGATGATGTCGCTAAAGCGCGTAGCCAGTATCCTGTTTAACTGTCGATGAAGACGATCTCGCGCTTTAAGATCTTTAGCCACCACCACCATCTGGGCGATATTTTCATTTGCCAGAAGCACATCCATAGGCAGGTAAAAACGAATCGCTCCCGACCCAACGTATGTCGAAAAGCGCTCAACGTTGCGGTTGCCTGCCAGGGCCTTCTCCAGCTGTTCAGCCCTATTTTGCGTTTCCGACTGCGAGGCATTGGCCGGTAGCGTCAGGCTGACCAGCAATTCAGGCCTGTCGGAGGCGGGGAAAAACTCCCCCTGCATAAAGGTTGTTCCGTAAACGGACAGACCAAGCGCAATGAGAGCAATACACACGGTGGCGAAGCGGTGACGCAACGCCTTGCGCAGTAGCCACTGGTATCCGCGGGCCATCCGTCCAGGACCTTTCGCCTTCTGTCTGATGTTGTCAGATAACAGCCACGTCCCGGTTAACGGTGAAAACAGGATCGCGACAACCCATGAGCACAGCAGGGCGATGAGCGCCACGGCAAACAGGGAAAAGCAATATTCACCGGCGCTGGACGCAGCAAATCCCACGGGAATAAACCCGGCAATCATCACAAGGGTGCCCGTCAGCATCGGAAATGCGGTCGTTTTAAAAGCCCGGGTAGCCGCCTGCCGGCGGGAATCCCCGGCTTCCAGACCAGAGACCATGGTTTCCACAGTGATCATGGCGTCATCGACCAGCAGACCCAGCGCGATAATCAATGCGCCGAGAGAAATACGCTGCAGACCTATTCCTGCCAGCATCATTCCCGTAAAGGTCATGGCCAGAACCAGTGGGATGGCCGCAGCCACGACCAGTCCGGCTCGTAAACCCAGCGAGACAAACGAAACGGCCAGGACGATCGCCACGGCTTCGATAAGCACCCGGATAAACCCGCTTACGGCATCGCTGACCACCGCTGATTGATCGGCAACCTTGACCATCTCAATACCGTGCGGCAGCGTGACGCTGATGGCATGCATTTTTGCATTCAGCGCGGCGCCGAAACGCAGCATATTACCCGTCGGCGCCATCGAGATAGCCAGCCCGATGGCGGGTTTGCCGTTAATCCGGTAAACCGGCTGGGGAGGTTCGGTGTTTTCCCGGCTAACGGTGGCAATATCCGTCAGAGGAAGGTAACGATCGTTAATACGCAGCGTGACAGCACGTAAGCTAGCTTCAGAAGTCAGTTCCCCGCTGACCTTTATCGCCATATTTTCCTGTCCGGTGCGGATCATACCTGCCGGGACAACCGCATTTTGTGCTCTGAGGGCATCCGCTACCTGCTGGATGTTCAACCCCATACTTGCCAGACGCGCTGGAGAAAAAGAGAGAACTATCTGTTCCTGCTGCTCACCCAGCAGGCTGGTTTTTCCGATATCCGGTAACGACATGAGTTCCCGGCGGATTGTCTCAACACGGTCCCGGACCTCCCGCAGGGTATAGCCCTCAGGTATAAATCCATAAATCGTACCGAACGTATCATCAAATTCGTCGTCGACGGCGGGGCCCTGAACGCCTTCTGGCAACGACGGGGCAATATCCTGCATTTTCTTACGTACCTGATACCAGATATCCGGCACCTTTTGCGGCGGGGTATCGTCACGGAGATTGACATGAATAACGGAGTTCCCGGCACGGGTTTCACTTTCGAGATAATCAAGCCAGGGGGTTTCCTGCAGCTTTTTTTCCAGCGTATCGGTCAGCAGTCGGGTGGTATCCGTTACGGATGCCCCGGGCCATTGCGCAGAAACAACGGCCGTTTTAATCGTAAACGCCGGATCTTCGTTACGTGGCAGGTTCTCATAACAGAACGCGCCCATAGCCATGATCAGCAGCATGAAGAAACTGACCATCTGTTGATTATTTAGCGCCCAGGCGGACAGGTTAAATTTCTCATTCAATACGGGTTTCATGATTCGCACTCCCCGGCAATCACCGGCTCGCCGGAGCGTAATTTACTCACGCCGGCGGTAATCACCCGGTCGCCTGGTTCAAGGCCGCCGGAGATAATAACCGCGGTGGCGGTATAGTATGCTGGCACCACCACGCGAAGCTGGGCCTGCGACCGTGGGTTAATCACATAAACCGCCGGTTTGTCGTCGACGCGGCTCAGCGCTGAAGCGGGAAGGGCGTATCCATGCGGACCCGTTGCGGGTAACGTGACGGTAACGCTGGCGCCCAGCGCCATTGCCAGCGGTGGGTTTTGCAGGGTAGCCCTGACGCGCCATGTGCGGGTCTGAGGATCGGCCTGCGGGCTAATATCTCTTACCGCGGCGGACGCTTGCACCGACGGGTCGCTGAGGAGGGAAACTCGCAAGCCAGCCTGTTCCTGTGGCGGGATCGCCTCGGGTTTAGCGATATCAAACACCACATCGCGGGCTTCACCGGTCGCCAGCGTCAACACCGACTGACCACCACTGACCACCTGACCCGCAGAGGCGCTTACTTCGGTGATCACGCCGCTTTGCGGCGCCATCAGACGCGTCCAGCCAAGGCTTTCCCGGGCATTACGCAATGCGGACTCGCTGTTTTTTAAACGCGCGCGGGCGACAAGCCAGTCTGCGCGGGCGGTATCGAGCTGCGTGCGGGCAATCGCGCCTGTTGGCATGAGCTTTTGCATTCGGTTGAGGTTAAGTGCAGCAACCTGAGCAGCGGCTTTGGCTCCTTCATAATCAGCCTGTGCGCCATCGAGCTGATTCTGACTGGTTGTATTTTCAAGCGTGGCCAGCAGTTGCCCTGCATTGACCCGATCGCCAATATCGACGCTACGCGTCACTATCCGGCCGCCGGTACGAAAGCTGAGAATCGTTTCATCGTGCGCATGGATCTCTCCGGTTCTTTCCAGCGCGGGAAGGGTTTGCGCTGAGCCAACAACAACGTAGCGCACCGTTCGCACAGGATCAGTCGTATTACCATGGTTGTCCCCGCATCCGGGCAGCAGAAAAATCACTACCGAAAGAAGGGTCAGAGGGAGAAAGTGCAGCCAGGAAAGGGTGCGCGCCACGTCGTACAAATGGTGCAGACTGTGGCGGAGGGAGAGTAAAAATTCATCTGACATAACGCCGCTCCATATAGGTTACGGCGTTATTAAATGCGCGCTTAGTCGAGAAAGATTCGACGTTTCGTCAAGGTATTATCAAGAGCGGCTATTTTCCATCTCAGACGACGTCCAGGGTAACAAAATGCTGACTGCGAGTCCGCCGGTTTCAGGTAACGACGCGCTGATACTGCCACCATGGGCCTGACAAATCGCGCGAGCAATCGACAAACCGAGACCGCTGCCGCCGGAGTGGCGGGCACGCGACTGCTCCTCCCGGCTAAAACGGTTGAACATTTCCGGCAGGAACCGGGAGGATACCCCCGGGCCGTCATCGCGAAATTCGAGGCAATATTGCCCGCTGGCGTAGTGCAGCGTGACATCAAGAAAGCCGCCATCACGCCCGTAACGGAGGGCATTTTCCATAAGGATAGTAAACACCTGGCCCATACGGAACGTATCGCCTTTGAAAGGACACGCCTGAGAATGATGAAGCCTGATGGTAAAACGATGTTCATCAGCCTGGGGCATGATCCATGTCACCCGTTCCTTAAGCAGCTCATCCAGACGAAAGGGTTCGTTTTCCAGAACCAGATTCCCGGCATCAGACAGTGAGAGCAGATGAAGTTCATCGGTCAGGCGATTCAGGTGCTGAAGCTGTTTCATTACCATTGCCAGTTGTTCCGGGCTGGCATCAAACACGCCATCCAGCATGCCCTGCAAACGTCCGATAGCGGCAGTCAGTGGGGAGCGAAGCTCATGCGCCATGGCCACATGAGAGGTACGTAACTCTTTTTCATAGCGGGCCAGTTTCCCCGTCATGGTATTAAAGTCACTGGCAAAGCTGACCATTTCAGCCGGCGCATTCCTGATGAGCTCTGCCTGGCGGCCAAATTGCCCTTCGGCGACGTCCTTTGCCGCATCACGCAACCGGCTGAACTGCAGCGCCAGTGGCCTGGCATATCTCAACCCCATCACCACAATAAAAGGGATCATGACCAGGACCAGTAACGCCACGGTGACCCAGTCTGCCGAGGCGATGGAGGGTGTTGAATAACTCAACCCCCACCAGGTATCGACGATTTGATGGAAGCGCGCCGGGTCCGCCTGCGGGTTCTGGCTGAGCGCAAGAAACTCTTGTCTGACCGATGCCGGCATTCTGCTCATGATCCAGTAATTCTGCACCGCATAACGTAGCCACATACAGGTCGCTATGACAATTACGCTTCCGATGGCCAGCGCTAATATACGTGCGCAAATCCAGCGCCACAGGGAGGAATAGCGGGTTTTTGTCATGGTTGTCTGAACCTGTAGCCTACGCCGCGAACGTTAACCAGCACGCCGGAAATACCCGCCGCTTCGAGTTTTTTACGCAGGTTATAAATATGGGTATCCACCACACGCTCCAGGGCTTCACTTTCCGGCAAACAGTGCTCCAGTAAATGCTGGCGGGAAAAAGGTCGTGAAGGAGAGCGCATAAGCGTGGTCAGTAGTGAAAATTCGGTTGGGGTCAGATCCAACGTCCGCGGTGTGGTGTCCCCGTCGATAATGCTCGCCACGATGGCCGTAACATCCACTTCAAGTGATTGCCAGCGAAGGATCTCTTCCTTTGTTTCCGTTTTATTGCTGCGACGCAATACCGCCTGCACCCGGGCCACAACTTCTCCCGGATGGTAAGGCTTAACAACATAATCATCAGCGCCATAGCGCAGAGCGCCAATACGATCGGGAGTATCTCCCATGGCGGTGACCATGATCACCGGAACATCATTTTTACGACGCAGGCCAGCCAGGACTTCGGTGCCGTTAAGCCCCGGAAGCATCACATCCAGCAGGATCAGATCGGGTTTCCACCGGTGCGCCATATCCAGCCCGGAAAGTCCATCTCCGGTAATGACGACATCGTAATTTTCACGGCGTAAATAGGCCTCGAGCACGCCAGCCGCATCGGCGTCATCTTCAATAATCAGCACTCTTCTGGACAACATCCGTTCACCTTGACCGATTCTTAACACTATCCCGACGATTCATTGATTTTGCCAAATCATACTGCGCCAACATTTTGTGGCAGCTCCTGCCTCAGGAGAAACCAGCATCCGTGAGGAGAACAGTATGATAGCGATAAAAAAAGCCCTGTATATGACCGTACCGCTTTTGACGGCCATCACATCCTGTGTACAGGCAAATGATGACGGCTCTTTCACTATCGGGCTGGGGGGGCGCTACGCTCCGCGATACTCAGGTTCAGACAAGCAGGTATGGCAGGTGGTTCCGGTGCTTCAGGGTCGTAACGGCGCTTTCTTTATTGATACGCAGAAAGGGGTAGGGTATGACCTGCAGAACGCCAGCGGCTGGTACTTCGAACATACGCTGGGATACGATCTGGGAAGGACGGATAAAAACGCCAGCTGGCGGGCAGGGGCAAATAATCTGAAAGGGATGGGAGACATTGACGTCTCACTGAACACGGCCCTTGCCGTTGGCTGGCAGACGCTTTCGTGGCTCAGTGTTGAAGGTAAAGCGACGCTGCCTTTAACGGACGGCCAGGGGGTAAGTTACCAGGCATCCTTCACGTTGATTCCCGTACAAACCGATCAGGACACGATCGCCTTTCAAACGGCGGCCCTGTTTGGCGACAACCGTTACCTGAATACCTGGTATGGCGTGAATCCGGAGCAGAGCCAGCGTTCAGGTTATAGCCGCTATTCAGCACCGGGGGGATTTTATGGCATAGACAACAGTCTGATCTGGAGTCACCGATTTGATGCCCACTGGGGCACGGTTCTGAGCGCTGACTATACCTGGCTTGGGGAGCATGCCAATCAAAGCCCGATCGTGTTACGACGTAACGAGGCGGCACTGGCAGCAGCAGTTACCTGGACATTTTAGGGCGGAGAAAGTGCGGCGTGCGGTTTGCCGGGAACGGTTAAAATTGAGTGAGTCAGCATTATCTGGCAGATACGCAACCAGAAGCGAAACATGTTGTTAACCGCGCCGGCAGACCTGGTGCGGTCCTTGTGTCGCCGACGTGCGTTCGCCTGATGAACCCAACGACGATCGAGAGCGCCACAAACGTGCCGGAGGAGTTTTATGAACAACGCCATAGCTGGTTTGTCGGGAAGTTTTCGGTCACGTCGTTCGTCGGCATGAGAACACCGAATCCACCAATAACAACACCAATCCGCTTTGTAAGGTTATCATCTTTATTACTCCAGCCGTCATCAACTGTCACCCGCCCTTGCTGAAGTTATCTCGATATTACGCTACCGTAATGCCTCTTAGCTTTATTTCGAAGCGGCCACCCCGGGCTGAAGTAATATAATTCACTACCGATTTCACTTGTGGCTGTGGAGAATTTATTGAAGCTTACCAGCTGACTTTCTCAGCACAGTAATATCCCTCTTGGGTGACTCCCCGAACATCCGCGTATATTCCCGGCTGAAATGGGATAAGCTTTCGTAACCGACAGCATAGGCTGCTGTGGTGACATCGTAATGTTCATTCAGCATCAGTCGCCTGGCTTCATTGAGGCGCAGCCATTTCTGATACCGGAGCGGGCTCATTCCCGCAAGCTGCCTGAAGTGTTGGTGAAAAGAGGGCGTGCTCATTTGCACCCGACTTGCCAGTTCCTCTACGCGTAAGGGTGACGCAATATTGGTTTTTAACCAGTCGATAGCTTTACCGATACGGTAGCCATGGCCGTCTACTGCTGCAATCTGTCTGAGATGATCGGACTGATCGCTCATCAAAAGCCGGTAATGTATCTCCCTTTGAATCAGCGGCCCGAGGACAGGAATGGCTTCAGGCTCGTCAAGCAAAGAAAGCAGACGGCAGAAAGGTTCCAGCAAAACATCAGTAACCGTTCCTATACCGACACCCGTTCCCGCGTCTCGTTTTTTGACCGGCGGCAGGCTTCCCTGGGCAATTAATTCCATCAGCACGCGCTGGTCAAGTTTATAGGCTACGCCGACGCAGGGCCGGGATGTCGAAGCCTGTAAAACCTCCGAGCTGGCTGGCAGGTCAAGGGAGGTGATCAGGAATTTTTCCGCATTGTATTCGTAAGGTTCACCACCAACCCACATGATCTTCGCGCCATCGGCCACCAGAACGATACTGGGAGGGACCAGGCAGCTCACCGGAGGAGCGGTTTCGTTTCGGCGGAACAGTTGGAGTCCTTCTACCGCTGTTGGGAAATCACCGGTGCCCGGAGTGCGCTGAGCAATATCACGGGAAAGCACGCCGAGTAGTTTTTCAACCGTCTTGTCAGAAATCATTCTGTAATACCTCACGTTTATTGCGGCTTTTGACGTTAACAACTTAGCAGCGATGAAAATTGAAATATACGCTTTAAATTCAATTTCAGAGGATCAGGCAAATAATGCAGAGTATTTTAATAACAACTTTCATGTAAGGCACTCAAAATAACAACACTGAAATGAAGCTGTGACCTGTCAGTCAGCTTTCACAGCGAGCCAATTTAAACCGTTCAGGTTAAAGCCATTTTTAACTGCCAGACAGGTTATCCGGAGGAGACATACGTGAAAGAGTTTACTTTCTACAACCCAACCCGAATCGAATTCGGTTCCGGAAAAGAGAGTTGTAACTGAAATACTCATGCATGCTGTCTGAAACTATCCCTCAACATCCAATGAAAGGTTTTAATATCATGACGCTAAAATCTTCAACGCGCTTTTTTAATCGCGCACTCATCGCCGGAGCGATGGCTCTGATTTCAACAGAAGCTGCGGTCGCCCAGCCGGCACCAGGCACAGCAGATTCTTCAGTCCATCTGGTTCAGACGTGGGATAAAACTTTCCCAAGGAGCGAAAAAGTGGATCATCAAAAAGTTACTTTTAAAAATCGTTACGGTATTACGCTGGCCGCAGATGTGTATCTTCCTAAAGATCGCGGGAACAAGAAGCTTGCTGCGCTTGTGATTTCCGGGCCATTTGGCGCGGTAAAAGAGCAGGCTTCAGGTCTTTATGCTCAGACCCTGGCAGAGCGCGGATTCGTGACGCTGGCATTTGATCCGTCTTATACCGGTGAAAGCAGTGGTGAACCCCGCAATATTGCTTCCCCTGATATCAATACCGAAGACTTTATGGCCGCAGTCGATTTCATTGGACTGCAACCTTATGTGGATCGTGAACGTATCGGTGTCATTGGTATCTGCGGCATGGGAGGGATTGCCCTGAACGCTGTTGCCGTGGATAAACGCGTAAAAGCGGTCGTTGCCAGCACCATGTATGATATGAGCCGCGTGATGTCGAAAGGCTACAATGACAGCGTAACGCCGGAGCAACGCGAGCAGGCGCTGGAGAAGATGAGTCTTCAGCGCTGGGAAGATGCGGCAAACGGCAAACCTGCATACCAGCCAGCCTATAATAAACTGAAGGGCGGGGAAGCACAGTTCCTCGTGGACTATGCGGATTACTACATGACCAAACGCGGTTATCATCCACGAGCCGTCAACTCTGGCAATTCATGGTCGGTGACAACGCCGATGGCCTTCATGAATTTCCCGCTCATGACCTATATCAAGGAAATTTCTCCGCGTCCGATCCTGTTCATCCATGGCGAAAAAGCGCATTCGCTTTACTTCTCCAAAACGGCTTATGAAGCGGCAAATCAACCAAAAGAGCTTCTGATTGTTAAAGATGCCACACATGTCGATTTATATGATCGTATGGATAAGATCCCGTTCGATAACATCACTGCATTTTTTAACAAAAATCTTAATAAGTAAGCCATAGCACCGTCCGGTGCTTTCAGATGCAGTGTCTGTGCGACAAACGACAGACACTGCTCTTGAAAGAGGAGAAGTTTATGTTCTGGAACCCTGAATTATTAACAAGAATAGATGCGGCCGACGACCTGAAAATCGCTCCGTATCATCCCGATATGAATACGACCGGTACGCCGACATGGATTTGGGAAGTGAAGGTGGAGAACAGACTTTTCGTCCGAGCCTATAGTGGTACCCGTTCAAAATGGTATCAGGCTGCATTGTCCCAGCAGGCGGGTAAGATACTGGCTATTGGACAGGAGTTCGACGTCCTGTTCGCAAAACCATCAGACCCTGAGCTTGAAAGTAAAATTGATCAGGCTTATCAGAAAAAGTACTCCAGCAGCAGCTATGTTTCAGCAATGACAGGGACTCGCGCCAGAGCGGCCACGATTGAGATTTTACCTTCGTGATTTCCTGTCAAAGTGATACTGGGTGTTCTGTGAGACAAAATCTGCCTGTTTAACTTTAATTTCCCTGAAACTGGAGGCAAGTATGAAACATACACAACCGCCAGTTTCTGGTCCGGTGAAAGTTCATCTTCAGGAAGCATTGTCCATTAAGGTAGGAGTTTGAATATCAGATGACAGGGCGAACATGTACTATGAACATAACGCAAGAAAAGGGATGTCAGTCATAAATAAGTACCGTGTTGATTTGTTAAGAGGCCGCTGTCAAATATGAAGTTATTGGGCACTATACGCAATTTAACATAATATACATTATGCGCACTTAGATTATGGTGGCTGAGTTGTAAGGCCTGCTGCTGGATAAGTGACCCGTAGATTCACCATCGAGGGATTCTGATGACGGCTCATGCAGCGGACGTTTTCACTTTGGACGAAGTTAACCGACTCAAAATCATTCAGGACGTTGTCGACCGGAGTCTGACCACACTTGATGGCCACACAGCGCCTGAGTATATCTGATCGCCAGTACCGACGCCTTCTGATGCACTGCCGTGAATCAGGCTCGCCAGATATCGCTAACCAACATTGTTGAAATCTCAGCAATAACCAGCTGCCAGATGACCTTGCACAGTACGCGCTCAATATTATCCGCGAGCGCTATACCGACTTTGGGTCTACGCTGGCGTGTGAGAAACTCGCAGTACTGCACGATGTTAACCTGTCCAATGAGACTGTCCGTTCCCTCATGGTTAAAGCCGGTCTCTGGATCCCCCGCAAACAACGTGCGCTGAAAATTCAGCAGCCACGTTATCTTCGGGCCTGCTGCGGCGAACTGATCCAGATTAATGGTTGCGACCACCACTGGTTCGAGAACCGTGCACCCGCCTGTATCTCACTAGTCTATGTCGACGATGCGACGAGCCGCCTGATGCAGCTTCGTTTCGTTAAATCGGAATCGACCTTCACCTATTCATGCCACTTTAAAATGATGGCGTGGAGATCGCTCTGTGGTCCTTACGCCTGATGTCACCTTATATTGATTGAAGCGTCGCAAGCGCCGAAAGCAGGATACCGATAACGACCGGATAAAAAATGCAGGAAATCAGGAATTCAGCTACCTTATGACCTTCACTTTGTATATGAATAGTTCTTCCTATACTTATCAGAGAGGCAAAAAAACCGATCGTCGCCACAACGGCGATGAAAGTCAGAATGCAATACAGCGTTAACCCGCCAGCCTCTCTTTTCTCAAGGCAACCAAACATCGCCAGCGCCTGCAACAGGCTTAATGCGATCGCCCCGGAGCAGCTTTCACAAACCCTTCCATAGATACCAAACACTTCCCAGGCACGTTCGTTAATGCGCTTCACTCAGAATTCCTTCTATAAAATAAAAAAATAACAGGCGCTTAAGTTTTTACCTCTTCACTTTTGCAAATTTAAATAAAAAATCCATTTAAAAAATGGTGTCCTCTTTTTTCAGGTATTCATAAGGGTTCACCCTTCCCTGTCCCTTTAGCGTAAAAACATCGTTATTTTCCGGCGCAGGAACCATTCAGGATATTATTAACCATCGTCTGGCGCCATGCCTAAACCCCTTTGTAGTGCTCTTTACTCAGGCCATACTTCTTCATTCTGAGATAGAGTTTTTTACGCGGTATCAGCAGATACTCCGCCACCTCATTAATACGTCCCTGGTGGATATTCAGCGCTTCGGTGATGATCTGCCGCTCGACCTCCTCAACCCGCCGATCCAGCGGCGTCGGTTCGCCGACGAGCATCTTCGGATTCACCGTTTCCGCGAGCGGTAATACCCCCACCGCAAACAGCTCGGCGGCGTTCGCCAGTTCGCGAACGTTATTTGGCCACATCCGCCGCATCATCCCCTTCAACAGACCGGCATCCACCTCAGGGACGGGATGATTCAGCCGTTGACAGGTTTTTTGCAAATAGTGATGAAACAGCGGCTCGATATCATCAGGTCGCTTTGACAGAGGCTGGCAGCCAATTTGCGTCATCGCGAAGCAGTAATAGAGTTCCGCCACTATCTGGCTGCTGGCGGCTAGCTCCACCAGCGAAGCATTACCGATACCAATCAGGCGAAAAGGCCGTTTCTCATGACTCTGCAGCTGTACCAGATGATGCTGTTGCCCGTGAGACAGATGCTCCAGGTGGCTTAAGACCAGCGTCCCGCCCTGGGCTTGCGCGATCAGTTCATTCAGCGTGTGGGCGTTAGCCGTGTTGAGTTCGCAGGAGATAAACGGACCTTCGGCGTGACGCCCTAACTGGTGCAGGTAACGCGCGCCGGTCATCCGGCCGGTTCCCGGCTCGCCGTAAAGCCATACCGCAATATCCGTCTCTGCCAGCTGCTGAAGGCGCTGGCGATACCGATCCGTCCATTGGCTGCGGCCAATAAGCTCAACCTGTAATTTTTGCTGACAATACTGGCGACGGGCGATCACCGATTGCCTCTGACGCAGCGCGGCATCCACCAGCGTGAGCAGCTTGCCTGGATCGATCGGCTTTTGCAGGAAATCCCAGGCCCCTTTTTTCACCGCCTCCACCGCCATCGGCACATCGCCGTGACCGGTGATAAGCAGAATCGGCAGCAGATCGTCATCCTGATGAAACAACGTCATTAAATCGATTCCGGAGCAGCCGGGCATGCAGACATCGCTTAAAACAATGCCGGGCCAGTCCTTCGGCACCCGCTCCCGCGCATCAAAAGGATTATTACAGGCACTGACCTGATACCCCGCTTGCTCAAGCAGCTGCGTATAGGCATCCAGCACATCGGCATCATCATCAATCAGCAGAATCGAACAGTGATTACTCAACATCTTTTACATCCGTCAAATTGAATTCCAGCACCACGCAGGCACTGCGCGTAAACGTCGACGCCAGGCGCAACGCCCCTTCCATTTGCGTCATCAGCGAAACACTTATCGAAAGCCCTATTCCCAGCCCCACGGCTTTGCTGGTAGTGAACGGCTTTAACAGCGAAGGGAGTAAGGCCGCAGGCCAGCCGGGGCCGTTATCGGCAATCAACACGCACAGCCTTTCGCCCTGGATGTGCCAGCTCACGGTGATTTGCGCTGCGTGCGGGCAAGCATCAAGGGCATTTGACAGCACGTTCACCAGCACCTGATGAACACGCACTTCGTCTCCCAGGATCCAGACGGCGTCATCCGGTATCAGCAGCGTCCCCTGCTGAGGTTTATGGCGCATCGCCAGCAGTTCCCACGCCACGGTAAAGGTCTGGCGCAAATCGACCGGGTGCAGCGGCGTTTCCAGTTCTGCGCGGCGGGTAAACTGGCGCAGGGAGCGGATAATCGCGTCAATGCGGTTGATCAGCCCTTCCGCTTTGCTTAACGTCGTCCGCGCCTGCTCCGTCTGTCCCTGCTCGATCGCCCTTCCTGCGGTAAAAAGATACATCGACAGCGCATTCAACGGCTGATTGATCTCATGCGCCAGGGTGGTCATCGTCTGCCCCACCACCGCCAGTTTAGCGGTCTGGATCAGCTCGTCCTGAGTGGCACGCAGATCGGCCTCAATCGCTTTCCGCTCGCCTATCTCCTGTTCAAGCTGCTGTTTTTGCGCATTAAGCTGACCGAGGGTATGGCGAAGCAAACCGGCAATACGTCCCAGCTCGTCGCGCCCGTAAACCGGAATGGTCGCTTTGGTCTGGCCCAGACCAATCTGTACCACCGCCTGATTCAGCGCGGTAAAGCGTTTCACCAGCCGCGAGCGAATAAAATAATGGTTCAGCCCCCACGCCAGCAGCAGCGCCAGCAGCGTCGCCACCAGGATTAACCCGCCGCTGACCCGGACAATCTGCCCCATACGTTGATTAAACATCTGCATCTGCTGGTGACTGCTGCCAAGCTGGGCTTCCAGCAGCGTTCTGAAGCGTCCCAGCGTCGCTTCTCTGGCCCGGCTGGCTTCCACGAGCGCTTTTTGCGCGGTAACGTAGTCGCGCATGGTGTCCGGCATCTTATTTTTCACCATGCCAATTTCCAGCAGCTCATCGATCGTTTGTCGCAGGGTAATGGTGCTCGGCCAGTCATCCAGCGCACGAATATTTTCATCCGACGTTTTCTTCAGATTTTCCAGATAGCGGATATGCGTCTCCACCAGCATGCCGTCATCATTCCCGGATTTCAGTTCATTGAGCCTGTCGCGCAGGTCGTCAACGATCTGATTTTCAATACGAGCCAGGGTATAGACCTGCTGTTGTTCATTCTGCACTTCCCGGGAGCGTTTCAGGTACTGCGCCGCATCCCCCTGTCGGGCTTCAATCTGATCGAGCAGCGTTCCCTGTTGCCAGGTAAAATCCTGCACCAGCGAATTCAGCTCGGTGGTGAAATCATCGTGCAGCCAGTCGATCCGCGCCGAAAGCTCTCCCACCTTTTCGCGAACCAGAAACATGTTGTAGAGCACGCGATCCAGTTCCGCCAGCAGCGCGCGGCTGTCCTGCAATATCACCGCCAGCTGCTGGCGTTCTGCCGGCGACAGCCCCTGGCTCAGCCGCTCTATTTTATCCAGATGCTGGATAATCTGGTTGCGCAGCTGCAGCCGTACCGTGGTATTCGGCGCCAGCAGAAATTCATTGAGTTGATCGACCACCAGGTTGAGATTCCCTTCAATCAGAAAAGCCGAATGGATGCGCGGAAAATACTCATCCAGCGAATAGCGGATCTGCGAACTTTGCTCATGCCATGAATAAAGGCTGACGCTGCTGACAATCAGCGTCAGCAGCGCCCCCATCAGAAAAGCCCCGCGCAGGCTGCTACTGATACTGATTTGCCGCAGACGTTGCAGTATGGACCTGCCCATCATTTCAGTTCTTCCAGTTTATTAATCGCCTGCCGCTGATTGTTGAGAAACCAGAGCTGCCACTCCATCATCTGCTGTTCCGCGAAGCTCTTATTGTCGAACTGAGCCAGCCAGGCTTCATCCTCGCTGCTGGCCGGATCGACCGGCACACGGGTCAGCAACGCGCGAATCTCGGGCAGCGGACGCTTGAGACGGGCCTCCGCGCTATGCAGCGCTCGCCAGGCATCTTTTAGCTGGGCAAGACGAAAGCTGATCGCCGTATCGAACATCCGTTGCACCAGACGCTGGCGTTTGAGGATCAGCCGATAGTTCAATGGCGGTTGATTCATCAGCACCGCCTGCTGCGCCGCCCGCGGATTGCCCGCCGCCAGGGGCGTTACCGGGTATTTCCCGGTATTGGCATCGGCGAGGATCGTCTGGCCCTCCGGGCTTAACAGATAGCGAATAAACCGCCGCGCCTCGCTGGCGTGCTGGCTGTTTTTAAGCACCGCGACATAGGTCGGCGAAACCGCCGACTGCGGGAAATAGGTAAAAGCCAGGTGCGGATCGTTCATCAGCAGATTGGCGTAGTTATCAATCACCGGACCGGCCACGCCCAGGCCGCTTTTAATCTTATCCGCCACCCCAAAACTGCGGGATGAAATGGTGACGAGATTTCCCGCACTCATCAACAGCGTTGCCCATCCCTTAATCCAGCCTTTTTGTTGCAGCAGCGACTCCACCATCAGATGGTTGGTATCCGAACGCGACGGACTGCTCATCAGCAGCGCCCCCTGATAGCGAGGATCGGTCAGATCATCCCAGTCCGCTGGCGCAGGCAGGTGCCGTGTCATCAGCGCCGGGCGATTAATCAGCAAACCGAACCCGGAAATCGCTACGGCCACGGAGGTGGAGCGAATGGATTCCGGCACCAGTTGTTGGCTGACTGCCGGCGCACCGCTGAACGGTGCCAGCTTTTTATGCTCCTGAAGATGCTGCAGCAGCATCGGCGACGAGGTCAGGATCAGATCGACATTTTCGGCATTTGCCGTGTCTAGCAGCTGTTCCAGCGAGGCGCTGGTGCGGTTGAGCGTCCTGATCGTCACTGACCCCGGCTCTTTCTGCCAGCGATCGATAATCCACACGGTGGCGCTGGGAGAAAATGTCGTCGCCATCACCAGCTCATTGCTTTGCGCCGCACAGGGTCTCAGCCAGGCGGTCAGCAGCAGCATCGCGAGCATTTTGCTCACTATCCCGCCCCGACGAAGAGACATGTTTGTGATCCCGTTCATAAATATTGAAATACCAAAAAAATTACGTTGAGACAAAACTTACCCGTTTATGACAGCTGGCGAATTAATCACCGCGAGCGGAAAAATAGCCAAACGGCCGCCCGGGAATATCGCTAAAGATTACCAGATAATGATTGGGTAATTTGTTAGAGTCCGCACAAGCCGGACATAAAATCAGCGCAACATTAATTCCGCAGGTTCTCGCTCATTCAATATGAGTCAAAATCAACCCATCAATTCATTAGTTTGAGTCAGTTTTGACTCATTTCGACGATTTGTATTTTACGGCCGCTTATTTCACCCTTCAGGCCGAATGCTCCTGATGTTCACATCAATATAAAATACAGGTGACGACATGTTATCATTATTAAAAAAAGGGCCGTCGGCGAATACAGTTCCTGCTGAGAAAATTCAGGCAACGTATGGTCGATACCGTATGCAGGCGCTGCTAAGCGTATTTCTGGGATATCTGGCGTACTATATCGTGCGCAATAACTTCACCTTATCCACGCCCTATCTGAAAGAACAGTTAGATCTTAGCGCCACGCAGATCGGTTTGCTCAGCAGCTGTATGCTCATCGCGTACGGGATCAGTAAAGGCGTGATGAGCAGCCTCGCGGATAAAGCCAGCCCGAAAGTGTTTATGGCCTGCGGTCTCGTACTGTGCGCCATCGTCAACGTCGGGTTAGGATTCAGCACCGCATTCTGGGTTTTTGCTGCGCTGGTTGTCCTGAACGGCCTGTTTCAGGGGATGGGGGTCGGCCCCTCTTTCATTACCATCGCGAACTGGTTTCCGCGCCGGGAGCGTGGCCGCGTAGGAGCTTTCTGGAATATTTCCCATAACGTCGGCGGCGGAATTGTCGCCCCGATCGTCGGCGCCGCGTTTGCGATTCTCGGTACCGAGCACTGGCAGAGCGCCAGCTACATTGTGCCGGCCTGCGTGGCGGTGGTATTCGCCATCAGCGTACTGGTGCTGGGTAAAGGTTCGCCGCGCGAGGAGGGCCTGCCTTCGCTGGAAGAGATGATGCCGGAAGAGAAAGTGGTGCTGAAGACCAAACACGCCCGGAAAGCGCCGGAGAACATGAGTGCATTCCAGATCTTCTGCACCTACGTCCTGCGTAACAAAAACGCCTGGTATGTCTCCCTTGTGGATGTGTTTGTCTATATGGTGCGTTTCGGCATGATCAGCTGGCTGCCAATCTACCTGCTGACGGTGAAACATTTTTCTAAAGAGCAGATGAGCGTCGCCTTCCTGTTTTTTGAATGGGCGGCGATTCCGTCAACCCTGCTGGCCGGCTGGCTTTCCGATAAGCTGTTCAAAGGCCGCCGGATGCCGTTAGCCATGATCTGCATGGCGCTGATCTTCATCTGTCTGATCGGCTACTGGAAAAGCGAATCACTGCTGATGGTCACGGTATTTGCGGCGATTGTGGGCTGCCTGATTTACGTCCCGCAGTTTCTGGCCTCGGTCCAGACCATGGAGATCGTCCCCAGCTTTGCCGTTGGCTCCGCCGTGGGCCTGCGCGGATTTATGAGCTATATCTTTGGCGCCTCGTTAGGCACCAGCCTGTTCGGCGTGATGGTCGATAAAATGGGCTGGCACGGCGGGTTCTATCTGCTGATGGGCGGGATCGTCTGCTGCATCCTGTTCTGCTATCTTTCTCATCGCGGCGCGCTGGAGCTTGAGCAACAGCGTAAAAACAGCGAGCAGGAAGAGGCCAGGCTGGCGCTGGCTGACGCACAGTAAGCGCCTGAACCGGGAAAACAAGAGCCAGCTTGCTGGCTCTTTTGCCGTTGAGAGAGGAATTGATGTCCGCAGCTGCTCCCGACGACGGTATAAAGCAAGTATCCCTGCCATCACTGATGTTACTGCTGAGTGGAATGAACGGCCTACTTCGCCGGGATAATCAGCACTTGACCCGGATAGATTTTATCGGGATGCGTCAGCATCGGTTTATTGGCTTCAAAAATACGTTGATAATCATTGGCAGAGCCATACATCGCTTTGGAGATAGCGCTCAGGGTGTCACCGGATTTGACCGTGTAAAAACGACTTTCCGCCCCGCTTTGCGTCACCTTAACGCCGTCACTGACCTGACCTACGCCAGTGACATTCCCGACCGCTACCAGAATTTTTTCCTTATCCTCCTGCGAAGCAACATCGCCAGTGACCGTGGCGGTGCCATCGTCCGCAACATCAATATTGACCTTTTCGGCGCCAGGCAGATTAAGACCATCGATATGTTTTTTCAGTTTATCGGCCCGCTCTTCTTTACTGTCGCCGGAGACGGCGTCCCATATTTTCTCGCCCGCTTCTTTCACAAAACTTAATAAGCCCATCTTTCCATACCTCCTCGACTGTTACATGATCACATCATCATCGGACCTGTTGACCCAATGTCAGGGGGCTGGTTTGCTACCCGCCCTCGCGTCAACTGCCTGAAGCAGCACAAGCCACCATCAAAGTATAATCAATAAGCGTCAAAGTGCAGGATATTTGCCCCGCTACGGCAGGAAAGTCTGTATTCCGGCAAGGCGACACGAAATGGAAGCGGACATAGCCCCCCCAGCCATGCAGAGAAATGATGGCCCCTCGTCGTACGATGGCTGGAGAGGCAATGCCCGGATAAGACGCGGACTACCCGAGCAAGATTTCAGGAGACGCCGCTTCCGGAGCCTCCTGTGATTCACCTCGCGGCTATTCCTCGTACGCAGCGTGATGGAAATCAATTTCCCACTGCAGTACTTCACCGTAAAGTGCCGACAGCGCCTGCTTTTCTTTTTCACTCAGCGCCATGGCGCAACGGTCGAGTTCGTTCTTTAGCCAGAGCGCCTGCTGATAGAATTCGTCCTCCGCGTGCATTTCCACCCAGCGTCGTAAATCAGCATCGCTCTGTCGATGTTCGCTCGCCCGTCGGCACCAGCGATAGTACATCCACTCCGCACCGAACATCAGGGTCACGATCTGCTCATAACTGCCCTCGCGGGCGGTCCGCAGCATACCGTCGCGAAAGCGCCGTACACCGGGCAAATCATCCGGGTACCCAGCGGGATCGATCTGTCGCGCTGACAACACCTGCTCAAACCACGCGATCTGCGTATCAACCAGGGCATTCAGCACGCCAATCAGCCAGCGCTGCTGATGAATACCCGGCGCTTTGCTGACCCCGAGGGCAACAATCGCGATGGCCGTCGCGACAAAGTTGCCCTCAAACACCAGATAGCGGTTGAAGACGGCTGTCGGCAGTCGATCCTGTTCAATATCAGTGACAAACGGGTGCTGCTGCATCGCCTGCCACGCCGGTTGATGTTCGCGCAGCAGGCGTTCGCTAAACGCTTCCATTAGGCTTCCTCCAGTGCGGCCTGAGCGACCGACATAAAATGCTTCACCCGGGCCAGCTCAACATCGTTCCACCAGACGCCATCGACCTTCATCGTACTGGCCACAATGACCCCCTGGGTCCGTCCGAGGATCTGCCTCACGTTAGCCGGCGTTACCCCGGAGCCCACCAGGAGCGGTAGCGCCGTCGCCGCGCGGATCTCGTCAATTTCCGCCATCGTGGCGCTATCGCCCGTGCGCTGGCCGGTGGCGATCACCGCGTCGGCCTCGAAGAAATCGACATCGCGCGTCAGCTCCTGTATCGAACGATCGGCGACGATGGCATGGCTACCGTGCTTGACATGGCTATCGGCAAAAACGCGAATATGCTCAGCGCGCAGCATACTGCGGTAGCGCAGCGCCTTTGCGGCCGCCCCTTCAATAAATCCTTCGTTGGCGATATAGGCGTTGGCCCACTGGTTGACTCGGACGAAATCGGCGCCGCCCGCCAGCGCGATGGCCATCGCCGGGATCGCCGCGTTAGCCAGGACGTTAATACCCAGCGGGACAGCAAACCGCTCACGAACTTTCTCGGTAATGACCGCCATCAGCGCGGAGGTTTCATGGCCGATGTCCTCAGGTTTGGAAAACGGAATATCGCCGTGGTTTTCAATAATCAGACCATGAACACCGCCTGAAATATAATTTTCAGCATCGCGAAGCGCACGCTCAACAATATCGGAGACTGATTTTCCTCGATATTTAGGCGCACCAGGAAAAGGATCGCAATGAATAACGCCAATAACGGCTTTGTTTCGTGAAAAAATAGCTTGTATTGCATTGGTTTTTTCTGCTGAGATAGCAACCATCTTATCCATCCTGTTAAGGGAACACTATGCGTGTTTACGTTACCGGTAATATTGCCGTCGATGAAACCTGGTCTATTCCGGATATACCGAAAAAAGGCACTTCCATTCACGGCGTTAAAGTCTCGCAGGATATCGGCGGTAAAGGCGCGAATCAGGCGATTATATTATCCCGCTGTGGAATAGAGACGCGTTTAATTGCCGCCACGGGAAATGACAGCAACGGCGCCTGGATCCGCCAGCAGATAAAAAATGAACCACTGACCTTACTTCCCGACGACCCTTTCAATCAACATAGCGACACCTCGATTATTTTAAATAGCGCTGATGGCGACAATGCCATCATTACCACGACGGCGGCTGCCGACGCCTTCAGCCTTGAGGATATTATTCCGCATATGGCGGATGCCGCCGCCGGCGATATTCTGCTACAGCAGGGCAATTTCTCCCTTGATAAAACGCGGGCGCTGTTCCGGTACGCCAAAACTCTCGGCATGACAACGGTGTTCAACCCCTCGCCCGTCAATCCTGACTTTTGCCATCTGTGGCCGCTCATCGACATCGCGGTAGTCAATGAATCCGAGGCCGAGCTGCTTCAGCCCTATGGGGTGAAAACCTTAGTGATAACCCAGGGCGCCGCTGGCGCCTGGCTGGTTCAGGCGGGACAGCGCCAGTTTTGTCCCGCCGTGCCCGCCGAGGCGCTCGATACGACCGGCGCAGGCGATACGTTCCTCGCCGTCATGCTGGCCTCCGCCCTGCTGCGCGGCGTCGCGCCGGATGACCTGGCGCTGGCGCACGCCAGCCGCGCTGCCGCCATAACCGTTAGCCGCCGGGGAACGCTCAGCGCGTTTCCCGGCAGCCATGAGCTCGCCGCCCTGTTAACCCAGGACGGCGCGCGTTGACCTACTTAAACAGCGGACGGTAAGCATCGACGTTCGCTTTGGTCACCACCGTCGCCGGAACCAGAATGGTTTTCGGCACGGTTTTTCCCGACGTGATGCTGTTCAGCGCATTCAGGGCCTCGGCGCCCATCTTTTCCGGATCCTGCTGCAGGACGGCGGTCACGTAGCCGCCGTCAATACCGGAAATCGCCTTCGCCGTCAGATCCCAGCCAAACACTTTAATATCCTTCTGCCGCCCCTGGTTTTCTACGGCGGCGATAGCGCCGAGCAGCGCGGGTTCGCCAGTGGCATAGATTGCTGTCAGATCCGGGTTGCCGGTGATCAGGTTTTCCGCCGCGGTCATCGCTTTATCCTGCACGTTCTGCCCGTCGACCACGTTAGCGATGGTAATGTTCGGATTGCTTTTCAGCGTCTCTTCGAACCCTTTCTGCCGCTGGTTCTGGATGGCCGAATTCAGCGCGCCGACAATCCCCACCCTCGCCTTGCCACCCATCTCTTTCTGCACGTAGTCCACAAAATATTTACCAATAATTCTGCCGCCTTCAATATTGTCCACGCCGACCTGGGCCGCCTGTGGTCCGGCCGGTAATACGGCATCAATCGCAATCACCGGAATGTTAGCGGCGGCGGCTTCTTTTACCGCTGGCATAATTCCGTTAACGTCGATAGCGGCGACCAGAATGCCTTTAACGCCTTGCTGAATATAGTTTTCTATCGCGTCGTTTTGCGCCACGGGATTATCGTTAGAATTGAAAATAACTAAATCCTTGCCGCTGGCCTTAGCCGCATCCTGCGCGCCTTTATTCATCAAATTAAAGAACAGCGCCTGCTGATTGATTTGCACCAGCGCATAAGTCGGACCGGCAGCGCTGGCGGCAGAAATAAAACTCATCGATGCCAGCATGGTCGTGGCGACAGCAAGTAAACGCAGTTTTCCGGTGTGAAATAACATCATCAGTATCCTCGTCGGGAATAGTTGATAGCCAGCAGAGTTCCGCGCCGCATGCGAACGCAGAAGGATTGTTTTTGTGGCGGGCAAATATCGTCTATATGGCCAGAACAATCATCGATCGTTCGGCGGATACCTGCTTAATGTCATCCCGGCAACCGGTCCGTGTCGGTGCGCGACTGGAATGACTTAAACGGGTTTGGGAATGACTTCCCGGATGATGCGGTAAACTGTCTATACAATTCTCTGCTGATTAAAATTTGTCAAGCATTTAGGACGCGGGTCGAGCGATATGAAAGCGGCGATAGCGGCATTTGCCGTCGCCTGCGTTCATCAGCGGCAAACGATTCGCGCCGGGCGCGGCGCACTATTGCTGATCACCGGCGGAGAAGAGACCGGCTGCGACGGCGCGCGGGCGCTGATCGCCTCCGATACGTTGCCAGAGGTGGGCGCGCTGATCGTCGGTGAGCCCACCGCCAACTACCCGGTTATCGGCCATAAAGGCGCCCTCTGGCTACGCTGCGAAACGCGGGGAAAAACCGCCCACGGCGCGATGCCGGAGCTGGGGATCAATGCTATCTATCTTGCGGCGGATGCGCTGGGTAAGATCCAGCATTTTTCGCCGGGCGCGCCGCATTCGCTGATGAAGCAACCCACCCTCAACGTCGGACGCATAGAGGGCGGACTCAATATTAATTCCGTACCGGACCGCACGCGTTTTGATGTCGATATCCGCAGCGCGCCCAATTTACAGCACGCCGCTATCCGGGAGCGCTTGACGACGCTGCTGGGCGAAAGCGTTACGGTCACCACGCTGGTCGACCTGCCTGCGGTCCTGAGCCGGGAGGATCATGCATGGATTAAGCAGGTTTACCAACGCTGTCAGCCGCTGCACGCTGAGCCGATTACGCCGCGCGTGGTGCCCTACTTTACCGACGCCTCGCTGCTGCTGCCTGCCCTGGGCGACCCGCCCTGTATTATTCTCGGCCCCGGGGAGCCGTCGATGGCTCATCAAACCGACGAGTACTGCCTGCTCAGCCGGCTGGCGGAGGCAGAACGGCTATACGGTGACCTGATTCGCGACTGGATGGCCTAACCGTCCGCGACGAAAGCCCAAAATGTGTGACAGTGTCACTTAAAGCGAGCGCCATGCATTCAACGTTTGAATAATCTCGCGGAATAACAGAGGATAACCGCCTCGTACACGAAATGTGTCACCACCAGCAAGGAGGCTTACCATGTCCGTGAAAATTAACGCCGTGCTCGTTTGCACCCTCTCTTTCCTCCTTTCCGCCTGTTCGGGTCATGCTTCTGCGCCGGACAGCGCCGAAGACGCTCAAATATCGGCAGAAGTGGATAAGATACTTCGCGATTATCAAACGGGTGCCGATACGTCACCGCAGGCCAATGCCTCACGCTATCTGGCGCGGATCCAGGCGGCTATCTTCGCTAACATAGACCAGCCGGACACCTGGCAAGGGCAAAAATGCTCGGTGCGCTTTACCCTGCAGCGTGACGGGACGGTGCAGGAGCCGGCGGTCGAGAACGGCGATCGGCCATTCTGCGCGCAGGTGATGTCCGCGCTGAAAGTCGCCAAAATTCCGCCTGCCCCCGATGAAAAAACTTATCAAACATTCAGCCATGTCGTTCTGGACTTGAAGGCCTGAGCTTGTCCGTAGAAAGCGCCCCGGTCATCGCCAGGGCAATGGCTAAAAAGATAAGCTGACAGCCTGCTTAACAGACGCTTTTTGGCGATCAGCGAGGAATGATTCAATGGTGCTTGAGTCGAGGTGATGAGCGGCAAGAGCGCCGGCTGAACGGGACAGCGCATCCAGGTGCGCTGATGATGGCCTCTTATTCATGACTCAATCTCTGATGCATGAAATCAATAAGCGCTCTTGTTTTTGCCGGCAAATAACGGCGATCGGAATACAGGGCGAACAATTGCAAGGGGGCTGCCGATTGTTCAAATTCAATTTCGATTAACCGGCCATCGTCAATATAGGGCTGGCAGGCTTGTTTCGACAGGATGGCATAACCGACGCCTGAGATGGCCGCTCGCCCTGCCATCTCCCCGCTGTTGACCCGATAACGACCGTTCACTTTAATCGTCTCGAATCCGCCCTTTTTATTCACAAACTGCCAGGGAGCGCCTTTAAGCGCATTTACCGTTGTAATACAGGGCAATTCTTCAAATTGCTGTATCCGAGAAGGCGTGCCATAACGCTGGATAACGGAGGGAGCCGCAACGATGGTGCAAGGGATGGTCACCAGATGACGGGCTATGTAGTCACTGTCATCCATCTGACCACGACTCACAATGACAGCGAGATCCAGATCATCGCGCAGGGATTCATAACCAGACAAATTGGTGACGCAACTTATCTCCAGGTCCGGATGCTGACAGGCGAAATCGGCAACAATAGCGCCCAGCAGTGCAGGACCGATTTCATTGGGAATACAGATACGTAGTGGCCCCTTGAATTGCATTTGCCGCAACGTTAATTCGGTTTCAGTTTGCTCAAGCGCTTCCAGTAATGGCTTCGCCCGGGAATAGAGTAGATGCCCCGCCTGAGTGAGTTTCATATGTCGGGTACTGCGTTCAATAAGCTGTAGATTCAGTTTATCTTCTAGCTGAGCAATGCAACGGCTGACATTTGATGCCGGCATTTCAAGGGCTTTCGAAGCCCCCACAAAACTGTCTCTTTCAACTACAGCGATGAAGACTTTCAGCGCATTAAAATCAAGAACTGGCCGCATCAACTATCCCACATATGATAATAATGAGTGCCATTTTTACCATCTAATCGATAAGTTTGATAGCAGTTAAGCTAGGTTATCTTTCATCATCAGGTCGCTTGCTATGCCACGGGTCACCACAACATTTAATCAAAAGGCGCTGATACGGATAGCGCTGGTCATCGCTTTTGTGCAGTTTACTAATGCGCTGGAATATATGATGTTCAGTCCTGTTTTTACATTTATGGCCGCGGATTTCGCTGTTCCCGTCTCCTTCTCAGGCTATGTATCCGGTATGTACACCTCTGGAGCCGTCCTGTCGGGAATTATCGCCTTTTACTGGGTTGACCGTTGCAATAAGAAGCGTTTTCTTATCGCTAATATGGTGCTGCTAGCCATGGCGACACTGTTGACGACATTCATAACCCGTTTTCCTCTTCTTCTTACCTTGCGATTCTTCGCAGGGCTGGTTGGAGGGACGACAATGGGTGTGGGGATCGGTATTTTGATAAACCACACGCCGGCTGACTTGCGCGGAAAAATGTTGGCGACGGTGATTGCGTCATTTTCGCTGGTAAGCGTTGTGGGGATGCCCGCTATATTATTTTTGTGTACTCATTACGGTTGGCATGTCGCGTTGTGGTTAATCAGCACGCTCTGTTTGTTGGCATTGCCATTGATCGTCACTGTCATTCCTCAGGACCCCGTCACTTTCGACACGTCTCACGCGCTGCCCCTCGATGTTGATACTTTACTGTTTGCTTCCGGTAATGCGCTGGTACAGTTTAGTCCAATGCTGATCATTCCTGTTCTGGCGCCGTTAATGACGCAGCTGTTGGGGGCTTCTGAAGGCCTGCTGCCCTGGCTGTTCTTCGGCGGGGGACTGGCGGGGTATTTGTCTACAAGAATGACAGGGGCATTAACCTCTCGTTTTTCTGCATTGAGTTTGGCGACCGGGTCAACCCTCGTTTTTATTCTGAGCTTGCTGATACCCCTCCTGGGCTATCCGCATCCGGCGCTGTTTATGACGTTATTTCTCGGGGCAGCTTACAGTCGTCTGGTTTCATCTTCGGCGGTTACGATTCAGTTTCCTGATAACAACCAACGAGCGGGATTCTCTTCATTACAGACGTCCATGATGTATCTGATGACGACTGCCGCATTTTTCCTGTCCGCTTTTCTGTTACCTGACCATCGCATGGCGCTCCAGAATATGGATACGTTGCTGGCGGTATGTGCAATTTCCGCATCAGGATCCCCAATTATTATCATCATTTTGCAAAAGAAACTGGCTAAGCGGACGATCCCGCCCGATCGGTGCACCACTGGGTAGAACATGGCGCGCCCTGCCCTGGGCATTAAAAATTATCATTGACCCTGGTGTGGTCGCTAAATGGAGATGAAGGGCGTTTTTTTGTCTGACGGTGTCTGAATTTAGTACCTGGCGGGAAGCTTATGGATTTTAATGAGTCTTCCCTCTTCCATTTCGATAAAACCACCCGTTTTTAAATCTGCAAGAATGCGCATGACGCCGCTGCGAGAAAGATGGGTTTTCTCACGGATGTAGAGTTCCGCTGTGACTGCGGCGCGATAACTCTCATCTTCTTCGATTAAATTGAGCAACTGCTGGCGGATCATCTCGTACGCCGTCGGTGCGCCCTGCGGCATCACATTGTTGTAAAGTCGGCCATACACAAACATCAGTTGCTTTGAGAGCAGCCCCCATAACGACTTTTCTTTAATAATGTCATGAACACGAGCGGTGGAGATCTCGCCAATCACGCAGCAGTTGATAGTTTTAATGTAATCATCGAAGTAAATATCCGTCAGATTGGCAAGACCAAACACGGCGGGACTGCGCGCAGTGGACAGCATCATATTATCGTTTCGGCGATAAACCGCTACGGTTCCCTCAAGGATGAGGTAACACATCCCCTGGCCATTTACCTTGAAATCCAGTTGCTCCCCCCTTTCAGTTTTACGTGGCGTGCAATACGGCTGTAAATGCGTCATCAACTCTTGCGCGTAGGGTGAACCTCTGTGAGGTTTTGCTGAAGAGGACATAACCGATAACCTTTAGATTGACCTGTCTGATTATAGCTTGTCTTCCTGATGCGGGTATCCTCATCGTCAGTATTTTCGAGGCAAATGATTGATATCAAGAAGTATACCCCGTTCCATGGTGATGTAGTTCCCGGTTCGCAGCTCTGCCAGAATTCGCATAATCCCGCTCCGTGAAAGATAGGTTCGGCTCTTAATATAGGCTGCAGCCGTAATTTGTTGCCGTATCGCATCCGGCTCTTGCATCAGTTCAACAAGCTGAAAGCGGATGATGTCATAAGCCGACATCTGCGAGATTTGTGCGCAATGCTCATACACCCGGGAGGCCGTGTAAATCAGGACTTTCGAAAAATGCTCCCATAGCTCCAGTTGCGCCACGATGTGATTAAAACAATCCAGTGACACCCGGGCGATCTCTGACGTCTCCAGCGCTCTCACATAGAGATGCTCTGAGGAAAACTGACTACTGACGCCCAGAATAAACGGTGATGATTCAGAATTTAAAACAATGCCATCGCCGCGACGGTGCAGCGCGACGCTACCATGCAATAGTAAAAAACATTGCCGGATATCATCTTTATAATAATGCACGACCTCACCTCTGCCGATCACTACTCTTTCTGCTGCTGGCAACACATGATTTATCAGAGTCTCGATGTGCCGAAATGGTTTTAATTCCAGGGCAATTGATTTGTCCTGGTTTTCCGGGGTGGTTAAGCGCGTGTTCATATGCTGCCTCAATTCCTCTACGGTGATCGCTTTATTGATCGACCCGACGAATTATCTTAAAAATGAAGAAACCGCGAAATATTAGTTTAGGGTCCAAAAGTAGACCGTGCTAAAGATGTACCCTAAGTAATTGATTTTGTGCCTCATGACCTTTGAGTCTAAAAATAGACCGGGCCTTAATAAATACAATAAAAAAAGGAATGTTACTTATTCGTTAAGTGAGAGTCTACTTATAGACCCACAAATCATTTGAGTTTAAGAAAGTGATTAGATAAATTTTAGCCAACCAGCAGAACAGTTCATGATCTTACCGTAATTAATTATGGCTGCCATGCTGCACAGTAATAAATAAGGCGCTGGTACAAAAAGAGTGTAACGCTCATCGGCACCCTATTGCCTGAATATAAGTGGCAAACCAAGTTAATAAGGAAACAACGTAATGAAAAAGAGTCTTGTTTTAGTTGCCTTGACCGCAACTGCAGCGCTGTCTATGTCTCACGCTTTTGCTGCCGCTGGCACCGTGAATTTCGTCGGCAATATTCTTGATACTGCCTGTGAAGTCGATGTGGCATCGCAAAACCAGCAGGTCAATCTCGGTAACTTTTATAAAACTGAATTTCCGAACAGTGGCGCAAAAGCGGCTGCAAAGGATTTTAATATCGTGCTTAAAAACTGCCCAACCACAGTGACTTCGACAAAAGTACGCTTTGATGGCACCCCCGATCTGACCAACCCTAACCTGCTGGCTATTGATACCTCAACCTCCAGTGCGGCGTCAGGGGTGGCGATTAACCTGATGACCGCCGATAAAGTCGACCTGCCTTTACACGGTGAGAACAGCTATAACTACACCCTTAGCAGCACCCAGGACAATACGCTGAAATTCTACGCGCAATATATCTCCACCACGGCATCAGTAACGCCGGGTACGGCCAACTCTGTTGCTAACTTCTCCATTGTATATAACTGATTTTCTGTCCAGAAAAGCTGATGGGGTCGATACGGCCCCATGTTTCAGAGGTCTAAAATGAATGTTCTTCGCAGTATCTTGCTTACCACCACGATATTGAGTATTGGCTTATCCGCTGCTCAGGCCGGTGTCGTTATTGGTGGTACGCGGGTCATTTTTGATGGTAATAAAAAAGAAGCCTCAATTGGCATAAATAATCCTGATAAAACCCCCTACCTGATCCAGTCCTGGATCGAAACGCCAGGTGGCGGTGCCGAAAAGGCGCCTTTCATCATTACGCCGCCGTTATATCGACTGAATAATGGCCAACAAAACGTCGAGCGCATTGTTGCCACCGGAGCATTACCTCAGGATAAAGAGAGCTTATTTTGGCTTAATATAAAAGCCATACCCTCTGCAGCTAAAGTTGACAATACGTTGCAAATTGCCATTAAAACCAGAATCAAGCTCATCTACCGTCCGGCGGCAATGAAAGGCGCATCCCCTGAAGAGCAGGTCGATAAATTACGCTGGCAACGCGTCGGTAATAAGATACAGGTAAACAATCCGACTCGGCATGTCATGAATTTTAACGACATTTCACTATCAGGTAAAAAATTACCCGATGTCAGTTATGTATTACCCGGTAGCACAGCGACGTTCGATTTACCCTCCGGCGTAACGGGCGGGCCAGTGACATTCAAAATTATCAATGATTATGGCAGTCCCGGGGCAGAACACAAAGCCAGTCTGTAGACCGGCGAAAAGACACTGAGTGGGATTTATGATGATGGCAATGGATTATATAAAAGCACGTTCTCCACGGTTGGCATTATTGATAACCATCGCGCTCTTCGGTAATACGCAAAATAGCTATAGTCGCGATTTTTTTAATCCAGAACTGGTTGAACTGGATAATCCGGGGACAGAAAAAGTCGATCTTTCTGGTTTTGAATCGGGCGCGCAAGCTCCCGGGGATTATCATGTTGATATCGTCCTGGACGATCGGTTAGTTGATACCCGCGATATCAGGTTTGTGTTGCTGAAAGAGCCTGGCGGTGATGACAAATTAGTCCCCTGTTTATCCATTGAGCAATTAGAAAGCTGGGGAGTGAAGACTGGACTTTTTCCCGCGTTAAAAGGCGAAACATCCTGTGCGAACCTGTCCGCGATCCCTCAGGCCAGTACGGATTTCCAGTTTGCCATGCAGCGTCTGGTATTGAGCATTCCGCAAGCGGCACTATCAGCGCAAGCGCGCGGAGCGGTGTCGCCGGATCGCTGGGATCAAGGGATTAACGCCGCCCTGCTCAACTACAGTCTGAGTGGGGCCAATAACTGGGCAAAAAATAGCAACAGCAGCACCAGCGATAATCAGTATGCCAACCTGCGTCCTGGCGTGAATATTGGCCCCTGGCGGTTAAGGAATTACACCACCTGGTCGCGCGATTCACAGGGTCACGATGCCTGGAAGACGGTTTATACCTATGCTCAGCGTACGATAATCCCGTTACAGTCGCAGCTCACGCTGGGTGATAGCTCTGCCCCGGCAGATGTCTTCGACAGCATGCCTTTTCGGGGAGGACAACTTGCCTCCGATGATGACATGCTGCCCGACTCCCTCAAGGGCTATGCCCCAGTGGTGCGTGGTATCGCCCGGACCAATGCCCAGGTGATAATTCGCCAGAATGGCTATCAGATATACCAGAGCTTTGTGGCGCCGGGGGCTTTTGAAATCACGGATATGTATCCTACCGGCGGCGCCGGCGATCTTGATGTCACTATTAAAGAGGCTGATGGCAGTGAGCAGCACTTTAGCGTGCCATTTGCCTCCCTTCCCGTATTACAGCGTGAAGGCCGAATAAAATATGCGTTAACGGGCGGCCAATATCGTTCTTACAACGGCAGCGTGGACAAAACGCCCTTTGCTCAGATGAGCGTTATTCTCGGCTTGCCCTATGGCTTTACGTTTTACGGCGGATTACAGGAGTCGAGTAAGTACCAGTCCCTCGCCGCGGGCGTCGGTAAAAACATGGGTAACTTTGGCGCAATCTCCAGCGATATCACCCAGGGCTGGTCCACGCCGCAAAATATGCCGAAATCCAGGGGGCAATCATGGCGGGCTCGATACAGTAAAAATTTTGCCGCAACGGGCACCAACTTCGCGATTGCCGGCTACCGCTATTCGACCAGCGGCTACTATGGCATGCAAGAGGTCCTGGATTCTTACGGTGACAGTCAGGCGCTTCAGGACCGACGCCGCAACCGTGCAGAGCTGACGTTGAGCCAGGGGTTGGGAGACCATCTGGGATCGTTGATGCTGAACGCCGCGCGTGAAGATTACTGGAATTCGGGTAAGGCGATGGAATCATGGAGCGTTGGGTATAACAACTACTGGCACAGTATCAGTTATGGCCTGACCTGGACGCTGAGTAAGAATGGGAGCGCGGGATCGTACAGCTCACCCCAGAGCGACGATAAAAACCAGATGCTGGCGCTGAATATCAGCATTCCCCTGGAAAAACTGTTGCCGCAGACATGGGCAAACTATGGCATGAATACCAGCAAGAATAACGGTACGACACACAGCGCTGGGTTAAATGGCGTTGCTTTGCCGAATAATACGCTCAACTGGAATATTCAACAGGGTTTCGGCACTCACGATGCGGCCTACACCGGCAATATGAATGGTGATTATCGCGGCACCTATGGCGAAATCACAGCCGGGTACAGCTATGACAAAAATACCGATCGTCTGAATTATGGGATTCAGGGAGGTGTGGTTGCGCATGCCAATGGCCTGACGTTTTCTCAGCCCTTGGGTGAAACCAACGTGCTGATTGCCGCCCCCGGGGCTGCCGGCGTAGGCATCCAGAATATGACCGGAGCGACAACCGATTATCGCGGATATACGGTTGCCTCTAACTTAATGCCTTATCGCAAAAATGATGTGTCATTAATCACCGATACATTACCGGCTAACGTTGAGTTAGAGCAAACGGTTAAAACCGTGGTTCCTACGCGTGGCGCGATTGTCAGGGCGAATTATCGGGCAAGCGTAGGCGTTCGCATGTTGATGACCTTGAGCCAGCGAAACGGCCAGGTAGTGCCGTTTGGCGCAATGGCCAGCGTTGATGGAACAGATCATAACAGTTTTATCGTGGGTGATAGCGGACAGGTCTATTTGACGGGTCTCGATCCCGAGGTAAACCTGACCGTGAAATGGGGAAATCAATCCGCAAACACCTGCAGGGTTCATTACTCGATAAACATGACGAAGCTGAATAACGATGTGATTATCGATAATGCTGTTTGCCGATAACGTTGAAATGAATTTTTATATCAGGTGCATAGGTATGCGACTTTTCCGATCTGCATTATTAATGCTGGCTGTGTTGTTTCCATTGAGTGGCTTCTGTTGTGATTATACTTACATCGGCTCTCCCTATACCGTGGATTATGGCAATATTATCGTTCAGCGCGATGTTCCCGTTGGCCAGGCGATAAGCAATGAGATATATGGCTCTTTAGCACATGCTTATACCTGCGTCACAACCGGCAATGAAGGGTCTAGCTCAGGAATGAAAAGCGCTATTTTACCCTATGTCGCGACGTACGGCGCGCGGCGCGTTTATCAAACCAATGTGCCTGGGGTGGGTATTTCTTTTGGCTTTTACATGAACTCCAAAGCAGGCGCGTCGACGTATAGCGGCACCGATTATATTGACCGCGGTAACGCTTCAATGTCCAGTTGGTCTTCAAACCCAGGCGAGCTGGTTATTCATGATTATCAGCCGGTTATACAATTCTGGAAGATTGGTGATATTACATCTGGCTCAGTAACGGGGCAACTGGCATCGTTTGTCGCCTTTACGATGCAATATCTCGGCGGAGAACAAGCTCCTGAGATCCCCGTCAATGCGGGGACCGGATCTATTACCCAGGTGGCATGCGCGGTGACAACGTCGAATATGGTATTTGAACTGGGGGACGTTTTGGTCAGCGAGTTTGGTTCTGCGGTGGGATCAACCCCCGCTAATGCGCAGAAAACGCAGAATCTCATTCTGGACTGTGACGCCGGAGCCAATATTAACGTCATGCTCTCCGGGGCACAAAATCCAGACGTCAGCGATAATACCGTGCTGGCGTTAACCGGTCAGGGAAGCGCAGGCGTCGCACAGGGGGTTGGCGTGCAGCTGGTTTATAACAATACCCCTCTCATCCTTGGCAATAATCTTGTTCTGAAGAGAACCAATGGCGGCCAGGAGATGTTTCCGTTAACCGCACGCTACTATCAGACCAATACAACGGTAACCACCGGCATCGCCAATGCCTCCGCAACGCTGAGTCTTACCTATCAATAAGGGCTGTTAAATGAAAATAAATAAACTCGTGTTGCTGATGGCATGCGCAATAGTATTGCCTGCGTTGTCGGCAGACAACGTCGATATCAAAGTCACAGGTCGGATTATCGCAGCACCCTGCGTCTTTAACGGGGGGAGTGAAAATATGAATGTTGATCTTGGTAATATCCAGGCAACAAACATGTTCACCCCCGGGTCATCTTCCGATCCGGTTACCTTTAATCTCCTGTTTACCCGCTGTCCGCCGGGTACGCTAAGCGTGACAACCCGTTTTAGCGGAACGCCTGACCCGGAAGCGGGCATGAATTATTACCAAAACAGTGGCACGGCAACCCGTGTGGCCATTGCGATGTCTGACGCTACTACAGGTTTGTTGATGGGCAGCGGATCCAGCATCACGCAAAATATTGCCGCAGACAGAACGGCGACGATTCCGATGAGCGCCATGGTGACCTCAGTGGCGGGAAGGCCGACGCCAGGTTCCATTCATGCCGTTGTCGTTTTGACAATGCAATACAACTGACGGGTCGCTGGCTATAGCGGGTCATAGGCGCGTGAGTCGTCATCCCCTTCAGGAAGCTAACAGGGTAAAAAAGCTGCGTCTATTATTCCCCCAATGCAGCTGCGCTTAATAATTATGTTTCGGTATAGTAAATGGTTAACATTGTAATAAAAGAGTGGGATACCCTCTTTAGGCGTGGGCTGACCTTTTTTTTTAATGATTTCTTTTCTCAGCACAACACTAAAGTTAATTTCATCTTTAACTTTACCTCAGAAAGCGTGAAGGTAGCGGACGTTATTGTGCTGGCATTATGCCCAGGAGAATGTTTTATTTGCCGCCCTGAGCTGCGGAGTCGAAAAAAAAGCATTGTGATTGGTATTGTTGATGATGACATGCGTGTCTCAGCGCTACCCTCTTGCTTTCAGGATATTATCTTTCTCTCTCGCCGACATTCCGTGACGCAGTTACGTACAGCAATGCATACCGCCTGGCACCGGCTGCAGCAGACAAATTATCGGCACTCAACCGGGTCATGTTGTGATTGCCAGCTTACCAAACTGTCGCCACAGCAAATCCGCATCATGAGCTATTTAAATGAGGGAATGTCAGTCATGCAAATTGCCGAAGAACTGATGGTGAGTGAGAAAACGGTCTATACGCATAAATATATGGTGATGAGGAAATTTAACTTACATAGCGATTATGAGTTAATGCTCCTGCTCAATAAACTGACAATAAATAGCGACTGGCCCAAGGGCTTTATAAATGTAAATTAATGATAGCTGGCAAGTCACAGAAACAGACCGTCGAACGTCTTCCCAGCGCCACTTACCATCGCCCCCGGGTCTCAAAAAAAGACCCGAGGGATCGTGGATAACCAGCGCTCAGGATATACAGGCGAATTAATCAAACTGATTCAGGATAAACGCCACACCCACCGTACAAAGGCGGTGATGCCCCTTTACGAGGGCACAAAAAATCATTTGTGCATCCCTCCCCGCGCATTGCACGGCAAAGACATCAGCCCATTAGAATTGATAACTATAGTTTACATTAGCAAACCATAAATATGGGTGGTTGTAGCTACCGCTATAGATAGCAGGCGACTGAACGTGAGACGATTGCATATGCAAGTAGGAGACGGCGACGCCAATATTACTCTGCGGTGTAATCTGGTACTGGGCGCCTGTAGCAAAACGCCATTCATCACCCGTCGGTAAGGTCAGCGCTACGTCACTCTGCGAATCGTATACCGTGCTGTCAAAGGCAACACCAGCGTTGAGACGCCATTGTTCGGTAGGACGGTACTGCACGCCTAATGCCGTATGCCAGGAATCCTTCAGACGGCTCTTTTTATCCAGTTCCTGCCCCGCCACGGCAATTTGTGGGGCGCCAAACTGGCTCCAGTCCTGCCAACCGAGATCGCCCATCACCGACCATTGTTTATTGATATCATGCACCAGGCTCAGCATAATTTGCTGAGGCGCGCGTACCTGCGCTGAGACAGGAAGCTCGTACTCAACGTTGGCTAAATTCGGCAAGCGCGCCTTACCATCAATATCAAAATCGTATTCTGTCTTACTCGTCCATGCTATACCAAGTCGGGTCTGTTCCGTCAGCTGCATCAGCAAGCCAAGACGATACCCTAACGCCCAGTCGTGATCCTTCTGCGTTTCATCAGTATTATCGACGTTACGTGTTAATGACAGGAAGCCATAGTTGATGTTTACAGAGCCGCCCACAGACACTCTATCGCTTAATTTGTAAGCGATTGAAGGGCTGAGTGTCATCGCCACCATGGTGCTTTTCTTGATTAATCTGTCCCCAGCCCACTGACCAAAGTCAATCCCCAGGCCATAGTTGCCGTAAATGCCGAGGCCAGCATAGAGATCATCATTGATTTTTTGCGCATAGAATGCGCTGGCATTAGGGAAGAAGCGCATAATATCCCCAGGGCTCTTACGTCCGGCGTCATCGTTAAGTGAATAAGATACATCACCGTCCATCGCCTGAACTCCCCCGGTAAACATATGGTCAGGCAAACGAGTCATCCCGGCCGGGTTGGTGACAATCGTTGATGCATCCTGAGCGCGAGCAGCCTGCCCTGCGCCTGCCAGTGCCGTATCTTCTGTGCCAATTTCGTAGAAGTAGAGTGCGCTCGCCTGCGTGGTCTGCGAAATAAGGAGCCCAAAACATACCAGTATCAATTTTTTCATGCGCTATCTGCCAATTTATATTACAAAATGTCCCTCTCTGTCAGGAAGGACGGAAATAAGTTACGCACTCACATTTTTATTGCCATCAGGAGGAACCGCCGGGGCTGAATACCAGTTTTCTTTGGCAACAGTGACTGAACCCTCAGGTTGCATAACATAATTCGGAGACATAATCTGTACATTGAATTCGTTAAATACATCCTGAATATGGCTATAAAGCTCATTGCGTGCTGCGGCTAATGATTGCCCTGCTTTCAGTTGTACCTGTAATTCATAGGCGATATACCAGTCCATCAAACTGAGCTGGCGTACCAGCGGTGGTTGAGCCGGATCGACTGAGCTTGCCCGTTTGGCGGCGAGCTCTAGCATGGCATGAACCTGTCGCCAGGGTGTGTCATAACCAATCGTCACGCTGATGGTCAGGTTGATGCCACCACCGTGAGCATGTGCGCTCAAATTGGTGATTTTTCCACTCACAACCACCGCATTAGGCACCGTGACCACGTAATTTTCTCGGGTAATGATCTTGGTGGCCAACATACCAATTTCACTCACCAGCCCTTCGTTATCGGCCACGCGTATGACATCGCCTTTGCGCAACGCACGGGAATAAATCAGTACAAGACCGCTCATGGCGTGGTTCATCACCCCGGCGGAACCTAACGTCAACATCAGACCAAAGAAGACGCTGATCCCTTTAAACGCGAGCGAGTTAGCGCCAGGCAAAAAGGGGTACGCTGCTGACAGCGCAAACAGCCATACCACCACAGCGATCAGTTTACGAGTCGCCCCGACCGTTTCCGGATGAATGCCAGGAAGTTGCAAACGCCCTGCTGCCACCTGATTGAGAACCACTTTAAGCAGTTTCAAAATCACAGCGGTTAGCATAAAAATAATCAGCACGATCATCAGGCCCGGCAAGGCAGATACCACAGCAAGCGCTATGCCCTGAAAAGCGCGCACAGACCAATCGCCCAGTGAGGCTCCCCATACGCGTGTCCATGGGAACAGGCTTAATACCCAGCTCAGCCAGACATACAGTGCTATGACGCCCAGCAAGATCATGAATATGGCATAAAGTCGCGCTTCGATAGCACCGATAAAGCGTCGCCAGCTTTGGGGGATCCAGCTACGATTCTCGATGATACGTCGCCGAAATAGATGTTTTACCCTGCGCCATGAGCGGTATGCACCGTACCAAAGCGCGACTAGCCCAAGCAGACCTCCAACGGCTTTTATGGCGGAAAGCACCAGCCAGCTGCGGTTATACTGGTCGCGCAGAGCGGTTCTCTGTGCCTCCATACGCGCCATAACCCGCTGCGCGGCCTGATCGAGTGTGAGGTCATCCCCTTCGTCAAGATCACCTTCGGTAAGCAGCATAACTGGCTTACCGTTCATCACGATGAGTTTTCCAGGCTGGTTATAACGGGTAACAGATACCAGTTTGAGAGGTTGGCGAACATCCTCCTCAGTGAAATTCCGCAGCGTATTTCTAATTCGCAATACCCGCTCTTCCGGCGTGGTAAGTCCAAATTTAGCCTGCAGCATGACTATCGGCTGATGAAAGATATATACCGTACGGGCACGCTCTTGCGGCGTCGCCTCCTGTCGTGGCTCTGCGGCATGCGAAATGAAACTTGTTATCGTGAACAAGCTCGCCAGACAAATGAACAGAATTTGCTTCATTTCCACCCTCAACCCACGAAACATTGTTGTTATTGTTCTGAAAAGTTTTGAACTATTTCTCTTTAATAATTGAGCATAGACTAGCCGTTCACTTCTGCAATACGCACCAGAAGATATTGTTCGCCTATCTTATATCTCTCCCCCCGCCGACTAACGGATACAACCGACTATTTCGATGTTGAAAGTGAGTTCACATCAATATTGCCCAAAGGATAACATTTTTCACCAGTAATGCATAATACGTAGTCTATAAAATAATACGATTATTTAATCGATTCAGCATGAATACACTAAACTTTTGCATGATAATAAGTTAAAGGGATATTCGGATTTTCCTTCCATTTATTTGACGCAACGATGGAAGTGATGCTTCGTAACTGACGCGGGATGCCGTAGCGCCGCTAATTTATTAATAAACAACATTTCCTTTTATATAGTCGCGCTTTTGAATTAATCTGGTTTTCCGATGAGTGACAGAGAATTCACTATAACCGCTAGTAATATTTCATTGACGATACGTGATTTTTCGTCAAGCCTATTAATTTTATTACTAAAATTAATGTAAGCGTTTTTACCCGTCTATACTCAACTTGCCATCATAAAGACTGGAGTGTCCCTAATGCAAAAAAGTGTCCCCTTTAGAAGGACCGTGATTGCCAGCATGCTGACGTTAGCGGCTGGCGTGGTTTCCACTGTCCATGCAGCACCCGCAACGACCGCCGCAGAGAATGCCCCGAAACAAGATCCCGCTAAACCAAATATTGTGGTAATTTTTGGCGATGATATCGGCTACTGGAACCTGAGTACCTACAACCAAGGCATGATGGGATATAAAACCCCAAATATCGACAGTATTGCTGCCGAAGGCGCCAAGTTCACCTCTTATTACGCTGAGCAAAGCTCTACCGCAGGACGCTCATCGTTTATTACCGGCCAGATGCCTTTCCGCACCGGGATGAGTAAAGTCGGAATGCCGGGCGCACCTCAGGGTCTGCAAAAAGAAGATCCAACCATTGCGAACATCCTTAAGCAGCTGGGCTACGCTACCGGTCAGTTTGGTAAAAACCACCTGGGCGATCGCGATGAATTCCTGCCGACCGCTCACGGCTTTGATGAATTCCTGGGTAACCTTTACCACCTGAATGCCGAAGAAGAGCCAGAAAACTCAGACTATCCGAAAGATCCTGCCTTCCGTAAGGAATTTGGTCCGCGCGGCGTAATTAAGAGTACCGCAGACGGCAAAATTGAAGATACGGGTCCATTAACGGTGAAGCGTATGGGCACCGTGGATGAAGAGACCCTGGCTGCGAATAATGACTTCATGGAGCGCCAGGTTAAGGCCAACAAACCGTTCTTTACCTGGTTCAATACCACCAGGATGCACAATAAAACCCACCTGAAAGATGCCAGCATTGGTGCAACGGGCCTTGGGACCTATGCCGATGGCATGGTTGAACACGATAAAATGATTGGCGAAGTGCTGAAGAAAATTAAAGATCTCGGCATTGAAGACAATACGATCGTCATTTATACCACTGACAACGGCCCCATGACCGCGACCTGGCCAGATGCCGGTATCACACCGTTCCGTGGCGAGAAGAATACGGGCTGGGAAGGCGGTTTCCGCGTCCCTGCGATGATCAAATGGCCAGGTCATATTAAACCAGGCACGCTAATTAATGATATTTTTGCCAGCTACGACTGGTTCCCTACCCTTATTGCCGCAGCGGGTAACCCTAATATCAAACAAGAGCTTTTAAAAGGTTATAAAACGCCATCTATTACTTATAAAGTTCATCTCGACGGCTATAACCAGCTCGACTTCCTTCAGGGCAAAGGCGAGGATCAGCGTAAAGAATTCTTCTACTGGAGCGATGACGGCGATCTGCTGGCTATGCGCTACGGACGCTGGAAAGCGCATTTCATGATTCAGGAGCATACCGGTCTTGATTTGTGGCGTTATCCGTTCACCAAACTGCGTGCGCCAATGATCTTTGATCTCGAAGTTGACCCGCTGGAGAAAGGCAGCGACGGTATGGGATACAACTCCTGGTTCTACGATCGTATGTTCCTGATGGGCGGCGCGCAGAAGTACGCCAAAGAAATGTTGGCCACCTTTAAGGAGTTCCCGCCACGTCAGAAGCCAGGTTCATTCACGATCTCTGATGCTTCGGCAATGCTGGAACAAGGCTCTAATATCAATAAATGATGAAAGCCTGCGGACAGACTGCCCCGGCAGTCTGTTCGTGCTTTGAAGAGCAGTCAATCTGCGCTTTGTTTGTTTTTCTGTTCAGGGGTCTGCTATATGAAGTACAGCACCACACTACCCGTTAAGGCGCTTCCGTCGGCGGAAAAATATGACGGCAAAGGGCCAGAATACAAGCGCCGCTTTCATGTCATGGCTAAACCAACCGGCTCAACCTGCAACCTCGATTGTTCCTACTGTTTTTACCTGCACAAAGAAGAGCTTCTGCATCAGGACAGACATACCGGAATGAGTGACGAGGTGCTGGAGAATTTCATTCGCCAGTATATTGACGGTCAGGACGGTGACCAGGTGGTATTTTCCTGGCAAGGCGGCGAACCCACGCTGATGGGGTTAGCGTTTTTCCAGAAGGTTGTGAAATTTCAGAAGCAGTACCAGAAGCCCGGACAGCGTGTCGAGAATGATTTACAAACCAATGGCGTGTTGTTAAACGATAAATGGGCTGAATTTCTAAAAGAACATCAATTTCTGGTGGGACTCTCTATTGATGGCCCACGAGAACTGCATGACCGCTATCGCGTGACCCGTAGCGGCAAACCGACATTTGACAAAGTGATGGCGGGCGTTGAGGCCCTGAAGCGTCACGGCGTCCCATTTAACGCGCTGGTAACGGTAAACCGGACCAACGCCCGCTTTCCGCTGGAAGTGTACCGCTTCGTCACCCGCGAACTGGGTGCGACCTATGTACAGTTTAATCCTTGCGTCGAACCTGTTGATTTCAAACAAACCGCGCCGCAATTCTGGCAGGATGACGTCATCCCGCTCACCGGTAGCCGCCGCGCGCGTCCCGGCGACCTCGACTCCATTGTTACCGACTGGTCGGTTGACCCGGAAGACTGGGGCACGTTTCTGATTGCCGTTTTTGAAGAGTGGGTGAATAACGACCTGGGCCGCGTGCAGGTCAATCTGTTTGAAACGGCGGTCGCCCAGACAATGGGAATGCCGGCGCAAATTTGCACCCACTCAGAATTCTGCGGAAAAGGGCTGGCGATTGAGAAAAACGGCGATATTTATTCCTGTGATCACTATGTCTACCCGGAATATCAGATCGGCAACATTGAGCATGCTCAGCTTTCGCATCTGGCTTTCTCCGAACGGCAGAAAGCGTTTGGCATGGGCAAGCGCGACACGCTGCCCAACTACTGTAAAGCCTGCCCTTATCTGAAGCTGTGCTGGGGCGAATGCCCGAAAAACCGCCTGGTGCGCGCACCGGACGGCGAGTTGGGACTGAATTATCTTTGCCCGGGCATTAAGGCCTTTTTCAACTATGCCGAGCCGATCCTGGTGGGCATCGCCACTTTAATTAAACGTGATTTTGCAGGGCTACGCCGATGATAAATCGAGAGAAGTTATTGCAGCTTGAGCAACGCATGAACGAACAGGTTCTCGGTCAGGAAGAACTGGTGCGCATGTTGATAGTCGCCCTGTTGTGCGACGGACACGTGTTGCTTGAAGGATTACCGGGCCTGGCGAAAACGCGCGCGGTACGCGAACTTGCCCGCCACGTTGAGGGGGATTACCGTCGTATTCAGTTCACGCCTGATCTTCTGCCCTCAGATATCACCGGCAGCGAAATTTATCAGCAAAACGCCACCCGTGAAGAGGATCAGTTCCGCTTCCGTCCCGGCCCGGTGTTCGGCAATATCATCCTCGCCGATGAAATCAACCGCGCCTCGGCCCGCGTGCAGTCCGCGCTGCTCGAAGCCATGGAAGAACGTCACGTCACCGTGGCGGGCAAAAGCTGGCCTTTACCCGGTGTTTTTATGGTTCTGGCCACGCAAAACCCAGTGGATCAGGAAGGTACCTGGCCTCTGCCGGAAGCCCAGCTGGACCGTTTTTTGATGAAGGTACTGGTGCACTATCCGTCAAAAGACAATGAACAGAAAGTGATGCAACTGGTGCGCGCCGAGCAGCAGAAAAAGTATCAACAACTGACGAGTACCGCATCAGCACAGCCAGAACAGACCGATACGCTCATGCTGAGTCAGCAGGAAATCGCTGAATGCTGGCAGGCGATTTCCGCTATTCACGTCTCCCCGACCGTCGAAAATTATATCGTCAACCTGGTAGACTTAAGTCGTCATCCACAGTCGGTGAGCGATACGCTGGCCGGTTATCTGACGTTTGGCATCAGTCCTCGCGGCACGCTGGCCCTGGAGCGCTGCGGGCGAGCGCAGGCCTGGCTGGAAGGCCGGGACGCGGTGCTGCCCGAAGACATTAAAAAGATCGCCCCAGCGGTATTACGTCATCGTCTGATGCTCAGCTACCAGGCCAGCGCGGATAACTGCACGCCGGACGATGCCGTGCGGATGCTGCTTGATGCCGTGGTGGCATAATGAGTAGCGCCGTTCGCATTGACCGGGAAACGCTGCTGAAGCTCGCCGCAGAGGCGCGAGCCATCGCCAATCCGCCAGGGCAGATCCCGCCTGGCGCGCTTGGGGGTGAACGTACATCACGCCAGCAGGGCCGCGGGCTGAACTTTGACAGCCTGCGTCGTTATCAGCCCGGCGACGACGTCCGGCTGATTGACTGGCAGGCTACTGCCCGCATGCGTACGCCGTGGATCCGACTTTATAACGAAGAAAAAGAGCGCCCCGTCTTTCTGCTGGTTGATCAACGACGGGATATGTTTTTTTCCACGCGCGTTCAGACAAAATCCGTCGCGGCAGCGAAAACTGCCGGATTGCTGGCGTGGCGCAGCTGGCACGACGGCGATCGTTTAGGCGGCATTGTCTTTGGCGATCGGGACTTTTCTCTGCGTAAATGCCGCGCGCCAAACGGTACGCTTCCCGCATTTCTCGACGATATTGTGCAGTACAACCACGCCGTGGCGGATAATTATCCGCGGGAAACGCCTGACCCACTTTCGCTGGCCACCATTCTGCGCCACTCTCTTCCGTTAATTCCAACCGGCTGCTGGGTCGCGTTAATCAGCGACTTTCACGATCTGGATAACGAGTGCGATGCGCTGCTGGCAGCCCTGCGCCGTCGAGGGGAAGTGAGTGCATTCGTGATCCTCGACGATCTGCATTTGCGTCTGCCTGCACACGGGCGGCTGGCCGCCCGGTATGAAGGGCAAGAGGCGGCCTTTTCGCTCTCGCCTGCGCTACAGGACGGCATCAAACAAAGCATCACGGCGCGACTCTCAGCCCAGGCGTCTCGTCTCACGCGACTTGGCGTGCAGGTGAAGCAGATTGTCGTCGCCGGGGATCTAGTCAGACAGCTTCAAAAAGAGGTATAGATGCTGGAGAAAGGATTTACGATACCCGAACTGGCGGAACCGGTTCTTCCCGATTCACCGTCATGGTTTCCCCTACCGCCGGGATGGTTTGTACTGGGCGGTATCCTGCTCGCCCTGTTGCTCATTTATCTCATCATCCGCATCGCCAGATGGCGGCGAAACCTGTGGCGTCGCCAGGCGCTGTCGGCTCTCGCTCAACCGCAAACGGTAGACAGCTGGCTGCTGCTGATGAAACGTATTTTGCTGGTGCATCAGCCGCGGGAGCAAGTGAGCGGCGCGCTGGATCCTGCCCAATGGTTGCAAAACGTCCCGCTGGATGACGCGTTACGCCAGCAGCTGTGCGAACGCTACTGTCAGCCAGAGAACCAGCTCAGTGATGGCGATACCGAACGGCTGCGTATGCAGCTTCGCTCCTGGCTTGAAGGATTACCCCATGTCTGACTTCTTCTCACGTCTGGAGTTCGCCTGGCCGTGGGCCTGGATGCTGCTGATCCTGCCGCTGGCAAGTCGCTTTGTGATGGCCAAAGAGCGCTCGTTGAAAGAGTATGTCCGGGTTCCTTTTTTGCCTGGGCTGATTAATGAACTCCAGCTTAACAACCAACCTGCACATGGCGGGAAGCTATCCACCTGGCTGTTCTGGCTGGTATGGTCGCTGTTGGTCTGCGCCCTCGCCCGCCCGGAATTGCTTGCCCCGCCGCAGCATACTGAAAAACCGATGCGCGATATTATGCTGATTCTTGATGTTTCCGGCTCTATGGAGAAAAACGACGTCACGGGCGGTATCACCCGTCTGCAGGCGGTACAGAGCTCCGTTAAAAAATTCGTAGCGGCTCGTAAATCCGATCGTATCGGGCTGGTGATTTTTGCCAACAGCGCCTGGCCCTTCGCGCCCGTCAGTGAGGATAAACAGGCGCTGGAAACCCGTATCAATCAGCTTGCGCCTGGCATGGCGGGACAACAGACGGCGATAGGCGACGCGCTGGGCGTCACGGTGAAACTGCTGGATTCCAGCGGCGATACTGACGCCAGTAAATTAGCCATCCTGTTGACCGATGGTAACGACACCGCGTCACAACTGACCCCTCGCCTCGCCGCTCAGCTGGCGGCCCGTCATCACGTACAGGTTCACACCATCGCCTTTGGCGACGTGAACAGCGACGGCGATGACAAAGTGGATGCCGCTCTTTTACAGGATATAGCTCGCACCACCGGTGGGCGCGCCTGGACGGCAGAGAATAGCGGAGCTTCGCTGGATGCGGTCTGGCAAGAAATTGACGCGATTACGCCAGTGCAGGTAAAAAGCATCGGCTGGTCGTGGCGTATACCGCTTTTTGCCTGGCCGCTTGCCGCCGCACTGCTTCTGTTGCTGACCTTTAATCTGTATCGCGCGTTCAGGGAGAGAGCGGCATGAGTGATTTTCACTTTTTATACCCCTGGCGTTTGCTGCTGCTGATCCCGGCCATCGCGCTGTGGTGGTTACCCTCCGCCGGGCATAGCGCCTGGTCGCGCATCATGGACAAGCCGCTGGCGAAAGCGCTGATCGTCGGGCGGCAGCGCAAGCTCACCCGCGTACTGCCATGGCTGACGATGCTTGGCCTCATCGCGCTGGCTGGCCCAAGCTGGCAGCGTCAGCTTCCCGCCGCGCTGACGACGGAAAGTAACGTGATGGTGATTTTGCAACAGGATACCGCCATGTTTGCCAGCGATCTGCCTCCCAGCCGCCATCAGAGGATGCAGACCAAAATCCTGTCCCTCATGGAGCGCATGCCGGGTACCCGATTTGGCCTGGTGGTGTATAACTCCGGTGCCTGGCTAACCACCCCGCTCACTGTCGATACGGCGTTTTATTCGCTATTCCTGCATGCGCAAACCCCCGCGTTATTACCGTCTGGCGAGGGTTCCGGACTTCAGCATGCCATCTCACTGGCCATGCATAATATGCCCACCGCCCCGCGCAGCATTATTCTGGTGGCGGATACCCTTAGTGCGGATGACGCCAGATGGCTAGGCACACAAAAGACACCGCTGCAGATCTGGGTGCCGGGAACCGCTCAGGGGGGCGCGCTGCCTGAAAAATATGCCGCCAGTGAAACCGATACGCGACTGAATGTTAAACGCTTCGAGCAGGTGCGAGACGAGGGGATCCCCGTCACGCTGGTGACCACCGATGATGACGATCTGCCCGTGATACAGAGCCATATTCAACAAAGTGTCACCGCGCAGAACAATGCCCGGAGTGATTTACACTGGCGTAACGATGGCTGGATGCTGGCGATACCTATGCTCGTCATGCTGTTTATCTGGCGACGCCAGCTCTTTTGCTGGATTTTAATCGCGCCGCTGCTGCTCTGGCAGCCATCCGGCCATGCCGCCTGGCTTGATGCCTGGATAAGTCCCGATGTGCAGGGTCAGCGTGCCTTTGCCGAGGGGGATTATGCCCGCGCGGCCCAGCATTATAGCGACCCGCTCCGGCAAGGTATTGCATGGTATCGGGCGGGCAATTACCCCGCCGCTACCGCCGCGTTCCGCCAGGCGCAACAAACCCCGGAAACCCTGCTCTGGACAGGCAATAGTTATGCCCAGCAAAAACAGTGGCAGCAGGCGCTAAACAGCTATGACCGGGCGTTAAGTCTGCGCCCGGACTGGAAGCTGGCCCAGGGGAACCGCGCCAAAATCGCCGCGATCATCATGCAACTGCGGCAAAAAGAACGCGAGAAAAAGTCGGCGCAAGGTGAAGAAGCCGATTACAAACCTGATGAAATTAAACATGATTTGAAACCCGACGATGGCGTTGAACAAAAGGACATTCAGCCCATTGCTGGAGGGAATCCGCAGGTGAATCAGTGGTACGAAAATCTGACCGTTTCGCCTTCGGGGCTGCTGGAAAGTCTCTACCGCACTCAGTCAGGAGAAGGCCAATGAAACTTATCTGGTTAATTCTGGTGGCGGCGCTTCCCTGTCAGGCAGCCATGACGGTCACGCGCGAGCTGGTTGCTCCCGAACACGTTGTCCCAGGCCAACCGGTGCGCGTGGCGGTGACGTTCTGGACGGACTCATGGTTTAATCCGCCGCCGCAGTGGCCCGGTTTCCCGGTCGAAAATGGCGATATCTCGAGCAAAGCCGAACCCAATCAGCTGCTGACCCGTCACGCCGAGGGAACCAGCTGGAGCGGCGTGCGCATGGAACGCCAGCTCACTGCCTGGGATGCAGGTAAGCTGCGTTTACCGGCTTTTGAAATGACGTTAACCGCCTCCGGACAGGCGCCCGTGACGGTCAAACTACCGGCGCTGGAAACGCAGGTTAACTGGCCGCAAGGAATTGAACAGCCAGACCGTTTCCTGCCCGCTTCAGGTCTCTCGCTCAGCCAGAAGATCAATATTTACCGTAGTGGTAAAGATAAAACGCTGCGTGCCGGCGACGTTATTGAACGCGTCGTCACCGTCCGAGCCACGGAGGTGATGCCCGCCCAAATCCCACCGCTGCTCTATGCCATCAGCGGCACCCATACCCAGCGTCTGCCGCCTGAAAATCGTCTGCTGACTTCGGGTCGGGGGGATCTTGAAGGCGCGGAACGCGTGGAAACGCTCCGCTATTTGCCTGTTGTTGCGGGGGAAGTCACGCTGCCGCCGATCAAATTGCGGTGGTGGGATACAACCCATCAGCAGTGGCAAACCGCTGAACTCCCCGGCAGCACCTACCGAATTGCCGCTTCGCGCTCGGCCGGTGCGGAATCCTCGTTAAAGGGCGATCGTGGCACGTTGACCCGGCAGAATGCGTTAATGCTCGCAGGCGGCCTCGCGTTACTCATGCTGATGTTTATTTTCCGCCGCACTTTGCTGCGTAGCGCGCGTTACTTATCTCACCGTTGGCGCCGATTCTGGCAGCCACTTTCGCTACCGGGACAGACCCCGGATAACAGGAGTTCACGATGAAGCGTACGTTAATCGCTCTGACTTTATTCGCCCTCTGCGGCAACGCAGTGGCAGATCCACTCTCAGCATGGAACGATACGGCAGCCAAGCGCGCCATTGAAGAATGGGTGCAAGGTGCCACCAACCCAGACCGCTCAACGTTTATTCCGGCCGAAAAACGCTACGTCGTATTTGATAATGATGGCACCCTCTGGCCAGAAGCGCCGCTGACGTTTCAGATCCGGTTCGTGCTGGATGAGATCAAACGTCTGGCCCCGCAACACCAGGAGTGGTCTAGCGACGCGTTGGTGCAGGCCGTGTTGAAAGACGATATCAAAACTGTCGCCGCTTCCGGCGAAAAAGGGCTTATTCATCTTTTATCGCTGACGCACAGCGGCATGACGACAGATGACTTTAATCAGCGCGTTGCTAACTGGGTTTCATCGCATAAGGACCCGCGTTTTGGCTGCCAGTACGATCGGATGGGATATCAGCCGATGCGTCAGCTACTGGAATATCTGCGGGCCAACGGTTTCAAAACCTGGATTGTCTCCGGCGGCGGTATCGATTTTATGCGCGTACTGTCGCAAAAGATGTACGGTATTCCACCTGAACAAGTGATCGGGTCGTTTTCGCTTGGCGAATTCGCGTTATCTGATGAAGGGACAAAAATTACCAAGACAATGTCGGGGGCCTTCAATGACGATGCAGCCAATAAACCCGTGGCGATCCACCTTTTCATGGGCCAGCGCCCTGTCGCGGCATTTGGCAATAGCGATGGCGATCTCGCCATGCTGCAGTACACCGCCGCCAATCCTGACGTCAAACCCTTTGGCCTTCTGGTGCATCATACGGATCCCGTGCGTGAATATGCCTATGATAGTCATCCTCCAGCCAGCGGAAAGCTGATTGATGGATTAACGCAGGCAAAAGCGCATGGCTGGACCGTCGTTGATATGAAGCAAGACTGGAAAACGGTGTTTGATCCGGCACAGTGTGTGACCCAGCCGGGATCGTAGAGCCTGTACCTCAAGATAGCTGAGCAAAGCGCAAAAACAGGGGCAAAGGCCCCTGTTTTATTACCGGCGGCTCATCGCCAGCTTCGCCGCAAAAAGCAGAAACAGGCAGCCGGTCGTTCGATCCATCCATTTCACTACCGCCGTTTTTTTCAGGATACCCGCGGCATAGCGAGTGGCGGTAATCAGGGTTAACGACCACAGCGTACCAATCAATACATGGATAGTAACCAGGAGAAAGGTCCATGTGATGGGGGAATGCCCCGCCGGGATAAACTGAGGTAAAAACGAAACGTAGAAGACGCCCATTTTGGGATTAAGCACATTTCCCAGCATCCCACGCAGAAACCAGTTGCTCGTGGCGGTTGCCGCTGCCGGATTGCTGTCAAATTGCTGGCGCGGACGCAGAAGCAACTGGATGCCCAGCCAACAAAGGTAGCCCGCGCCGCACCATTTCAACAAGGTATAAGCCAGCTCAGAAACCGCCAGCAGCGCGCCCAAACCAAAGGCCACCAGCGCCCCCCAGATAAAGCACCCGAGATCGATACCTAACGCGGCATGCAAGGCTTTGCGCCCGCCTTCAGCGGTCGCCGTGCGCAGTATAAGCGCGGTATCCAGACCTGGCGTCAGGGTAAGCAGAGTGGCAGCGAGGGTGTAAGCCAGAAGTGAATCAGTGACGAGCATTTCCTGTCTCCGAAAGAGACAAGGCTACTGAAGTGTTCACATTTTTGCAACAAGAATGATGAGCCATTCAAGGTGAATGGCGTTCCGCCTGGATAACGGGAAGTACCCCACATGAAGCTCTCTATCTAACGCATACAACAACCGGACCTGTTGCAACGAACGTAGCCGGTTTAATTCGGCCAGAGCGGAGAAGGCAACTTAACTGATGCTTGCCCTTTTAGCATTTAAAATTCTGTTCGCGCCATCGACAAACCCTTCACCACCTGGAAATTGACTTATCCAGCGAGGCAATGATGGTATAACTTGCGCTATGTCATTGATCGTGTTCATTCCCAACGTTTTGCTGTAGTAACTGAACATAGGTGCATCATTGAGCGAATCACCACTGTAGAAAACCGATGCTTGTTCATCAGATTCTTCCAGTGCATAAAACTGCTTTAACACCTTTCTGCTCATGACGAGTTTGTCATATCCCCCTAACCACCCCAGTACCCATAAATTATTAATGGTATAGCTGCATTTATTTTCCACTAATTCGTCAATAAGTTGTTTGGTCTGCTCATGATTTTTGGGAAGTTTGAAAGCAATACTCGTCAGGCGAAAATCCTGATCGTCAGAAACCTCAACCCAGGGGTATTTCTGGCGAATCTTGATAAGAATATGGCTGATGTTTTTTCGATTAAGAAGATTGTTGTCTTCATGCCAGAAATACCTGTTAATACCCTCACCGACGTTATTTCTGATAAGAAATAATCCTCCATTTTCAGCGATGACCCCATCAACAGGCCACATTCTCGCCATCTGATCGGCCCACCCGGCAGAGGCCGCCGTTACCGGAATAACCTTAATGCCCGCATGTTGTAGCATTTCCAGACTCTGATAGGTTCTGGCCTGCAGTCTGCCCTTATAGGTCAGCGTTTCATCCATATCAGTTAAAACAAAACGAATATTCCGTAGCTCTTCATTCTTAGCGCTATCAATTAAATTCATAATCCCTCCATATTGGTGATATTAATGGCTTTCTTGATAAACGTTAATATCAATTTGGCATTTGATATTCACTATTAATTCGAGTGATTAAACCTTCTCACTGCACGAAGAAAGTCCGCCAGGGCATTATCTGTCCGAGGATAAATTTATTGCTCCGTACATTCAGCAGGAACACTTCGAGGCCCTTCTCCATCAACGTTCTGCGCAATCGGCCCCCCCTGCTTATCGCTTCAATTCGTCCTGCCACAGCGGGGATGACGCCAGCTGATGGCATACCGTGTCGATAAATACCCGGGTCTTGGCGGGAACCAGCGTGCCGGGCGGCATCAGGGCATAAACGCTGACCTTCGCCGCGCTACGCCAGTCGGGCAGCACGCGGACCAGTTCCCCGCGCTGCACCGCCTGGCAAACCATCCACCCCGGCAGCAGTGCGATCCCGGTTGCCCGAATGACCGCCGTCAGCAGCGCTTCACTGATATTGGTGGTGAGAGGGCCGGCTGGCGTCACCTGGATATGCTCCCGACCATTTTCGAGGATCCAGTAGGGCCAGTCCGGATGGTGGGTAAAGCCGAGACACCGATGGGCTGCCAGTTGCTCAGGATGAGTCGGCTCACCGAAGCGTTGCAGATAGGCCGGCGAAGCAATCAGCTGACTTCTAAACGCCCCCAGCTCGCGCCCGGTTAAGGTACTGTCCCGCACGCTCCCCAGGCGAACCACCGCATCAAACCCCTCCGCGACAATATCGACCCGTCGATCGAGAAAATGGGCATCCAGGCGAATATCCGGATACGCCTGCAGGAAATCAGGAAACACCGGGGCAATCAGCTCCCGGCCAAAGGTCACCGGCAGCGAAACCCGCAACGTTCCCTGCGGGGTGGCAGCAAAGTCCCCCACCTCCCGGCTGGCGGCGCTGAGCTCATCCAGCGCCGCGCGGGCGCGCTGCAAAAACCAGGTTCCGGCTTCGGTAAGCGTTACGCTACGGGTAGTGCGCACCAGCAACCGGACGCCCAGTTTTTTCTCGAGGTGGCTAACCCGGCGGGAAATGACCGACGCATCCCGAGCCAGCCTGCGGCTGGCCCCGATAAAACTCCCTGTCTCGGCCACACAGACAAACGCCATCAGCTCTTCAAAATCATCGAACATGATTCCTGCACCCAGCACATTAATCATTTGCAAATAAGGCTGATTATCAGCGATCTGCCAGGGTATTAACATAGCGGCTCTGCAAACTACAGTGAGAGAAGCACATGAAAACGTTTTTGAGTATCGGGTCCGGTCCTGGGATGGGAATGGCGACGGCCTCACGATTTGCTGGTGAGGGATTCCGGGTGGTGCTGTCCTCACGCAATAAAAACTATGTGGCGGCGCAGGCCGACCAACTGAGAGCGTCTGGATTAGCCGCGGAAGGCCGCGTGGCGGACGCCAGCGATATCACCAGTATCGTGGAACTCATTCGCGAGGTAGAGGTGGAGACCGGCGGCGTGGATGTGCTGCACTTCAACGCCGCGGCCATGCATGACGGTAATCTGGAGACCCAGTCGGTGGCAGGCTTCATCCAGGATCTCACCACCAATATTGGCGCGGTATATGCCGCCATCAAAGCGGTCACTCCGCTGATGGCCGCGCGTGGAGAAGGCGCGATCCTGCTGACTGGCGGGATGTTTGCCACTCAGCCTCACCCGGAGTATCTGACGCTGAGCGTCGGCAAAGCCGGGCTGCTTAACCTGACGCATGGCCTTTTTCCGTTATTAAAAGCGCAGAATATTCATCTTTCCATCGTGACGGTGGGGGCGTACGTCACGCCGGGTTCCGCCGAAGCCCGGGAGATTGCCGAACTGTTCTGGCAGCAATACCGCCAGCCATCAGCGCAATGGACAGCGGAAGCGTTTTATCCCGCCCCACACCATCAGTAACCTTCCCCGGCCGTCGCTCGGCGTCCGGGAGGCATCGCCCGGATGGTGCGGAAGTTCCCTCTGCGGCGCTACCGCAGAGGGTGTTCCGTTTACCTGGCCAGCCACTGGCGCCAGCCGCCCCAGGCGGTGATCTCGGTGGCCGCGCCCAGCCCCCCGGCTTCGCAGATAAAGCCTGTCACCCAGCGGCCGTCCGCCAGCTCAATCTGTCCCAGCCCCAGCGGCGCGGGGATGGCGGCCAGCAGCGACCCCACCTCAGCGCTGGGGATCGCCCAGACTTCCACCGCTATCGCGGCCCCCTCTGGCTCGTCACGCACCATCGCCGGGCGCTTGCCATCCGGGAGGACATACAACCGATAGCGCGGCGCGCTGTGGGTAGCCTGCAGCAGTCGGCCGCCCCGCGCCAGCAATTGACCATTCAGCGGCTGGCCGGTCAGGTGGGCGCCGCATACCGCCAGGGCCATCCGATCATGGCCCGCGGGGCGCGCAGGCGGCGGGCTCTCCAGCCGCGCGCCGCCTGCCAGCGGCAGCCGCTCCGCGCGCTGGAAGGCGTCGGCCAGGCTCAGCAAATACTGATCGGTAAAGGCCCGGCCGAACAGCGTGACGCCGGAGGGCAGTCCGTCGGGCATAAACCCGCACGGCACGCTCACCGCCGCATAGTCCAGCAGGTTCATAAAATTGGTGTAGTAGCCCAGGTCGGCGTTGCGGGCGATGGGCTCCGCCGCCAGCTCGTCCAGCGTTACAGGCCGCGGAAAGGTTGGCGTGAGCACGCAGTCCAGCGTCTCGAGGATAGCATCGCACTGCGCTTTATACTCCTGCAGCTGATACATCGCCTTAAAGGTCGCCGTCGCGTCGATATCAGGCGCTTTCGCCAGCACGTCGCGAATGACCGGCAGCACGGCGTCCGGCTGCTGCTCAATCAACGGGCCAGCCACCGCATAGCGTTCAGCGACCCACGGCCCGTCATACAGCAGGCGGGCGGCGGCGAGAAAAGGCGCAAAATCGATTGCCACGGCTTCCCCACCGAGCGCCGTCAGCCGCTGCACGGCCTGGGCGAACAGCGCTTCGCTGGCGCGGCAGCCGAGGAAGTTAAGCTCCCGCGGGACGCCAAAGCGAAACCCGGCGGACGGCCTGCCGAAGGCCTGACGACTGTTCCACTGGGGATTGCGGCGGCTGTAGCTATCCTGCGGATCGGCCCGGGCAACCAGCGCCAGCAGCTGGCTGGCCTCGTCGGCGGTGGCGCTGAAAAAGGTCACGCAGTCCAGCGTGCGGCAGGCCGGTACCACCCCGGCGGTGGAGATCACCCCTTTCGTCGCTTTCAGGCCCACCAGGTTATTCAGCCCGGCCGGGACGCGACCGCTGCCGGCGGTGTCGGTCCCCAGCGCGAAGCTGGCGACGCCCAGGGCTACCGCCAGCGCCGAGCCGGCGCTGGAGCCGCCGGAGGGATAAGCGGGATGGTACGCGTTGCGGCAGCGACCATACGGCGAACGGGTCCCGTTCAGGCCGGTGGCAAACTGATCGAGATTGGTTTTGCCCACCGGCACCGCCCCCAGGGCAATCAGCTGTGCGACAATGGTCGCGCTTTGCGTCGGCCGGTAAGCAAACGCCGGACAGGCGGCAGTGGTGACGATCTCCGCAAGGTCAATATTATCTTTGATGGCGAACGGCACCCCGTACAGCGGGAGCGTGTCTGGCGAATGGCCTTCCAGCGCCGCCAGAAACGGCGCCTGCTCCGCTTCGCTCAGGAGATGGATAAACAGATTAAACTCGGGATCCAGCGCTTGCGCCCGCTGGCGGATCCCCGCCAGCAGCGCGCGCGGGGTGGTGTGGCCGTTACGATAGTTCGCCGCCAGAGTCGCCAGGCGTAAATCAAACGTCTGCTGCATCATGCCTTCTCCTCAATAATCACTGCCACCCGCTGCCCGGCACGCACCGCGCTGCCTGGCTGCACATTGACCTGCTGAACCCTGCCATCGCACGGCGCCAGCAGCGGGATCTCCATTTTCATCGACTCAAGCACCACCAGCACATCGCCGGCGCGTACCTGGCTGCCGGCCGCGGTCTGTACCTGCCACAGATTACCGGATACCGGGCTTTCCACCCCCTGCTCCCCCGGCTGCAGCGGCGCATCGCCCGCCTCTTCTGTCGCGCTCTCCTGACTGTCGAAATGGGCCTGGCCGCTGGCGATCCAGCGCTCGCGCTCGTCGTTAAACGCCCGCTGCTGATGGTCGCGAAATGCGCTAATGCTCTGCGCCTCGCGAGAGAGAAACTGCTGGTACTCCGCCAGCCGCAGCGTGCTGTGCTCGATGCGCAGCGGGTAGCGTCCGAGCGGGAAATCGCGGCGAATAGCCAGCAGTTCTTCCGCCGAGATCGGATAGAAACGCAGCTGGTCGAAAAAGCGCAGCAGCCAGGGCTTGCCGGCAAAATCGGCCACCTCATGATAGCGATTCCACATCTGCAGGGTGCGGCCGACAAACTGATAGCCGCCCGGGCCTTCCATGCCGTAAACGCACAGATACGCTCCGCCGATGCCCACCGAGTTTTCCGCCGTCCAGGTTCGCGCCGGGTTGTATTTGGTGGTGACCAGCCGATGGCGCGGATCAAGGGGCGTGGCCACCGGCGCGCCGAGATAGACATCGCCGAGACCCATCACCAGATAGCTGGCGTCAAACACCGTTTGCCACACCGCCTGCTCATCCGGGAGATCGTTTATCCGGCGAATAAACTCGAGGTTGCTTGGGCACCAGGGGGCGTCCGGGCGGACGGTGGTCATATATTTGTCGATCGCCTTGCGGCAGGCCGGATCGTCCCAGGAGAGCGGGAGATGCACCACCCGTGTCGGAACCTGCAGATCGTCGCTCATGCAGACCGTGGCCCACTCCTCGCGGACCCACGCCAGCAGTGTCTCCAGCGCCAGCGTTTCCGGCTGGAAATGGAGCTGCAGAGAGCGGATCCCCGGCGTGATATCGATGATCCCGTCCCGGGATTGCCCCTCAAGGGCCTGCATCAGGGCATGGATGCGAAAGCGCAGCACCAGATCCAGCTCCGCCTCACCGGCCTCCAGCAGCAGATGGGTATCGCCGGAGAGGCGCGCCACCAGGCGTTTGTCAGCGTCGCCGCAGGTCATCACCACCGGCGAGGCGAGCGGCACAGGCTGCCAGGCAACGTCCTGCGCCTGCAGGGTCGCCAGCTCCGCGCGACGGCCTGCCGCCAGCCGCCGGGCGGTGGGGACGTCAACCGCCACAAAGCGCACCTTATCCCCCGCCTTAAGCTGGCCCAGCTGCCAGAGATCGGCTTCGATCACCGTGACCGGGCAGACAAAGCCCCCGAGGCTTGGGCCGTCCGGCCCGAGGATCACCGGCATATCGCCGGTAAAATCCACCGCCCCCACCGCGTAGGGGTTGTCGTGAATATTCGACGGATGGAGCCCGGCTTCTCCGCCGCTGTCGCGGGCCCAGACCGGCTTGGGCCCGATCAGGCGCACGCCGGTGCGGCTGGAGTTAAAATGCACTTCCCAGTCGGTGGCAAAAAAGGTCGCCATATACGCCGGGGTAAAGAACTCCGGCGCGCCGTGGGGGCCATAAATCACCCGCAGCGTTCGTACTTCCAAAAGCTCAGGGCGCAGCCCTGCGGGAAGCGCCGCGCCTTCCATGGTCTCAGCCGGAGGCGCAAGATGCAGTACGTCGCCGGCGCGCAGCGCCCGTCCGCCGTGGCCGCCAAACTGACCGAGGGTAAAGGTGCTTTTACTGCCCAGGTAGTCCGGCACCTGAATGCCGCCGCGCAGGCAGAGATAGCTTCTGACGCCTGGCCCGCTTATCGCCCCCAGCCTGAGGGTCGCCCCCGCCGGAACAGAGAAGACGCCGTCCATCTCCTGGTCGATGCCGTCGAGCGTTACGGGCAGCGGCGCGCCGCAGACCACCGCCTGCACCGCGGTATTAAATTTCAGCGTGGGTCCGCTAAGGGTGATCTCCAGCGCGGCGTCGCCCTCGGCATTGCCCAGCAGACGATTGCCCAGGCGCAGCGCCCGGTCATCCATCGGGCCTGAGGGCGGTACGCCCACCGCCCAGAACCCCAGACGTCCCGGGTAGTCCTGGACGCTGGTCTGGGTGCCGGCGCTGAGTACCTCCACGGTATCGGCCCGGTAGCGCAGTTGCTCCAGACAGCGGGTCCAGGGTTCCCCGGCGGTGAACGGCGCAAAGCCAAGGATCTGCTGCAGGTACTGGCGGTTGGTTTCGACGCCGTACAGGCGAGTCTCCGCCAGGGCCTGCGCCAGGCCGTCGATCGCCTCATCGCGGCTGGGGCGCCAGACGATAGCTTTCGCCAGCAGCGGGTCAAAAAACGGCGGCACTTCACAGCCGGCCTCCACCCAGCGGTCGATGCGCAGGGTAGCGCCGTCCGCCGGCGGAAACCAGACGTCGGTTAACAGTCCGGGCGAAGGCTGAAACTGGCGGCCAGGATCTTCGGCGTAAATTCGCGCCTGAATGGCATGCCCCCGGGGCTGTAGCCCGGCGGACAGCTCGCTCAGCGGCGGTAAATCCCCTGCCGCCAGGGCGATCATCCAGCGCACCAGGTCCACGCCCCACACCTGCTCCGTGACGCCGTGCTCCACCTGCAGCCGGGTATTGACCTCGAGGAAATAAAAGCGCTGCGCCGCGCTGTCGTAGACAAACTCCACCGTCCCGGCGCTGCGGTAGTTCACCGCTTTCCCGAGGGCAATGGCCGCGCTACACAGCGCCTGCGCCATCCCGTCCGGCAGATTTGGCGCCGGCGTCTCCTCAATCACTTTCTGGTTACGCCGCTGCAGCGAGCAGTCGCGCACGCCGAGGGCGATAACCGCCCCCTTCCCGTCGCCGAAGATCTGCACCTCGAGATGGCGGGCGCGTTCGATATATTTTTCGAGAAACACCCCGGCGTCGCTGAAGTTGTTTTGCCCCAGCCGCTGCACCGTGGCAAACGCCTCGCTCAGTTCGCGGGCGTCGCGGCAGACGCGCATGCCAATCCCCCCGCCGCCCGCCGTGCTCTTGAGCATCACCGGGTAGCCCACCGCCTCTGCCGCCCGGCAGGCTTCTTCGCTGTCGGCCAGCAGGTCGCTGCCTTCCAGCAGCGGAACGCCCTCCGCTTTGGCCAGCGCGCGGGCGGTATGTTTCAGGCCGAAGGTTCGCAGCTGTTGCGGGGTCGGGCCAACAAACGCCAGTCCCGCCGCCTCACAGGCCTCGGCGAAGGCGGCGTTTTCCGACAGAAAGCCGTAGCCGGGGTGGATGGCGCGGGCGCCGCTCTGCCGCGCGGCGGCAATGATCTTCTCTACGACTAAATAGGTTTGCGCTGCCGGCCCCTCGCCAAGGCTCAGCGCCTCATCCGCTTCGCGGACGTGCAGACTGCTCAGGTCGGCTTCGGCGTAAACGGCGACGCCCTTCACCTGCATGGCGCGCAGGGTGCGCAGAATGCGGCAGGCAATCGCCCCGCGGTTGGCAATCAGTAAGGTATCAAACATAAGCGGAACTCACAGCGAAGCGGGTCGTCCCGCAACAATTCGTCTTCCCCTGAGGTCGTCCCCGGGAGAACCGGCGCTTAAAGGTGGCGCGTCGGCGTGTGGTTCAGGCGGTCGGCGCGAACGGCGAACAGCCGAAAGGCCAGCAAACGCCAGCGCTGCCAGCGGGTCAGTTCCATACCAGCACCTCGGCGGGGGTCGGGTTCCAGCCATTGCAGGGATTGTTGAGCTGCGGGCAGTTGGAGATCAACACCATGGCGTTACACTCCGCGCGCAGTTCCACGTATTTTCCCGCCGCCGAGATGCCATCCGCAAACGTCAGACCGCCCTCCGGCGTCACCGGCACGTTCATAAAGAAGTTAATGTTGGCGCCAATATCGCGCTTATGCAGACGACCATCATGCAGACAGGCGCAGAGGAAATTATCCCGGCAGCTGTGCATGTAGCGCTTGTCGAGGGCGTAGCGGACGGTGTTACTCTCCTGGGCGCAGGCGCCGCCGAGGGTATCGTGCCGCCCGCAGGTATCGGCCACGATGGTCATCAGCGGACGGCCAAGGTTGGAATAGAGCACGCTGCCGGCGGTGAGGTAGGCGTTACCCTGGCGGCGCAGCGTGCGCTGCGCATCGTAGCGCTCGCGCGGGTTGTCGGCGTTGTAAAACAGGGTATCAATCGCCTGGTTGCCTTCGAGATCGAGCAGACGCAGGGTTTGCCCTTGTTTAACCTCGAACAGCCACGGCTCCCCGGCGGGGATCACATGGCGATAGACGGCCTCTTCCGGACGTCGGTGACTGGTGATAAGGGTCATAAACGCCTCCTTACAGGGCAAAAAATTGGGTATTGCGGAACGCGCGCAGGTTCTCATCGCGGGTCAGGAGCGCCTGAGTGGCCGCGTCTTCATCGTCGGCCTGATACCAGCTCAGCTGTACCGGACGGGGGGCATACTCTGTGGCCGGATCCTGAGGATGCGGTAGCGCAGTGAGGACCAGCAGGACGTCCATCGGGGCATACAGTTCCACATAGTCCCCGGCGCGGCTGTTGCCGGAGACAAAGTGAAAGCGCCCCTCGTCATCGACGGTCACTTTGCTGAAGAAGTTGACCACCATCAGCAGATCTTCCAGACCGAGATCCCATTTCCCCATCTCCACCAGCAGGTTATCGACGCCGTTGCGGTAGAAGCCATTGCGTAATTCCTGGTAGCGTCCGGCGCCATATTTGTCGTGCGTCTCCCCGGCGTTGAGGACCCCGCCGAACGGATCGTGCCAGCCGCAGCTGTCGGCGACGATCCCGGCCAGCACCCGGCCCATATCGGAGTAGAAACAGTGCCCGGCGCTCAGGCGCGCGGTATGCTGTCCTTTGAGGGTATCCGGCAGGTTGAGCCGCTCACTTTTCTCATGGGGATTGAGCATCATCATGCTGACGTTTGCCCCGCCGTCGAGATCGGTCATGCGCAGGATCTGCCCTTTGCGCAAAATCAGCGAGGTGTGCGCCCCGCCGGGAAGCCGCTCTTCGCGCAGGCTGGGGGTGGAGTGAAACAGTTCAGTCATCAATTTATCTCCTTAATGCGTAAACGTTGGTGTCGCTACCGGCGGCCAGTTGCGCCATCCGCGCTTCATTGAGCGGGATGTCGTAGGTAATACGCGCTCCCCAGGCGTTGGGCGCCTGCGGGTCGATGCGCACTTTGTCGAACACCAGCAGCCTCGTGCCCAGGTTGAAGCCTTCGGCCAGGTCGTGGGTGACCATAAACACCGTCATGCGCGTTTCGCTCCACAGCTGGAGCAGCAGCGCATGCATATCCTTGCGAATGCCGGGATCCAGCGCGCCGAAGGGCTCGTCCAGCAGCAGCACCCTCGGCTGCATCACGAACGCCTGGGCAATGGCCAGCCGCTGCTGCATCCCGCCCGAGAGCTGCGCCGGGTATTTATCCAGGGCGTGTCCCAGGCCCACTTTCTCCAGCATTCGCTGGGCCTGTTGCCGGGCCTCGCGCTTTCTGCCGCCAAACAGGCGCCCCAGCAGCGGGGACGCCGGCAGCTCCAGGCCGATGGCGACGTTATCCAGCACGTTGAGATGCGGAAACACCGAATAGCGCTGGAAAACCACGCCGCGACTGCGGTCCGGCTCCGCCGCCAGCGGCTGGCCGTCGAGCAGGATGGCGCCGCGGGTCGGTTGCTCCTGACCGAGCAGCAGACGCAGAAAGGTCGATTTACCGCAGCCGGACGCGCCGACCATTGAGCAAAACTCGCCCTCTTTCACCTGCAGATTAATGCGCTCCAGCACCACGTGGTCGCCGTACTCCTGCCAGATGTTTTTGATGTCGATAAAACTCATCCCCGGCCTCCTTCCGCCCACGGGAAACAGGCTTTGTGCAGCTGACGCAGCGCCAGATCCATCAGCCATGCCAGCAGCGTGATCCAGATGACATACGGAATAATCACGTCCATCGCCATATAGCGCCGCACCAGGAAGATGCGATACCCCAGCCCGGCGGTGGCGGAGATGGCCTCGGCGGAGATCAGGAACAGCCATGCCGATCCCAACAGCAGGCGCAGAGAAGCGATCAGCCGCGACAGCAGCTGAGGAAGCACCACCCGCAGCACCACCGTCCAGCTATTGGCCCCCAGGGTCTGCGCCTTTATAAACAGCTCCGCCGGGATCTCCCGCGCCCGCTGCTCCAGGTCGCGCGCCAGCATCGGCGTAATGCCGATGACGATCAGCATCACTTTCGACAGCTCATCCAGGCCAAAGACGATAAACAGCACCGGCAGGATTGCCAGCGGCGGGATCATTGACACCACCGTCATCAGCGGCGACAGCGCCGCGCGGTACATCGGGAAGACGCCGGCGGCGATACCGATGCCGAGGCCGATGAGCGACGAGACGGCCAGGCCCGTCAGCAGACGGCTCAGGCTGATCAGCGTGTCGGCCCACAGCAGATACTCGCCGCTGCGTTTATCCGGGGTGAACGCCATCCGATCGATGGCCGCCGCCATCTGCGACAGGCCTGGCAGCAACTTGTCCTGCGGATTGGCTTCCAGCCGCACCGCCGATCCCATAAACCAGGCGGCGATCAGCAGCACAAACGGCAGCAGCATCAGCGTCAGGCGCATCCCCTTTTGGGGATATCGGTTAATGTGGCGCATGGCGTGGTCTCCCGGCGGCAATCATTACAGCTGGCCCGCGGCGGCCAGCTTCAGGTAGCTGTCGTCAAAGCGCAGTTTGCGGTTGGCGGCATCGCCGAGCGTGACATTGCCCGGGAAGGTCATTCCGATAAAGTCCGCGCTCTGCGCCCCCTCGCCCAGCAGACCTTTATCGAAGGAGAACTGCGCCACACGCTGCATGGTTTTCGCCAGATCCGGCGAGGCGATAAACGCCAGGGTGTCGGCAGGCGTCCAGAAAAGATGAGTGGTTTTGAGCTGCGCCTGGTAGCCGGCGAGATCGGTACCGGAGTCGGCGGCCATAGCGCTCAGCGCCTGGGTATCGCCGGCCTTCATTTTGGCCATCATTTCAAACCACGCGCCGGTCAGGGCTTTGCCCAGCGCCGGGTTATCTTTCAGGGTCTGGGTATTGACCACCATCATGTCGATCAGCTCGCCGGGAACCTGCGAAGAGCTAAAGACTTCCGTGGTTTGCGGCGTCTTTTTGATAACCGAAAGCTGCGGATTCCAGGCCACCGCCGCCCGCACGCCGCTGGTGCCAAAAGCCGAGACGATATCCGCATCCGAGGTATTGACCACTTTGACGTCTTTTTCCTGCAGCCCGGCTTTTTCCAGGCCGCGCACCAGCAGATAGTGGGAGACCGACAGCTCCGGGAGATACACCGACATCCCTTTCAGGTCGCTGAGCTTTTTATCCGCCCCTTTCAGAACCACCCCGTCGTTACCATCGGAGTAGCTGCCGGTGATCAGCGCCGTGCTGTCGACGCCGCCGGCCGCCGGAATGGTCAGGGCGTCCATATTCGTCATCGTGCAGCCGTCAAACTGTCCGGCGGTGTACTGATTGATGGATTCGATGTAATCGTTGAGCTGAACAATATTGATTTTGATGCCGTACTTGCTGGCCCATTTATCGATGATCTTTTCATTGCTGATGGCGCCCCAGGGCATCCAGCCGGCGTAGATGGTCCAGCAGACGTTGAACTCTTTCTTGACGGCGGCAAAGGACGGGACGCTGGTCAATAGCGTCAGTGACAGGACAAGTGAGCGGAGGAGCGGCGATGTTTTCATGGTGGACCTCTGGTTAGCACGAGAAACGGAGCAGCGCGACACCCAACGGTGCTGCTGTCTCCCGGGCTTTTATCCCGCCGTGTAACCTCGCCGAGGTCGCCAGCTCTCGGACCAGACGTTCACCGCGGTGAACCGGAACCCTAGCCAGCTATTGTGTGATCTAAATTGTCTGTTGCGCTGCTTTCTGCTGATGGTCTTGCAAGCGCCATGCCAGGAGCCAGACAGCCGTGCTTTCAGTGATTTACCGCCAACCGGCGCATCGCCTCCCAAAAATGGGGAGTAAAAGTGGGGCATTGCATGGCTTTGGTGCAAAGGGAAAGCCCACCGCGTTCTGGACAACAACCGGCCGGGGGTCATGGGGGATGAATCCTGTAGCTGATTATCATGGCGCGGGGTAAATGTTTGCCATTACGCCGCTTCGACATGGGGGGATGTCGCAGGCGCTTCTCCCCTGTCCCGTCGCCAGGCGGGGATCATATTTTTACCGCCTGTTTTACCCGCCTGACGGTAAAGCATTTAAATGTTGAATACATACTAACGCTAAATCGCAAGCTTGTGCGTTTTAACGCACAGTGATAATATTGCGCCACGTTAAGTAGAGGGGTGGAATAAATTCACCATTCGTTAACTCAGAATGCTTGGCCTGTTAAATACAAGTTAAAATCACGCCGATGTTATTTAACACAGAGAGGTTCCATGAAAATATTGCTGATGTTGCCCACCCTTTTTCTGTTAAGTGGTTGTGTGGATCTGGGGGATGTGGGCATACACCCGGAAGAAGAAACCTATTACGTTAATCAGGGAAAACATCAGGTGATCGATTGCCTTCATTATGCCGCTTCTAAAGCGAATTTATCGCTGGAATATGATGACACTCTTCCTGAAAACATCGATAAATACAACCTGATGAATACTGAAAAAACGACTGTCGCGTGGGTGGAAATCAGTAACTTCAACGGCAGGCAGACTTCGGTAGAATTTTATTATGCGCCGCATGCCCCGGATATACATCGGTCGGTCACTACCATTGCTGAACGGTGTTCATAATGCCCGGATAACCAGAGACAGTGTTAAGCTGAAAAGAAACGAATGATGAAAACCTCTCTCCTTTTGCTAATAGCAGTGCTGGTGATTTCTGGCGAGTTACACGCTGATACTGTTTTTTATCAGGATAGCCATTTTGTCGGGCACTCTCTTTTTACAGGCACCGTAAGCAAAGCGAAGCACCATAATAAATTAGCGATGAGTTTTGGCATTTGCCAACTGAGAAAAATCATCAGGAGCGTCACGGATAGCGACGCAAAAAAAGACGCGTAAAGATTGTCCAATAACTGGCCAGTGTATCCCCCTCCCGGCAGACGCACCTCCCCCGTAAAATGAAATACGAGTGACCTACTTCAGATGAGCGTAGTGCTTGACACAGTTGATGTCTGCCGCGCACGCCCCTCATCATCCAGATGTTATGTTCATCTCGTAACACCTGACGGACGCCTGGTGTTACGCTAACGTCATATAAGGCAGATCATCCACGCTCGGGATGGTGGTTATTTTGTTAAGCAGTCTTTACCGAAAGCGAGACGGACAAAAGGTATATTCAGTATTTCAGGATCGGCGCTGCTGAAGAACACGTTACCTGTTCGGCTTTCAATGGGTTTGTATTTTTTCAGCATCTCCATTTCAATACCCGTGCTCATAAATGACTTGCCATTTTTATCATACAAAAAGAAGCACATTTTGTTATCTTTGCCAGGTTCAATGCTTTTATCAGAGAAGTTATCAAGCGTAACTTTATAGGTCACCAGATACTTCGCCTCGCCGGTCACGCTATCCCATTCACTTCCGGCGGCCTCCTTTAGGGCAAAAATCTTGACCCCTGAAAAATAAGGATCAGGATTCTTTTTATCAATAGCCTGCACCGTTCCTGAGGCAGCGATGGCTACAGCCAGCGCAATACCTTTGGCAATATAATTATGCATTTCCCACCTCATTCAATTTACTATTAAGTGAACGCTACCATAGATCATGATATTGGTATTATCAATGATATTCTCCGTTATCACTATTTGATGAAAATCCAGGCTGTCATTATATTTAAACTTATAAATCAGCGCATTGAGAAAATAACCATTAAAATAATTCCAATGTGAATTTAATAAATTGTTAACTGTAACTTATTTTTCACTTATTTCTGCGTCATGTTTAAGCAGGGTTTATCTTCAACTTCATCAGCATGCGATTTAAAGCCGTTCGCACCGACCAGGTTAGCGCCTCCTGTATCTATAGCGTGAATATAATCAGCGATCAGGAAGAGGATAAACAGGTGGGTGCCTGTCCCCCGCCTGAATGCCATGCCTCTTTTTCCATTGGACCTACCATCGGCCTTGAGCCAATCAATAAGTGAAGCGCACAGCGATGACCCATTTGCACCGACTCAGTGCCGCCTGTTCACCATACTGAATCCCATCCCCTCCCACACTTCCATGTTAACTGTTTGTATATAAATAACTATTTTAACTGGCACGTTTAATGCTCTGCGGTTGTATACAGCGATGTTGACAAGATCTCAGGCCAGGAGGCGACAACCCATAGCCACCTGCGGTCGCGACGCCAACGCCTTCTTCTCTCCGTGAAGCCTCCGGGGCGGATGCGTTTCACGGAAACCTGTTAACTGAAAACGGAGAACAATATGACGACACTCAGCGAACCGTTGGTTACCCCGAAATATGGCAAATGGCGCCAGCTGGTGCTGGGCCTGATCTGTATGGCCGCCATCTCCAGTCCGCAATATGTCTGGACGCTGCTGACGAAACCCCTGGCCGCAAAGCTGGGCGTCGGTCTGCCCGAGCTGCAGGTCACCTTCTCGCTGCTGATCATCCTCCAGACCTTCTTTTCGCCCTTTCAGGGGCGGTTAGTGGAGAAATTTGGCCCACGGCGGCTAATCGCTATCGGCACGGTGATGGCGGGAATGAGCTGGGTGCTTTCCGCACAGGTAAATGGCCTGGCGACGCTGTGGCTGGTTTATGGCTGCATGGGCGGCCTTGGAACCGGGATCGTCTACATCGGCGTTGTCGGCCTGATGGTCAAATGGTTTCCGCGGCAGCGGGGGTTCGCCGCCGGCGCGGTGGCGGCGGGCTACGGGATGGGGGCCATCCTAACCACCTTCCCCATCTCCCTGTCGCTGACCACCAACGGCCTTGAACACACGATGACGACCTTCGGGGTCCTCTTCGCGCTCGTCGGCTTCCTCGCCAGTCAGGGACTGAAGCTGCCGCCGCCTGCTGTCTCTTTGCCCGTCAGCCAGACGGTGGCGCAGAGCAGCAGATCGTTTACCTCCCGGGAAATGCTGCGCCAACCGCTGTTCTGGCTGATGTTTGCCATGATGGCGATGATGTCGACTTCCGGGCTGATGGTCACTTCGCAGATGGCGGTGTTCGCCGAGGACTTCGGCATTAGCCAGGCGGTGGTGTTTGGCATGGCGGCGCTGCCGCTGGCGTTAACGATAGACCGCTTCACCAACGGTTTAACCCGGCCGCTGTTTGGTTTTATTTCCGACCGCTTCGGCCGCGAGCAAACCATGTTTATCGCCTTTGCGCTGGAGGGGGTGGCGATGACGCTCTGGCTGGCGTGCCGGGAAGATCCGCTGCTGTTTGTCCTGCTTTCCGGGGTGGTGTTCTTTGGCTGGGGGGAAATCTTCTCCCTCTTCCCGTCGACGCTCACCGATACCTTCGGCAGCGAACATGCCGCCAGCAACTATGGCTGGCTGTATATTTCTCAGGGCATCGGGTCAATCTTCGGCGGCCCGCTGGCGGCGTTGCTCTATCAGTACACCCACGGCTGGCATGTGGTTTTCAGCTGCGCCATTGGCCTGGATTTTGTCACCGCCGCCCTCGCGCTGTGGGTGCTAAAACCGTGGCGCGCGCGCTTTATCCGCCAGCATACCTAACCGGCAACCCTGGCAGAAGTGACGGCCAGGCCGTCACTTCACTGATATTCGCTGCGCAGCAGCGCGTACAGATACTCATCGCCCCACTGGCCTTTAAAAAAGATATTCTGCCGGTAATGCGCCTCGCGACGAAAGCCCAGCCCTTCCAGGAGTTTGATCGCGGCGGTATTGCGGGTGTCTACCACCGCGATCAGCCGGTGATGGGCCAACGGTTCAAAGAGTAAGGCTATCACCGCCTGTATGGCTTCCCGGGCATACCCCTGATGCTGATACGCCGGGGAAAAGGTCATCCCCAGCTCGGCCTGTCTGCCCTGATCGAAAAAGTGGATCCCCACATCTCCCGCCAGCGCACCGTTGGCCTGGATCTCTACGGCAAGCTGGAACCAACTCTCATCCTCAGCAAAGGCCAGGGAACGCTGTTGTTCATAGAAGGCAGTCGCCTCTGCCATACCGTAATGGCTCCAGCTCTGAAAGCGGGCCACTTCCGGCAGGTTGCGATAGCGGCTGAAAGACGGCAGATCTTCCGTTCTGAACCGGCGCAGCAGCAGCCGGGGCGTGGTCAGGGGTAGCAACATCTCTTCTCTTCTTCCTGGTGAGAGGGGCAATAGCGCGCCATCTTAACCTGCGCAGCCTGACGCCGCTAGCCGCATGGCGGTGCCTCCTCCCAGCGATAGATTTGAGTGGTGGCCAGCGCCAGCATGGCGAAATCTTCCGGCGTATCGCCGTAAGCGAAGATCGCTTCGTAATCGGTCAGGGCGTAGTTCGCCAGGATACGCGCCTTTTTGGCCAGGCCGCTGCAGTCTCCACCCTGATACTTTCCGGTCGCTGCCCCGTTTTGAAATTCCACTTCGCTGCACAGTAGCTCAAGATTATGCTGCTGGCACCACGGACGAAGGTAGACATCCAGCGAGGCTGAGACCACCACCACGGTGTCCCCTCGCGCCTGATGCCAGGCTATACGCTGCATCGCGTTCTCCCGCAGCGTACGGGGAATAAACGCCAGGCTATGATCGTTCCCACGCTGCAGGATCTCAGGTTGCGATTTCCCGGCAAAAGCATAATGAAACACTTTTTGCCGGATGGCAGAGGCTGAAAGCCAGCCCATTTTCCAGGCCAGAATATAGGGCAACAGCCGCAGTTTGCCCCGACGAATGGCTTTCGCATCGAGGGACTGATAAATGAAAGGGGTAAACGTATCTTCGTGGGTTATCGTGCCAACGAAGTCAAAAAAGGCAATGTTCTTCTTCATCCTTGTCACCTTATACACCAATACCGGCGCCGCGCGAGGCGCGGCTGATTTACTTTTTGCCCGCCTGGCGGCAAGATCCGGCATAATGCACCGCTGTCGCAGGACGACCGGGTCACCGGCAGTCATGACAGCGAACCATTCGACAGGAAAACGCATGAAGCCAAAACAAGCGGACATTCTCCGCCACGCCAGCGCGCTGTTTAATCGCGAAGGATATCAGTCGCCCAGCATCGAGCGGATTGCTGAGCATGCCGGCATCTCCAAAATGACCTTCTACCGCTACTATGCCGATAAAGAGGCGCTCATTCTGGCTATCCTCCGGCAGAAAGAGAGCGAGTTTATGCAGGATCTGACGCAGATCACCGCGGATAAAGCCACCGCGCGGGAGAAGCTGTTCGCCGTGTTCGACTACTATCAGTGCTGGTTGACCTGCGAAACGTTCCACGGCTGCATGTTTACCCGCGCGCTGTTCGAATATGGCGCGTCATCGCCGGCGATCCGGGAGCAGTGCTCCCGGTTCAAATCGCGCCTGTGGCAGTTCTTCCGCGATATTCTGACTCGGGTATTAAAACCAGAGCCTGCCGAACGGGTCGCCATGATGATGGTGATGCTCATCGATGGCGCCATCGCCGCCCAGCAGGCCGAGTCCGCCGAATGCCGGGAGATCCCGCCGGGGACGACCGCCTGGAGCGCGGCCAAAGCGCTGATCTACTCAGAAGGCGGTACGCTGTGAGCTCATGCTGCCGTCCAGCGACTGCAGCGCCGCCAGCAGACCATCATAGTAATCGTTGCAGGTTTGCAGGCGCAGCGCGGCGCCAAAGTAGACCTCCTCCATCGCCGCCGGATGTTTTTTGCCAATCGGCACAATCACATTGTTCAGCCAACCGTCCGCATGGCCGATATCGACCGTGATATGTTCGGCATAGTAATGCACGTCGCGATCGCTAAGCCCAATCCGCCGACAGCCCGCCACCAGTTTTTCATACTGCGGCGGGTCGAGCAGTTCGGTCATCGCCATCACCCCCAGCGATTTGTAGTAATGCTGACGATTTACGCCGCCGAGCATAAAGGCGTTATACCCGGCCAGCCCCTGCCACTCATAAAGATGGGCAAAATGATTGTCCGGTAAGGCGATATTCCGCCGCTTCAGTAAATCCTTATACAGATTGACGTGGGTGATCTCAGTGCTGCCCTGGCCTATCTCATCCCACAGATTTTGCGCAATCTCGGCGCGGGTTTCCGGCAACGAGCCCACCAGCCCCATCGCCACCAGATCGAAGAAAAGCAGATTCAGCGCGCTGTCGCTTTTGAAGAAATAGTCGATTTGCGCCGCGGAGGCCTCGCTGGCAAGGAAATCGAACAGCGGATGATGAGACGCCGGGTGCTGCTGGCATAAGGCGCGCAGTTCGTCGACGATATTGCCGGCATTGAGCACCGGCCTCTGGCGGTGGAAACGTTTGCTTTCCGCCCGCAGCCACTCAGACTCAATGTAATTTCGGATCCCGGAGAGCAGCGGATGAAACTGATTGGCAGCCGCCGGCGAGAGCGGGTCGGCAAGCCAGGACTGATAAAGGATGAACAGCGCATGGTGCGCGCGCTTTTTGGCCTGCGGATCGTCAGCGGAGAAGGCGCGGATGCAGGTATTCTCCGTCAGATGCCAGGCTCTGTCAGCGACCAGTGGATTGGCCGTCAGCTTCAGCGACAGCGCGTTGCTGTGCAGAAGCTGGTCAATTAACTCATCCAGCGCCAGCCTGGCCATCACCGCGGTTTGGTCACTACCAATGACCCCATTGTCGGTATTACGCATGAATTTATCCCTGTGAAATGCATGGCGACTATACGGTATAGTACCGCTCACAATGCGGCAACGTAAATTTCAACCACATTGTTAATGCGCTGTTTATTAAAGACTTTAACTAAACAGAACAAAAGCCACTAAAATAGTGTTGATATTATAAAAATAATAACGTTACCATTCAGTACAGTGACAAACGACACAAGGAATCACGATGCCCTATCTGTTACTGACGCTGGCCGCCCTGTTCTGGGGTGGGAATTACGTTGTCGGTCACGTGCTGGTTCAGGGCGTGGATCCGATCCTGATGACCGAAGCGCGGTGGGCGTTAACGGCGCTGCTGCTGGGCCTGCTCTACCGCCGACAGATTGCCGGCAGTCGTCATCTGCTGCGGGAAAACGCCCCGGCGGTGCTGGTGCTCACCCTCTGCGGTCAGGTCAGTTTCCCGCTCACGCTCTATATCGGTCTGCAAACCACCTCCGCCCTCAACGCCGCCATCTATATGTCCGCCACGCCGAGCATGGTGCTGCTGATTAACCGGCTGATTTTTCGCGACCCGGTATCGGCCCGCAACTGGCTGGGGGTGGTCTTCAGCACCCTCGGCGTGATGATCCTCTTATTCCAGGGCAACCCGCTGCATGCCGCCTCGCTGCATACCTTTTCCGTCGGCGATCTGTGGGCGATGGGGTCGGCGCTGAGCTGGGCGCTCTATTGTTCGCTGTTACGTCTGAAGGACCGCCGGATCCCGGCGAATTGCTTTGTCGCCGTCAGCTCGCTGCTCGGCGCCCTGCTCCTGCTGCCGATCGTCGCCTTCTGGCTGATGCGCCACCCGGCGCAGGACTGGGATGCCTGGCGCGAGCCGTTTTTCCTCAGCGGGCTGGCTTATCTGGTGATTTTTCCGTCATGGCTGGCCTATCTGTTCTGGAATAAAGGGATCGCCACCATCGGCGCCACGCGGGGGGAGATTTACACCCACATCATCCCCCTCTCGGGTGGCGTGTTAAGCATCCTCTTCCTGCATACCCAGCCCCATGCCTGGCACCTGTTCAGCGCGCTGTTCATTATGCTGGGGATTGGCATCTGCTCGCTGGAAAAACGCCAGGCGGCGACGGTTCGCCTGCGCGGTTAGCGTGTCTGCCGGGCGCCTGATTACGCCCGGCGTCAGCCCTTAACGGCTGGTGGAGAGCGGCTGGTGACTCGCCGCTCCGGCAGGTTGCGCCACCCGGCCCTCGCGGCCAAAGAAGGTGAGAATGGTAATGACGATCGCCACCGTCCCGGCCACCAGGGCCATCGCCAGGCCGTAGTTATGCCCGTGGTGCTGCGCAATGGAGGCCTGCAGGGTGGCATTCACCGAGGCCAACAGATTCCCCAGCTGATAGACGAAACCGGGCAGCACCGCCCGGGTATTGGCCGGGACCAGTTCGTTGAGCCAGGTCGGGATCACCCCCCAGGCGCCCTGCACCATAAACTGCATCAGAAACGCCCCGGCCCCCAGCGCCAGCGAGCCGCTGGCGAAAGCCCACAGCGGGATCACCGGCAGCGCCAGCAGAGCGGCGATCATAATCGCTTTGCGCCGGCCAATCTTCTCCGACAGCGAGCCGAAGAACACCCCGCCGATGATTGAGGCGATGTTGTAGCACACCGCGATAATGCTGACCGTTTCCGGCGCAAACCCGTGCTGGACTTTCAAAAATACCGGGTAGAGATCCTGCGTCCCATGGGAGAAGAAGTTAAAGGCCGCCATCAGCACCACCAGGTACAGGCACAGCTTCCAGTGGCTACGCAGCACCGGCAGCAGAGCCGTGCTCGCTTTACTCTGCCGGGCCGCCAGCCAGACCGGGGACTCCTCGACGCAGAAATAGATAAACGGCAACAGCAGCACCGGGGCGGCGCCAATGACAAACATCCCGCGCCAGCCGAGCTGTGCAAACAGCAGCCCGTAGGCCACCGCCGCCAGCAGATAGCCGAAGGGATACCCCGCCTGGAACAGACCGGACATCAGGCCGCGCGAGCGGTCGGGGATCGTCTCCATCGCCAGCGACGAAGCCACGCCCCAGATCCCGCCCATCGCCACGCCGTACAGCACCCGCAGCAGAAAAAACAGCATCAACGACGGCGCCGCGGCGGAGAGCAGCTCAAAGGCGGAGAAGAAAACGATATTGAGCATCAGAATCGGTTTGCGGCCAAACTTTTCCGCCGCCCTGCCGAAGATCAATGCGCCGACGGGCCGCACGGCCAGGGTCAGCAGAATCGCCAGGGTGACCTCTTCGAGGTCGACGTGAAAGGAGTGGGCGATATCGCTCAGTAAAAAAACCAACAGGAAAAAGTCGAAAGCATCGAGCGTCCAGCTTAAAAAACTGGCGATCGCCGCATTGCGCTGTCGTGAAGTCCAGCCGTGCATCTTGTCATCCCTATCCCGACGGCGTTGCCGGGAGCTTGCGCGGCGTCCGGCAGAGCAGGCTGGTGTCACCGCTTGTGTAAATTGTTTGTATAGAAAGTTGCTCTTTTGTTAATTACACCCCTTTTCCGGCCGTCGGCAAGTTTATTAGCACGCTAATTTGTTTCAAATTGCGTGCGACGGCCCACCGGTTCGCTAATTTTCGACCAGAATTAAGGGCAGGCTGGCTTCAGTGCACTGCCCCGATGCCGTATCCACCCACAGGAAGGGAGAGAATCATGAAGAGAATCGCCATCGTCGGCGCCGGGCCGACGGGGATTTACACCTTGTATGAACTGGTGAAGCGCGGTGAGCCGCTATCGATCGCGCTGTTTGAAAAAGAGGCGCAGGCCGGGGTCGGTATGCCCTACAGTGACGATAATACCGCGGCGCAGATGCTGGCCAACATCGCCAGCATTGAGATCCCCCCTATCGACCTGACCTATCTGCAATGGCTGCAGCAGCAGAGCGATGACTGGCTGGCGGCGCGCGGTCTTGAACGGCACGCGCTGCATGAGCGCCAGTTTCTGCCACGGGTGATCCTCGGCGAGTACTACCGCGACCGCTTTCTGTATCTTGTCCAACGGGCCAGAGACGCGGGCTTCGTGGTGAACGTTTGCGAGTCCTGTGAGGTCACGGATATTGCGGTGCAGCCCGTCGGGATCGCCATCCACACCGACAGCGCGGCGCAGCCGGATATCGTCGATCTGGTGGTGGTAGCCACCGGCCATTTGTGGCCTGAAGAAGAACGCGCCAGCCGGCAATACTTCCCCAGTCCGTGGACCGGCCTGATGGAGGCCCGCATCGCCCCCTGTCGGGTCGGGATCCTCGGGACCTCCTTAAGCGCGATTGATGCCGCCGTGGCGGTTGTGGCCCGCCACGGCGTTTTCCATACTGAACACGACAAAACGACCCATTTTTCCCTGCATCCCGGCAGCGAAGCGCTGGAGATCACGCTGATGTCACGCAACGGCGTGCTGCCAGAGGCCGATTTCTACTGCCCGATCCCGTGGGAGCCGCTGGAGTTCGCCACCCCTGCCGCCCTTGAGGCGGCCGTCGCTCAGGGTAGCGACGGCCTGCTGGAGCGGGTGTTTCAGCTGATCGTCCAGGAGCTGGAATATGCCGCCCCGGCCTGGTGCCAGGCGATGGGGCTGCGCCAGCTGACGCCTGACAGCATCGCCGACACCTGGTTTGCCGACCGTCTCACCCATGACCCCTTCCAGTGGGCGCAGCGCAATCTGCAGGAGGTGGAGCGCAATAAGCGCGAGCGCCACACGGTGCCCTGGCGCTATGCCATTCTCCGCCTGCACGAGGCGATTGAAACCGTGGTGCCGCAGCTCAACGACGAGGACAGCCGTCGCTTCCGCCAGGGGCTCGCCCGCGTGTTTATTGATAACTACGCCGCGATCCCGCCGGAGTCCATTCGCCGCCTGCTGGCCCTGCACCGGGCGGGCATTCTGCGAATTGTGGCGCTGGGTGAGGATTACGATCTGCAGCGCGAGTCTGACCGGACGCTGATTGTCCATCATCAGCAGCGCTGTGAATTCGATGTCTTTATCGATGCCCGCGGACAGAAAGCGCTCAAAACCCGGGATCTGCCCTTTCCTTCACTGCGCCAGCAGCTGCTGGCCTGCGGCGACGCTATTCCGGACGTTGGCGATGACTACACGCTGCAGGCGCCGGAGGCAGTGCGCGGCCGGGTCGCCTTCGGCGCCCTTCCCTGGCTGATGCACGATCGCCCCTTTATCCAGGGGCTGACGGCCAGCGCCGAGATTGGCAGCGCAATGGCCCGCGCGGTGTCACAGCAGGCAACCGGCCGGCGGCGCCGTCTCTGGTTTATCGACTAGCGGGACGTTTAAACGCAATATCCGAATAAAGGGGGGCTGGCAGGCGTGCTATAAACAGTGGCTGTTCGCCCCCGAGCAAGACCACGTCTAACATTTACGAGGTACTCATGAGTCATCTTTTTAGCGCGACGCGTATTGGTCAGTTGACGCTGGATAACCGTATCGTTATCGCCCCCATGTGTCAGTACTCTGCTGACGAGGGGAAGGCGACGTCCTGGCACCGGATCCATCTCGGGCAGCTGGCGTTCTCCGGCGCCGGCCTGTTAATTCTGGAAGCCACGGCGGTAGAGCCGGCGGGACGTATCTCGCCGGGGGATCTGGGGCTGTGGGATGATGAAACCGAAAACGCCCTGCGCGCCGTGGTGGAGGATATCCGGGCCTGGTCACCGATCCCTCTGGGGATCCAGCTGGGGCATGCCGGGCGCAAGGCCTCCTGCGCGGCCCCCTGGCAGGGTGGCCATCAGCTGGCGCTCAACCAGGGCGGCTGGCAGACCGTCGCCCCCTCCGCGGTGGCGTTTCACGACGGCGATCGCGCCCCGGCCGAGCTGAGCCATGCCGATCTGGCGCGCATCAAAGCGGCCTTTGTCGCCAGCGCATTGCGCGCCCAACGCCTGGGCTTTGAGCTGATTGAGCTGCACGCCGCCCACGGCTATCTGCTGCACCAGTTTCTCTCGCCGCTCAGCAATCAGCGCCGGGACGAGTATGGCGGTTCGCTGGAAAACCGCATGCGCTATCCGCTGGAAGTGTTTAAGGCAATCCGCGAGGCGGTGGGCAACGCCATGGCGGTGGGCGTCAGGTTGTCGGCTACCGACTGGGTCGAAGGCGGCTGGGACGGCGAGCAATCCATTCAGTTCAGTCAGCAGCTGGAAGCGCTGGGCAGCGACTATATCCATGTCTCCAGCGGCGGATTGTCGCCGCAGCAGGCAATCACCGTCGGGCCGGGGTATCAGTTGCCTTTCGCCCGCGACATTCGCGAGCAGGTAGCCATCCCGGTGATTGGCGTGGGACTGATCACCGACCCGCAGCAGGCGGAAGCGGCGCTGGAGAATGGCGATGCCGACCTGATCGCCCTCGCCCGCGCGGTGCTCTACGATCCGCACTGGCCATGGCACGCCGCGGCCAGCCTTGGCGCCCAGGTTCGCGTACCTTCGCAATATCTGCGCTCCGAGCCGCACGGCCTGAAAGGCACCCTGCTTCCAAACCGCTGAACCCGGAACGGGCATCAAAAAGGGGTATCGTAAGATACCCCTGAGCAGGATGTTAATGCCGTCCTATGTGCCGGGCGGCGGCAACGCCTTGCCCGGCCTACAATACCCGATCATTGCGCAGCCAACTCGCCCCGCTTGCAGGCCCGCGCAAGCGCCGCGCCGCCGGGCGCGATATCAGGCTCCACGCCCTGTTTTAACGGACGGCGGCTGGCCAGGCAAACACCGCAAGTTACTGCTGGGCGGCCGGTGGCGTAGCGTTCTGTTTATCCTTCGCGATACTGTCCTGAATGGCTTTGGTTTTGCTCGCCGCTTCCGCCGAAAGCTGATTGGCATCGCCGATGGCGTTGTCTTTGATCTGACCCGCCTCTTTGACGATGCGGTCACTTTCCTGCTTTGCGTTCTGCTTCACCGCATCGGCCTGGGCTTTCGCCTGCTCGGCGATGGCATCCGCTTTCTTGTCCGCCTCCGCCTTGATGGCGCTGGCCTGATCCTTCAGACGATCGGCCTCGGCGTCGGCCTGGCTTTTCAGCGTATCAATTTGCTTATCCGCATCCTGCTTAATCGCCTGGGCTTTGTCCGCCGCGGCATCCTTCATCTGCTCCGCATTATCTTTGGCCTTATCCAGTTTGTTATCTACTTTCGACGCATCGTCGCAGCCAAACAGGGTCAGGCACAGTGCGGAAGCGAGCAGTGTTTTATTCCAGAGTTTCATCAGCATTCCCTTACAGGTTGAGTCATTATCCAGCCTTGTGATTTATTGCTTTAATAGCATTCACATTTTATATATAAACGCTCAGCCAGCAGAGTCAAGCCGGCGGCGTCCGCGCCAGGGTCGCCACCAGCCCCTGCAGCCAGTCGGCAAAGACCCGCACCTTGTGCGAAAGATGCCGGTGCGGATAGAGCAGCGACAGCGGGCGACGCGGCGCCGGAAAGTCCGGCAGAATTTCTACCAGCTGGCCGCTGTCGATGTAGGGCTGTAAAAAGAAGCTCATCCCCTGCAGCATCCCCAGCCCCGCCAGTCCGGCGGCGGTAAAGACTTCCGAGTTGTCCAGCACCAGCTTGCCGGGAATGGCGATCTGCCGGACGCCCTCCGGGGTCTGGAATCGCCAGGGCATAATCTGCCGGCTGCTGCTGTTCACCCAGTTCACCGCCAGGTGCGACTGCAGGTCCTCCAGCGTGGCGGGCACCCCATAGCGCGCCAGATATTCCGGACTGGCGCAGGTGGTTAACGCCACCTCCCCCAGCGAGCGCGCCACATAGTCGCCATCCTCCAGTTCACCCACCCGCAGCAGGCAATCCAGGCCATCGCGCAGCATATCCCGGCGCACATCGGAGCTGCTGAGGACAATTTCCACCTCCGGATGGGCCTGATAAAAATCCGCCAGATGCGGGATCACCAGCAGCCGTGCAAAAGCGATCGGCATATCGACGCGTAGCTGGCCGCGTATCGGCCGGTCCGGCGCGAACGACTCCAGCAGATCGTCGGCCTGGGAGAGCAGCGGTTTACTGCGGCGATAAAACTCTTCTCCCTCCGGCGTGAGATACAGGCGCCGGGTGGTACGCTGCAGCAGCCTGACCCCGCTCTCCCGCTCCAGCTGCTGCAGCGCTTTGGTCACCGCCGGCCGGTGGATCTGCAAATTTTCCGCCGCCTGGGAAAAGCTGCCGGCGTCGACGATTTCAATAAAGATTTTAATATTTTCAAACAGATTCATCTGCATAACGGCCCGTCCCCTATCTCATCGCCTGCCGTAATTATTACTAAATTAATAATAGTGCTGAAAGTTTTCGCTCATTTTTTAAAACAATAAAGGCGCCTACACTGCTCTCATTGCCGCATCGTTGGGGCGAAAAAAAAGATAACTTGTTAACATAAAAGGAAAAATATCATGCAATCTAACCGCGTTGCCCGCATTCTGGGTATTGAAAAACCGGTGGTCCAGGGGCCGCTTTCCTGGCTGACCGATGCGCGTCTGGTGGCGGCCGTCGGCAACGCCGGTGGTCTCGGGGTACTGGGCCCGAACGCCGGGCTGACGGCGGCAACCGCTGTCTCCACGCCGGAAGCGACGGCTGAGAAAATGCGCGAAGAGATCCGCAAAACCAAACAGCTGACCGAGAAGCCCTTTGGCGTCAATCTTATCCCGACGGCGGAAAACGACATCTGGACGCCGGCGATCCTGCCGGTGATCAAAGCGGAAGGCGTTAAGGTGGTGGTCTACACCGGCTACGGCGACGGTTCGTTAAAACCGGCGCTATTTGACGAACTGAAAGCCGCCGGGATCACCATTATCTATCGCGATATTAACCCGACGCCTGAGAACAGCCGCCGCGCGGAGCAGGCCGGAGCGGACATTATCGTCGCCACCGGCTTTGACGAAGGCGGCACGCTGCCGGGCACCGCGCTGGGGACCTTCACCATCGTCCCGCTGATTGTTGACGCGGTACAGCGGGTTCCGGTAATGGCCGCGGGGGGGATAACCGATGCCCGAGGGGCGCATGCCGCTCACGCCCTCGGCGCGGAAGGCGTCTTCGCCGGTTCGGTATTCATCAGCACCGTCGAAAGCCGGGTTCCCGACTCGGTGAAAGCGAAAATTGTCGCCGCCAACGGCCTGGATCTGCGGCTGTTCCGCACCCTGCCGGACTACTACCGCGCTCTGCCCGGCAAACTGAGCGACAAACTGGTAGCCATGGACCGGGCCGGCGCCTCAAAGGCCGAGCTGGCCCAGGCGATGGGCGGTCTGCGCGGAATGCGGCTGGGCATGCTGGAGGGGAATACTGATGAGGGGTATATCTCGCTGGGGGCGGGGATCGGCAATATCCATGCCATCACCTCCGTCGCCGAGGTGGTCAACCGGCTGGCGGTGTAACGCCGCCAGCCGGGGTACGGCAACCGGCGCGATCAGGCGTCGGCCACCTGCTCTACCGCCCGGGAGAACGCGTCGATGGCCAGCCCGACGTCGGCGGTGGTGACCGATTCCGCCGGGTGATGGCTGACGCCCCCCAGACAGCGCACAAACAGCATGGCCGATGGCCAGCGCTCGGCGATGGCGATGGCGTCATGCCCTGCGCCGCTCGGCAGCGTCAGCGACCGCCCCTGCACTGCCACCACCGCCTCGCTCAGCACCGCCTGCAGCTGGCTGTCGCAGGCGGTGGCGGCGATGCGATAATACTCCTCGGCGCTGAAGCTCAGCTGGCGGCGCCCGACAATGGCCTGCGCCTCCGCCAGCACCTCCTCCAGCAGCGCCGCCAGCGGCGCATCCTGCGGGCCGCGAATATCCAGCGTCAGCTGCACCTCGCCCGGTATCACGTTCACCGCGCCCGGCGCACAGCGCAGGGTGCCGACCGTCGCCACCAGATTGCCGCCGCGCTGCCGGGTCAGGCTTTCCACCTGCACCATCCATTCCGCCGCCGCGGCGAGCGCGTCCTTACGATGGAGCATTGGCACCGTGCCGGCATGGCCGGCTTCGCCGGTAAAGCGGCAGTTCAGGCGGCGGGCGCCGTTAATCGCCTCCACTACGCCGAGCGCCAGACCCGCCTGCTCCAGGCACGGCCCCTGCTCGATATGCAGTTCCAGATAGGCGGCGATATCCTGCGGGCGGCGGGCGGCATGGGCGATCCGCGCCGGATCGAGCCCGGCATTCACCAGCGCCTGGGCGACGCTCACCCCGTCGGCATCGCACTGCGACAGCCAGCTTTCGGGCCAGGTGCCGGTGACGCCGCGGCTGCCAAGCAGGGTGATGCCGAAGCGGGTGCCCTCTTCATCGCCAAAACCGACGATCTCGATAGCCTTTGCCAGCCGTCGCCCCTGCTGGTGCAGACGCTGCACCACCTCAATCGCCGTCAGCACGCCGAGCATGCCATCGTAGCGCCCGGCGTTGCGCACGGTGTCAAGATGAGAGCCCAGCAGCACTGCCGGCGCGCCCTCCTGCACGCCTTCATAGCGACCGCAGATGTTGCCGACGCTGTCCTGCCACACCATCATACCGGCGGCCTGCATCCACTGACCCACCAGCTGGTTGGCCTGCAGATGCTCCGGCGACAGATAGACCCGGGTCAGGGCGTCGGCGGTTTCGCTGAGGGCGGCCAGCTGGTCGGCCCGCGCCATTACCCGGCTGGCGGCCACCTCTCTCTCCGCCTGCTGGCGGACGGTATCACTCATAGGTTGCCCTCGGTGCGGTAGTGATCCCAGGCCGCCTGCATCGCCGCGCCCTGAGTGGTGGTGAACTTGAGGTAGTTCAGCACCGCCTCCAGCGCACTGAGGGTCTGCATCACACAGTCTTTACGCGCGTTATAGCCCATGGTGCCAATGCGCCAGACTTTACCGTGCAGCGGGCCGAACGAGGTGCCAATCTCAATGCCGAAATCTTCCAGCATCAGCTTACGCACCTGGTCGCCGTTGACCCCGTTGGGGATCACCACCCCCAGCACGTTATTCATTTTGTGCCGCAGGTCGCCAAAGGTCTCGAGACCCATCGCCTGGATCCCTTTCAGCAGCGCATCGCCGTGCAGCTTGTGGCGGGCGATGCCGTTGTCGAGTCCCTCCTGAAGGATCAGGCGCGCGCACTCCCGGGCGGCGAACAGCGCCGAGGTCGCTTCGGTGTGGTGGTTAAGGCGCTCCGGCCCCCAGTAATCCATCACCATCCCGAGATCGAAATAGTTGGAGTAGATCATCTCGTCGACGCCATCGTGGTGGGCGTCGGTGCGGATCCCCTGCTCAATGCAGCGGCGGCGGCGGATCGCCTCTTCCATCCGCGGGCTGAGGGTAATGGGCGAGGTGCCGGAGGGGCCGCCCAGGCACTTCTGCATCCCGGCGGACACCGCGTCAAGCTGCCAGGCGTCGGTTTCCAGCGGGTTGCCGCCGAGCGACGCGGTGGCGTCAGTATAGAACAGCACGTCGTGGCGACGACAAATCTCCCCCAGCTCCGCCAGCGGCTGCAGCATGGTGGTCGAGGTATCGCCCTGCACGGTAAGCAGCAGGCGCGGGCGCACGCGCTTGATCGCGTCCTCAACCTGGTCCGGGGTAAAGACTTCCCCCCACGGCACCTCGATGGTGTATACCTCTGCCCGGCAACGGCGCGCAATCTCGCACAGCAGATGACCAAACCGGCCGAACACTGGCACCAGCACCTTGTCGCCCGGACGGATCGCCGACACCAGGATCGCTTCGATACCGGCGCGGGAGGTACCGTCCACCAGCATCGTCCAGCGGTTTTCGGTGCGAAACACGCCGCGGTAGAGCGCCATCACTTCATTCATATAGTGGGTCATCGCCGGATCGTACTGACCCACCAGCTGGCTCGCCATGGCGCGCAGCACGCGCGGGTCGGCGTTGATCGGCCCCGGACCCATCAGCAGGCGCTGCGGCGGGTTAATTTGCGAAAACTGAGTGATATCCATCTGCCATTCCTTACGTTAGTTAAGACCGCGCACCGAGGAGATAAACTGTTTCAGTTCGGTTGTCTGCGGACTGGCGAACAGCGTTTTGCTGTCACCCTGCTCCCAGACGCGCCCCTGATGCATAAACACCACGCGGTCGCCCACTTCGCGGGCAAAATTCATTTCATGGGTGACGAGGATCAGCGTCATGCCTTCCGCCGCCAGCTGCTCCAGCACCTTCAGTACTTCGCCCACCAGTTCAGGGTCGAGCGCCGAGGTGATTTCGTCACAAAGTAAAACCTTTGGCGACATGGCCAGCGCCCGGGCGATGGCCACGCGCTGCTGCTGGCCGCCGGAGAGGTTGGCCGGGTAGTAATCCAGACGGTCGCCGAGCCCGACCTTCTCCAGCATCCGCTGCGCCAGCTCGCGGCATTCGGCCTGGGACTTCTTCAGCACCCGCCGCGGGGCCAGCATGACGTTCTCCAGCGCCGTCATGTGCGGAAAGAGATTGAAGTTCTGGAATACCATGCCGATGGAGCGGCTGATCTCCCGGGCCTGGGAATCGCGGTCGGTGATGGTCATGCCCCCGAGCTTGATGCTCCCCTCCTGGTACCCCTCCAGGCCATTGATGCAGCGCAGCAGAGTGCTTTTGCCCGAGCCGCTGCGGCCGATGATCGAGATCACTTCCCCCATGTCGATATCCAGATCGACGCCCTTCAGCACATGGTTGTCGCCGTAGTACTTCTGCATCTGATTAATGGTGATGAGAGGCATTGAATTTGTTCTCCAGATAACGGCTGTAGCGGGACAGCGGATAGCACAGAATGAAATAGCCCAGCGCCACCAGGGCAAACACTTTAAACGGCTGGTAAGTGACGTTGGTCAGCATGGTTCCCGCCTTGGTCAGCTCCACAAAGCCAATAATCGAGGCCAGCGCCGTACCTTTGATCACCTGCACGGCGAACCCCACCGTCGGCGCGATGGCGATGCGCAGCGCCTGCGGCGCCACCACCCGGTACAGGGTCTGGCCGAAGCTCAGCCCGAGACAGCGCGAGGCTTCCCACTGGCCTTTCGGCAGCGCGCGAATGCTGCCGAACCAGATATCCAGCAGAAAGGCGCTGGTGTAGAGCGTCAGGGCCACCGACGCCGCGGTCCATGCCGAGACGTCGATGCCGAACAGCGCCACGCCGAAAAATGCCAGAAACAGCTGCATCAGCAGCGGCGTCCCCTGAAACAGTTCGACGTAGCCGCGGATCAGTCGTTTTACCTGCCGTCCGCCGGTCAGACGCAACAGCAGCAACGGTAAGGTCACCAGCGCCCCGCCGGTGAAGGCGACCAGAGACAGCAGCACCGTCCAGCGACCGGCCAGCAGCAGGTTGCGGATAATGTCCCAGTCGGTAAAGGTGGTCATCATGCCTGCACTCCCAGCCATTTACGTCCCGCCGCCATCAGCAGCTGACGCATCGCTATCGATAACGCTAAGTAGATCCCGGTGGTCACCAGATAGACCTCAAAGCTCAAAAATGTCCGCGACTGGATCAGGTTGGCGGCGAAGGTCAACTCCTCATAGGAGACCTGCGACACCACCGACGAGCCGAGCATCACGATGATGCACTGGCTGACCAGCGCCGGATAAATCCGCTGCAGCGCCGGGGGCAGCACGACGCGAACGAAGGTTTGCGTCCGGCTGAGTCCGAGCACGCGTCCGGCCTCCCACTGGCCTTTCGGCGTCACCTGAATGCCGGCGCGCACGATCTCGGTGCTGTAGGCCCCAAGGTTAACCACCATCGCCAGCAGCGCCGCTTCGCCGGCGGTCATCTTCAGTCCCAGGTTCGGTAAACCAAAGACGATAAAAAAGAGCTGCACCACGAACGGCGTGTTACGAATGATTTCCACATATCCGCCCCATACCCGGCTGAGGATGCCCGGGCGGCCGCTGCGGATCGCCGCCCCGAGGATGCCGATCGCCAGTCCGCCGATCGTCGCCAGCACCGTCAGCTGCACCGTCACCCACAGGCCGGCCAGCAGCTCCGGCCAATGCGGCCAGAGCTCAGAAAAATGAAGTTGCTCCGTCATCCACAGACCTTACGCGCCGAGGCTGGCAGGCAGCGGCGCTTTCAGCCACTTCTCAGACAGACCGTTGAGGGTGCCGTCCTTAATGCCCTGCTCGATGAGGGTATCCACTTTCGCCTTCAGCGCTGGTTCGTTCTTTTTCAGCCCGATAAAGCACGGCGAGTCCTTCAGCATAAAGCTCGGCACCGGCGCTTTGTCGGCGTTCTGCCGGGCGATGGCCGCCACCACCAGGTTCCCGGTGGCGACATACTGCACCTGGCCTGACAGATAGGCCGACAGAGTGGTGTTATTGTCCTCGTAGCGCTTAATCTGCGCCGCCTGCGGCGCCACGCTGGTCAGCACCATGTCTTCCACCGCTCCGCGGGTCACGCCGACGCTTTTACCGCTCAGCGCGGCCGCGTCCTTCAGCTCCGCCCCTTTCGGGCCAAACACCCCGAGGAAGAACGGCGCGTAGGCGCGGCTGAAGTCGATCACTTTCTCACGCTCAGCGTTTTTGCCGAGGCTGGAGATCACCAGGTCCACCTTATCCGTCTGCAGATACGGCACGCGGTTGGCGCTGGTTACCGGGACCAGCTGCAGCTTGAGCTTCATCGACTTCGCCAGATAGCGCGCCATGTCGATGTCATACCCCTGCGGCTGCAGGTCGGTCCCCACCGAGCCGAATGGCGGAAAATCCTGGGGTACGGCAATGCGGATGACGCCGCGTTTTTCAATATCCTGGAGCTGGTCAGCCTGAGCGGCGGAAACAGACGAAAGGAGACAAGCGGCCCCGGCCAGTGCGATCAACAGTTTCTTCATGATGTTTACCCGTTACGTTAGCATGAAACAAAAGATTCTTTGAATCTGTTTTTGCAACTAATGTGCCAGATACGGTCGATGCGCGGGTTGGCGAGGAATTAAGGCAAAAAGTGAGAACGGACAGGGAGTAAGGAGCAGAAGTGTAAAAATCGGCGGCGCCAGAACGCGGAATCAAATGCACCATATTGATGCACAGCACCACGCTGGCGCCCCATCAGCGTTGTTCCAGCTCGTCCAGCTGCTGATAAAGCGTAGCGATATCGTGGATCCGCGGACGACCGCTGTCGAGCGTTTCATGCAGAAAGGCATTGGCCAGCAGATTGATCAGACTGTTGACCGAGGCATAGCTGTCGTAAGCCGAGACGCTGTCCAGCGGCGCGCAGAGCTGCCAGCGGGAGAGCGGGAACAGGCTGTGGGCCTGCGGCTCGCACATTAACAGAACCGGCACCCCGTCGCGCTGCAGCTGCTGCAGCAGCGGGCGCACGATCCGCGGCCGCCGGCGAAACGCCATCATCACCACCAGGTCATCGGCGGTCAGGTCGACCAGCTCTTCGCTGAGGCTCTGCCCCGGCTGGGGCAGCACCAGCACCTGACCGCGAGCCTGCAGCAGCTGCTGGCGCAGGTGTAGCGCCGCCGGATAGGCATTGCGCATGCCAATCACCACAATGCGGCGCGCGGCCACCATCGCCGTCAGCGCCTCGGCGAACTGGTGAGCGTCAAGGGCATTGACCCATTGGGTGAGGTTCGCCATCTCCTGCTTATAATGACGCGCCAGCAGCGTGTTACCCTGCACCGCGTCGCGCTGGTCGGTCAGCGGCATTCCGCTCTGGCGCAGGGTGCGCAGTTCATCGCGCATGTCCTTATATTTGTCATAGCCGAGGCGCTTGAACAGCCGGCTGACGGTGGCTTTCGACACGCCGCTCAGCTGCGCCAGCTCGGCGCTGTTGTAGCTTATCAGGTCATCAAAGTGGTCAAAGATGAAATCCGCCACCCGCTGCTCCTGCGGCGACAGCGAGGCATATTGCCCTTTCAGTCGTTCATCGAGTTGTTGCATAGCGCCCCTGTAACTTTCGTTTCATCATCCATCCCTCATCATACTGTATCTGCTATGCCTTACACATAGCGTGCCAGCGGGAAAATTCCGGTCATTGTTTTTATCAATGAAACGAAACGTTCAGAGATGGAACAGCTTTTGCAGTGTTCTGCGGGTGATTCGTTCAGAAAGGATAATTTATGCACAGTAGCAACGTTTCGACCCACGGCATGGCGGTCGCTCCCCACCACCTCGCCAGCCAGAGCGCGCTGGCCATCCTGCGCGAGGGCGGCAGCGCCATTGAAGCGATGGTGGCTGCCGCCGCGGCCATCGCCGTCGTCTATCCGCACATGAACGGCCTGGGCGGGGATGGTTTCTGGCTGATCGTGCCTCCCGAGGGGGATCCCATCGCCATTGACGCCAGCGGTGCGGCCGGCTCGCTGGCCACCCTCGAGGCCTATGCCGGTCAGCGGCATATCCCCCACCGGGGGCCGCAGGCTGCGCTGACCGTCGCCGGCACCGTCAGCGGCTGGGACGAGGCGCTGCGAATTTCACGGGACTTAACCGGCCGCGCGCTGCCGGTGGCGCGCCTGCTGGCCGATGCTATCGGTTATGCCGAAGACGGCATTCCGGTCACCGCCTCGCAGGCCCATGCCACCGCCAGCAAACTGGAAGAGCTGCGCCACCAGCCGGGCTTCAGCGAAACCTGGCTGGCGGCAGGCGAGCCCCCCCGGGCCGGCAGCCGCTTTCGCCAGCCCGCCCTCGCCGGAACCCTGCGCATGCTGGCCAGCGACGGTCTCGACAGTTTCTATCGCGGCCCGCTGGCCGAACGTCTCGCCCAGGGGATGGCCGCGCTGGGGATGCCCGTCACCCTCGGCGACCTGCAGGCCCACCGCGCCCGGCGCCCGGCGCCGCTGACGCTCCAGCACCGACAGGGCACGCTGTGGAACCTCGCCCCGCCGACGCAGGGGCTGGTGTCGCTGGCGATCCTTGGCATCACTGACCGTCTGAACATGGCCGACGCCGACGAGGCGCAAACGGTGCATCGCATCGTCGAAGCCACCAAGCGGGCGTTTGCCCTGCGCGATGCGCATATCACCGATCCGCGCCATCTGGATGTGGATGTACAGCAGTTGCTCACCCCGGAAGCCCTGCAGCCGCTGGCCGACAGCATCGACGACGCCAGCGCTTCCCCCTGGGGCGGCGGCAAAGGCCCGGGCGATACCGTCTGGATGGGCGTCGTGGATAACAGCGGCCTGGCGGTGTCGTTTATTCAGAGTATCTATCACGAGTTCGGCAGCGGCGTGGTGATCCCGGACACCGGGATCGTCTGGCAAAACCGCGGGGCGGCCTTTAGCCTCGACCCGCAGCATCTCCTGGCGCTGGCGCCAGGCAAACAGCCGTTCCATACCCTCAACCCCGCCGCGGCGCGCCTGAACGATGGTCGGGTGATGGTCTATGGCTCGATGGGCGGCGACGGTCAGCCGCAGACCCAGGCGGCGCTGTTTACCCGCTATATCCTGCAGGGGGCGCCGCTGCAGGAGAGCATCTCCCGGCCGCGCTGGCTGCTGGGCCGCACCTGGGGCCAGTCCTCGGATTCACTGAAGCTGGAGGGACGCTTTGCCCCCGCCTGCATCGCTCGCCTGCGCGAGCTGGGGCACGAGGTGGAAGTGCTGGCCGATTTCAGCGAGGCGATGGGCCACGCCGGGGCCATTGTCCGCCATCCCAACGGCCTGCTTGAAGGGGCTACCGATCCACGCAGCAACGGCGCCGCCGCCGGATACTAAGGAGCAGACCATGACCACACAGCCAGACTGGAGCGAGTATCTGACGCAAATGACCCACCTGTTGCGCCTGGAGCTGGATGCGCCGCGCCGTGAGGAGCTGGAGCGCCAGTTTGCCCGCATCGCCGCCATGGCGCAGCCGCTGATGGACTATCCCCTCGGGCCGCGCGACGACATTGCGGGGGTGTATAAAGCATGACACTTCACCATTTCACCATCGCCGAGATCCAGCGTGCGCTGCACGAGGGCGAACTGAGCGCCCGGGAGATCGCCCGCCAGACGCTGGACGATATCGCCCGCGTGAATCCGCAGATCAACGCCTGGACCGAGGTCACCGCCCAGCGCATGCTGGCGGAGGCCGACAGCATCGACGCCCTGCGCCGGGAAAAGCGCCCCCTGCCGCCGCTGGCGGGCATTCCCTACGCGGTGAAAAATCTGTTTGATGTCGCCGGGCACACCACCCTCGCCGGCGCGGAACTGCTGAGCGACCGGCCGCCGGCAGCCAGCGACAGCTGGGCGGTGCGCCAGCTGCACAGCGCGGGCGCCCTGCTCAGCGGGATGCTCAATATGGACGCCTACGCCTACGGCTTCACCACCGAAAACAGCCACTATGGCGCGACGCATAACCCGCACGATCTGTCGCGGATCGCCGGCGGATCTTCCGGCGGTTCGGCCGCGGCGGTGGCGGCCGGGCTGGTCCATTTCAGCCTCGGCAGCGATACCAACGGCTCGATCCGCGTCCCCGCGTCGCTGTGCGGGATCTTTGGTCTGAAACCCACTTTCGGCCGCCTCTCCCGCTCCGGCAGCCATCCGTTTGTCGCCAGTCTGGATCATATTGGTCCCTTTGCCCGCCGGGTGGCCGACCTTGCCGCGGTGTATGACGCCCTGCAGGGGCGCGACCCTGCCGATGACTTTCAGGCCGATAAAGCCAGCGAGCGCACCGGCAACCTGCTGGAGCGCGGGCTGGAGGGTCTGCGCTGCGCGCGGCTGGGGGGCTATTTCACCACCTGGTGCGATGACGACGCCCGGGCGGCCGTGGATCGGGTCGCCCACGCGCTGGGCGCCGACAGCGAGCTGCAGTTCGCGGATGCCGCCCTGGCCCGCTCGGCGGCCTTTATCATCAGCGCCAGCGAAGGCGGCAATCAGTATCTGCCGGATCTTCGCCACTCGCCCGAGCGCTTTGAGCCTCACTCCCGCGAGCGGCTGCTGGCCGGGGCGATGATCCCCTCCGCATGGTATCTGCAGGCCCAGCGCTTCCGCCGCCATGCCCGTCAGGCGATGAAATCCCTGTTCAGTCAGGCCGATGTGCTGATCGCCCCGGCCACCCCATGCAGCGCCACGCCGATTGGCGCCGAGGAGATGGTGATTAACGGCCAGCCGCTGCCGGTGCGCGCCAGCATGGGAATGCTGACGCAGCCGATCTCCTTCCTCGGGCTGCCGGTGGCGACCGTGCCCCTGCGTACCGCCAGCGGCAAGCCGATTGGCCTGCAGCTGATTGCCGCGCCGTTTAATGAACAAGCCTGTCTTCGCGCCGCGCGGGCGCTGGAAGCGATGGGCATTACCGATGCCCGAGTGGCGGAGAGTGCAGCATGATCAATCTGGATAATGTAGACCGCCCGGCGATCCTCGCCGAGGTGACGGCGGCGTTTTATCAGTATGAAGAGGCGCTGGTCAGCAATAACATCGAGGCGCTGGATGCGCTGTTCTGGCACGACCCGCGCACCGTACGGCTGGGGGCCGGTGAAAATCTGTATGGCATCGAGGCGATCCGCGCCTTTCGCGCCGCCCGCCCCGCCGCCGGTCTGGCCCGCGACCTGCGCCATACCACCATCACCACCTTTGGCGCGGACATGGCGGTGTGCAGCACCGAGTTCACCCGCGAAGGCAGCGCCCGCCCTGGACGCCAGCAACAGACGTGGGTGCGCTTTCCCTATGGCTGGCGGATTGTCGCCGCCCAGGTCAGTCTGATGGACTGAGGGGAACAATACCGATTATGGCCAGGTGGATACGGTCTCCCCTGGCCATTCCCGGACCGGTAAAAATGGAGTGATGGACGATGGTCAGGTGTTTGAGGGCTGCTGAATCAGCAGATAGTCTTGCGCTGGAAAGGTCATTTCTGCCGCAGGCCTGTCAGGCAGCAACAGTCATTACACTTTGCCAAGCAGGATATTTAACATACGGCGCAAGGGTTCCGCCGCGCCCCATAACAGCTGATCGCCCACCGTCAACACCGAGTAGATCGGCTCATTATTTAGCGACATTTTCTTGTAGCGGCCAATACCCACCTGCAGCGAACCGCTAATAGCAGCCGGGGTCAGTTTACTGACACTCTCTGGCTTATTATTGGGGATATAGTTTACCCACGGATGGGAATGGGTCACTAACTCTGCGAATTCCGTTTCGCTGACCTCACGTTTAAGTTTAAGGGTAATGGCAGCGCTGTGGCAGCGGATCACGCCGACCCGAATACATAAACCATTAACCGGGATGGTGCCGGGCGCGAGGCCAAGTATTTTATTGGTTTCCGCCTCACCCTTCCATTCTTCGCGGCTATTTCCATCGCCTAAATCGCTGTCGATCCATGGAATAATGCTGCCCATCAGCGGGACGCCAAAATTCTCCACCGGCATGCCGGCGCTATTAATCAGCTCACTCACTTTATTGACTAAAGGCAGCACGGAACCTGATGCCGCCAGTTCATCAGCGGACAAATGCTGGCTGATATACGCGCTTTGCGCGATCAATTCCCGCACCTGCTTAGCGCCCGCCCCGGAGGCAGACTGATAGGTCATCACGCTCATCCATTCGATCAGATCAGCCTTGATCAGCCCGGCCAGCCCCATCAGACTCAGCGTAATGGAGCAGTTGCCGCCGACAAACAGTTTCACTCCTGCTTTCACCGCACGATCGATATTATCGCGATTAACCGGGTCGAGAATAATGCAGGCGTTCTCATCCATTCGCAGCGCCGAAGCGGCGTCGATCCAGTACCCTTGCCAGCCAGAGTGAATTAACGCCGGATAGATGGCTTTGGTATAATCCCCGCCCTGACAGGTGATGATAATATCCATTTCGGCGAGGGCGCTCAGGGAATTCGCATCTTTCAGTCTGTCGCTTTTACCATTAATAACCGGGCCCGCGGCACCCGCACTGGAGGTACTAAAAAAATGCGCTGAAATATCGTCGAAATCATTCTCTTCGATCATTCGCTGCAACAATACTGAGCCAACCATGCCCCGCCAGCCAACAATACCCACCTGCTTCATTTATTTAACCTTAAAAAGTTATGAGAATATTAATTTGCGTTCGCCATACCTTATATCGTATCCCCCAATAAAGGTCATTACCCACCACATCGATTTTTATGATTATTAAAATGTTTCATCTGCCATCAGCGGTTTTTATCTCTTATTACGGTAAAGCAGAAATAAGCAGGCGGCGGAGACTGTCCCGCTTTCAGCATTCAAAGGAAGAAATGACGTAGCGGAACGCCAGCGGTTGCTCCCCTGACAGTTATCAAGAGTAACTTGCATTTTGATAGTGACTATGTCAATTTGCTGGCAACAGCCACCTGCTCCCTGGACCGCCCATGAAAAATGAACCGCTTTGCCACGCTCCCTGCCCCATCGCCCGTAGCCTGGGCCGCATCGGCGACAGCTGGAGCATCATGATCCTGCGCGACGCCTTTGCGGGCTTTACCCGCTTCGACGAATTTCAGAAAAGCAGCAACGTCGCGCCCAATATTCTGTCGCGCCGCCTGAAGGCGCTGGTCGACGACGGGCTGCTGGAGAAGGTCTGCTATAGCAGCACGCCGCCGCGCTACGAATACCACCTCACCCCGCGCGGCCGCGATTTCCGCATGGTGCTGCTGGCGCTGGCGGAATGGGGTAATCGCCACTTCGCTCCCGAAGGCCGTCAGATGCAGCTGGTGGAAACCGCTACCCAGCGACGGGTGGAGCCAGTCATGGTGGATAAAGCGACCGGGGAAGAGATTATTCCGGGTAAATACGCCATGGTGCCGGGCCCCGCCGCCTCGCCGCAGATGCAATATCGTCATGAATATCTGCTGCGCAAACGCGAAGGCGATAGCGGGCAAAAATTCCAGCCTGAACCCTACAGAGATGCCGGCAATGAATCCGGCCAGTAAGAAAAGCGTCGTCGTTCTGGCGGCCATCTGAATAACGCCAGGATTTTGTTCAGCGCAGCGCGGCAAACTTCGCCACGCGGGGATCTCACCGGATGCCGCGCTGGCGCGGCGGGAGGCGCGAACCCAGGCATTTTCCGATGCGTTCTACCTCATCATGATTGGTTTTTTGCCTGCCGCGCAGCTGGTTCCCTTGATGAAAAAGCCGCCGGCACACTGATACTACAGGAGAGTTAACTATGGGCGTTTCCGTTAAACGCATTGTCGTCACCGGGATGGGGATTGTCAGCCCGCTGGGCTGCGGCGTACAGCACGTCTGGCAGTCGCTGCTGGCAGGAAAATCAGGCATTACCCGGCTCAGCGAGCAGCTGGTCGCGGATATTCCCTGCAAAGTGGCCGGCCAGGTGCCGTCCATTGAAAGCGATCCGCTGCACGGCTTCGACCCGCTGGCGACCATCCCGGCGAAAGAGCGCAAAAAGATGGATCGTTTTATCGAGTTTGCGCTGGTCGCCGCGCGTGAAGCGCTGACTCAGGCCGGTTGGTCGCCGGCATCTGCGGCCGAACAGGAACGCACCGCCACGGTGATCGCCACCGGGATCGGCGGGTTCAGCGAGATCGCCAATGCGGTACATACCACCGATGAGCGTGGGCCGCGTCGCCTCTCCCCGTTCACCATTCCCTCTTTTCTGGCCAACCTGGCCGCCGGGCATGTGTCTATCGCCCACGGTTTCCGGGGCCCCATCGGCGCGCCGGTCACCGCCTGCGCGGCGGGCGCCCAGGCCATTGGCGATGCGGCGCGGATGATCCGCAGCGGCGAGGCGGATATCGCCCTCTGCGGCGGCGCGGAAGCGGCAATACATCGCGTTAGCCTTGCCGGGTTCGCCGCGGCAAGGGCGCTCTCCAGCGCCTCCAGCGACCAGCCGGAAGCCGCTTCCCGCCCCTTTGACCGCGACCGCGATGGATTTGTGATGGGAGAAGGCGCCGGGCTTATCGTGATCGAGTCGCTGGAGCACGCGCTGGCGCGCGGCGCCACGCCGCTGGCCGAGCTGGTGGGCTACGGCACCAGCGCAGATGCTTATCACCTGACCGCGGGCCCGGAAGACGGTAACGGCGCGCGTCGGGCCATGGAAACCGCCCTTCGCCAGGCCGGAGTGACCGCTGAAGAGGTTGACCATATTAACGCCCACGCCACCTCGACCCAGGTCGGCGATAAAGGCGAGCTGGCGGCGATTAAAACGCTGTTTGGCGCCCATCCCGTCGCCATTACCTCGACGAAATCCGCCACCGGCCATCTGTTAGGCGCGGCAGGCGGGATTGAGGCCATCTTCACCATTCAGGCGCTGCGTGACCAGGTGGTGCCGCCGACGCTGAACCTGCATCACCCCGATGAAGAGGCGGCCGGTCTTAACCTGGTGGCGCTGGAGGCCCGCCCGCAGAAGATGCGCTATGCGCTGTCGAACGGTTTTGGCTTTGGCGGGGTTAACGCCAGCCTGTTGCTGAAACGCTGGGAATAATCGTCAACTCCCCCGCCGGCGCTGGCTGGCGGAGGAGCTCCACCCGGACAGCATACGCTGTCGCTGGTATCACTTGTCCACCTTGCTCCTGTGTTCTCTGATGAAGCTAAAAAATTCGCTACCACCGCTGAAGCCGGGTGTGCGGCCCCTTTCTCTTAAGGTCAAAAAATGGGGGGCACTGACGCGTTGCTGCGAAAACGGGTGCGTTGGGGTTATGGCGTCCTGTAGACCAAAACCGATGTTAATGACGAAGACCTGAGCTTATGTGTTAGCGTTTTCCTGCTGCCGGGGGGGTGTCGCCGTTGCGGCTTTTGACCTGCTGCTGGCGTAAATGAAGAACAGCGCGAAACCCAGGCAGACAATGGCGCCGATTCGGCTCAGCGAGAATGGAATCGCCGCATTGCCCAGCCAGCCGAAGTTATCGATCAGCATGCTCATGGTTAACTGGCCAAAAATGACGGCGACCGTAGCCACTGCAGCGCCAATACGCTGGACGGCCAGTACCATAATGACGATATACGGTACGCCAAACATTGCGCCCAGCAGCTGCCATTTAGGCACGTCCATCAGCGTCAGGGTGTGTTTGGGTTCGAAGAAGAAGATCAGCAATCCCGTCACCAGCGCGCCGACAGAAAATGTCAGGAACGCGCTTTTGAATACGCCGACCTTGCTGCCCAGCTGGCCATTGATAGCCGCCTGGATACTCAGCATGGCGCCACCGGCGACGGCGAGCAGAATCATGATAATAGTCATAATGTTACTTTACCCCTGGGCAACCATAACCAGCGCTGCAATGATAAAAATCAGCGCAATGATACGCTTACTGTCAATTTTCCGGCGCGACGTACCGAGCAGGCCGAAGTGATCAATCATCAGGCTCTTGAACACCTGGCCTGCCAGAATGCCGATCATCGTCATGGCGATGCCGATTGCAGGCGTTACCACGGTGAGGATGATGACGTAGATCGGCCCAAGCACACCGCCAAGCAGCTGCCACGCAGGTTGCGCAAAGAATGACGGGCTGTTGCGCGGGCTGAAAAAAAGCATCAGCAGAAAGGTCAGCGCCGCACCGACGCCGAATATGCTAAAGGTAGCCCAGAGGTCACCGACCTCCCCACCCAGTGGCCCGAGCAATCCTGCCTCTATGGACAGTCCCATGCCTCCGGCAATGACGATAAAAATCAATATGAGTTGCATAGCAATCAGTCTCCCGTAGTTCAGGCGGAGAAGATTACGACTTAACATGGATGAGAAAAATGCCATAATGAGATAAACACCTGTGCAGGATATGCATTAATGAATGAGCTCGGGAACATCAGTATTCGCGCCCTGCTGATTTTTATAGACGTTTATGAGACGCAGAATTTCTCTGTGGTAGCTCGGCGGGAAGGGATATCTGCCTCTCAGGTTTCGCGCGTCATCCATCAGATGGAGGATGTGCTCGGGCAGCAGCTTTTTTATCGCAATACCCGGGCGATAATTCCGACGGAAAGCGGCCATCTTTTTATCCGCTATGCGCGAGCCATGACTGGCAGCATGGAGGAGGCGCGGCGGGAACTCAACGAGAGAACCCTTGAGCCTTCCGGAATGGTGCGCATAAACGCACCGGTGTTCTTTGGACAGCGCCATGTCGCCCCCGCGTTACCCGGCCTGACGGCGCGATATCCGAAGCTCAGCATTGAGCTTACCCTGACTGATGATTACATCGATCCGCACCGCGAGCCGGCTGACGTAATTTTCCGCATTGGCGTGCTGACGGATTCCGCATTTCATGCGCGCGTGTTTGGCCAGCAGTTCTATCATCTTGCCGCGTCACCGGATTACATCCGCCGGCACGGCATGTTGGAATCACCCGAAGAGCTGGCGCGGCATAAATGCCTGGTCTATCGCGGTTCGTCAGGACCAAACCAATGGCTGCTGCGCAGGCACGGAGAAGAATGGGTGCACTACCCCGTCTCGCCCCTGATGTCATCGAATAATGCTGAAACTCTGCTGATTGCCGCGCTCGGGGGAATGGGGATTGTGCTGTTTCCTGACTGGCTGATTGGAGACCGGCTGAAGCGCGGCGAGCTTGTCGAACTGCTGCCGGAGCTGGATACGTCCATAAAAACGGAGCCACAGTATATCGCGGCAATCTATCCGAATGCCCGCCACCCTCCTCTGAACGTTCGGGCGATTATCGATTACTACCTGGACGCGTTCGGTTCACCGCTTTACTGGCAGTCTGAATAAGACAGGCGATGTTATTGCTCGTCCTGAAGTTAATTTCCGTTTCTGGCACAGAGCCAACGAGTTAAATGCCCTTGAGGTCCGTTTTGAGCGAAGAACGGACCACACTATCTAAAGAAAGATATCGCTGATAATGTTGGGACCGCTCAGGTTAAAAAAGGTATAACTTTCTTTTCATTGACGATAACGAAGGAATTTTCATGGTTGAAGTTGAGGAAATAAAAAGGAAATATCCAGGCGCAGGGGCCTGGCAAATGGGTGACAGTCCGGAACTGGCAAGCGAGCTTGCGGAGCTGATTAAAAAAGGGATCAAAACGGCTTCTTGCGGATCTTTTGCCTCTTATCAGCAGGAAGCGTCTGCCCCGAGGATTGGGGATTATAACATTATTCTTGATGGCCAGAATGTTCCAGTTTGCGTGATCAGACTGGTTTCGATGCAGCTGGTGCGTTTTTGTGATGTGACTGAAGCGTTCGCCCGCAAAGAAGGTGAAGGCGATTTAAGCCTTGAATACTGGCAGCAAGAGCATCAGCGTTTTTTCATTCGTGAAGGTCATTTTTCTGAGGATATGGAGTTGATCGCAGAAGAGTTTGAAGTGGTTGAGGTGCTGTGAGACAAGGTTAACGGGCTGACGTTTTATCAATCGCCTTGATAACAATATTCGATGCTGGCGCGGAGCGGACAAGCTATCGAGCAAAAGGTCTGGAGTGTGCGAGGGACAAACGGTCAAAAGGAGTTAGAAAAAGCCCCCTTTCATAAACAGAGGGCCACTTGGTTCGCTTATTTCACGGTTTCAATTTTCGGCGGCTGCCAGGTCCCGTCCAGAATCGACTGCTCACCCCAATAAGCGCGAATATACAGTGATAACTTACCGTCCGGTGCCGGCAGCCAGTTATTCACCTTATCTTCTGCTGGGCGCTTTTTGCTCACCACCGCGCTGGCAGGCGCAGGCCAGGCCGCCCGTGCACAGGATTACAGGGGTAAATATCATTCTCTTCCCCAGGGATTTTACGGTGATTCTGTTCCTCGCAGATGGCTCCCCTGCCATCCCCTCTTTGTCGTGCAAAATATCCGAACGGCTGCGATGAGCAAAAAGCGGATATGGTTTCCCGGTTTAAGGCACAAAATCGCGCGGCGTTGAATCAAGAATGGAACGAAAAGCAGCGGTAAATGCCGCCGGGCATGAGAAACCAAGCTGGTAAGCGACCTGTTTGATTGGAACGCCGTTCGCGAGAAGATCCAACGAAGCATAAATTCTGGCTCTCTGCTTCCATGTTCGAAAACTAAAGCCTGTATCCTTCATAAACAATCGGGAAAAGGTCCGTTCCGACATGGCCGACATAAAAGCCAGCTCGCTCAGCGATGCTTCCCAGCGCTGATTGACCAGTAGCGATCTGGCCGCGCTGAATAATCGCTCATCATTCGGCATGGGTAGCGCCATCGTTAAAGGTGGCGACTCGCTGAGAATTTCCAGAAGCAACAACGCTATCTTCCGTTGAATCGGTCTGGCGTAGTCCTCACTGAACAGCCCTGCGATAAGTTCTTTGACTAACGGCGTAGCCGTGATCACATGCACCTGTTGACTCTTCGTAAAGCTCATACATTCTGCGATAAGGCTACTGCTGAAATAGATCGCCCTGAGATCGGTTTGTGAAAGCAGATGGTAACTATGGATATGCAGAGGCGGTAGCCATAATGCCCGCTGAGGAGGGATCACCCAACGGTCACTCTCTGTTTGCACCAGCATCACCCCTCTGGTGGCGAAGAGTAGCTGCCCCTCAACATGATGATGGGGAGGATCTACCTCACCACGTTGATAGCTTATCGCAGTACTGGACCAGCCTGTGACTTCATCATGTCTTGGCGCTTTATCTATACTACCTGGCATTTCAGATTTAGCCCCTGCATTTATCATATCGAAACTGGAACCACCCGGAGTAGAGCCTTAGGCAATGGGTGCGTGACTTATCATTCTGATCGTCAAAGATATTACAGGAGCTTAACCTCATGCGTGTACACTTTATCGTACATGAAAGTTTTGAAGCCCCGGGCGCATATGAAACCTGGGCAATAAACCAAGGTCATGATGTAACTTACTCACGCGTCTATGCAGGCGATCGGCTACCTGCTGACGCCGAAGGCATCGATTTTCTTATCGTGATGGGCGGTCCGCAAGATCCGGACACAACGCTTGAAGCGTGCCCGCACTTTAATGCTAAAGCGGAACAGGCGCTGATTGCTTCCGCGGTTAAAACCGGTAAGGCGGTGATCGGTATCTGCCTGGGTTCACAGCTCATTGGTGAAGCGCTGGGCGCGCCGTTCTCTCATAGCCCGGAAAAAGAGATTGGTAAATTCCCGATCACATTGACCGAAGACGGTAGAAAGGATGAGATGTTCTCACACTTTGGGAAAACACTGGAAGTGGGTCACTGGCATAACGATATGCCAGGCTTGACGCCGGAGGCTAAGATTATCGCTTACAGCGAAGGCTGTCCCCGGCAGATCGTTGCCTATTCAGACCGCGTCTTTGGTTTCCAGTGCCACATGGAGCTCACATTGGACGTTGTAGAACGGCTGATCGCTCATTCTGAGCAAGACCTGAGCCGTGCAGCAGACTACCGTTTCGTTGACACGCCTGAAGCGCTCCGGGCCCACGATTACAGTGAAATGAATCAAGTGCTTTTTGGCTTTCTGGACAAGCTGGAAGCACGTTACAACGCCGCTCAAGCATAATGTCATGCCCGGTGAGCTTGCCATCGGGTTGAGATTGTCATGTCCGGTCCTGGTACAGAGCGGACGAACTAACTGATTTGAAGGTCCGCTATGAGCGAGGAGCGGACCTTCAATCTCCCGACACTTCGGCTAAATAGCTTTCTTCCCCGAAGCAGACTGAATATATGCTTGTCATCGCTGTCCGCTGGGCTGGAACTCTTCAAAATCGTCACTGATTTCAGTGCAAAAATTCAAAAAGGCCTCGACAGCCGCTGGTGCCAGACGACGCGATGGGCGGGCAACGTACAGTGGATAGGTTTCATCCGGCCATTCCGGAAACAGTTCTGTGAGCTTCCCGTCTGCTATCAGGTGCGCGACACTCAGTGATAACACCTGCGCAATACCGGTGCCGCTCACGCAGGCCTGCACCATAAGATCGACATCAGTGGTGATCAGATGCCCCTGTGTCTCTACAGACAGCCATTCCCGACCGCGCCGAAATTCCCAACTGAACGGTTTACCGCTGCGCGGATCAATATATTGAATGCATTCATGCCTGGTAAGATCCTGGGGATTCTGTGGTCTTCCGTGCTGTGCCAGATAAGCCGGCGCGGCTACCGTCAGCACGCGCGTATTCAGCAGCAGCTTTGATGTGATGGTAGAGGGAGGTTGAGGCCCAAAGCGCACGGCGACATCGATCCCCTCCGTCACCAGATCGCCGACATCGGGTTGCTGCACCACCGTCAGTTTCAGATCCGGATGACGCTGACGCAACAGCGGCAATTTGGGTGCCAGAATGTAACGAGCAAAGATGGGATTCACGCTAACACGCAATGCACCACGCACCGCCACGGCAGCACCAGAAACATAGCTTGCCGCTACTTCAATACCTTCCAGATGCGGCGCAGCGCGCTCATATAAAGCCCTGCCTTCGCTGGTGAGGTTCAGGGTGCGCGTGGTGCGGTTCAGCAGACGTACACCGAGCCGTGCTTCAAGCCGATCAATAGATCGGCTTACGCCGGAAGCTGAAAGTCCCAGTATCTCGCCAGCGCGGCTGAAACTACCAGCCTCGACGACAGCTGCCAACACACTTAGCCCCGAGAGAAGTCGTCCGTCAAAACTCATAAGCACCCATCTTTGATTTTTAGCAAAAATAATTTGAATAAAACTACCTTTATCAAAGATGGTGCGCAACCTATTGTGTCGTCCACATCGTTGCGACTCGCAGTTTACCTGGTTCAGGCAGGGTAATTCCGCAACGAACGGCACCCCTTAATTCTGAGGAATACGACATGACAACAAAGCGCACTCTTTTCAAAGGCGGCATTATCCTTACGCTGGATGCCAATGTTCCTAATCTTGACGTCGGCGATGTCCTTGTCGAGGACGATCGGATCGCGGCTGTTGGTCCGGCTCTGCAGGCGGATGACGCTGAGGTGATTGATGCCACTCATCATATTGTTATGCCAGGACTGATTGATGCTCATCATCACATGTGGCTGGGTGTCATGCGTCGCATGATGCCAGATGTGGACGATCTGTTTGCTTACATTGATGTTGTCGCTGAAAAACTGGGTGCCCACTATCGGCCGCTGGACATGTTTCTGAGTACCAGACTGACCGCGGCCGCCTGTCTGGACGCCGGTATCACTACCGTTATTGATGCCTGCCACAACGCGCGCAGCCCGGCCCACACTGATGCCGCGCTGGATGCCCTGCAGGAGAGCGGTATTCGCGCATTACACATGGTGGGTGCGGCGATGGACAAGCAAGCCTCAGCCGCGCATCTGCCGGGCGATCTGCCGCGGCTGGCGCAGCGCTGGAATACCCCGGAAAGCCGGGTACGCGTGGGCCTGTTCGGGCAACTTAATCTGGACTGGTGGCAGGTCGCGCGTGATCTCGACATGCGGATTCTGACGGAATTCATCGGCGATCTGGCGAAGCTCGGCCCGGAATTTGCCAAACCGGGTGTGCTGGGTACGCACAATATATTTAACCACTGTTCTCGGGTTCCGCATGAGACATGGCAGCTACTGGCCGAAGCAGGTGTTAACGTCACCGTTAATCCGCGTTCAGATGCGCTGTTTGGCTTCGACGATGAGAGCTTCGCCTATCAGAAGGCCGTTAATTATGGTCTGACGCCAGCGCTGGGCATTGATCTGGATACCGCGTTTGGCAGCGATATGTTCGGAGAAATGCATGCGCTGTTTGGACAACAGCGCTCAGCGATGCGCTACCGGCGCTTCCGTGGCGAAGAGAGTGTACCGGCGCCTATTACGGTCGCAGCGGTACTGAAGGCGGCAACCGTCAATGGCGCACGCGCGGCCGGACTGGAGGACCAGATTGGCACCCTTACGCCAGGTAAGCAGGCTGACATCATCATGGTACGCACCAGCGGCGTCGCCGTCTTCCCGGTCACGAATGTAACCGGAACAGTGGTGCAGGCGATTGAACGCGCGGATGTGGACACGGTAATGGTGGCGGGACAGTTACGTAAGCGCGCGGGCCAGCTGATTGACGTGGATCTGGCCGCACTGGAGGCGGATACCACAGCGTCCCGTGATTACCTGCTCAAAGCCAGCGGCTGGCATGTCGATCGCTTCACCGCAGCCTGATGTCAGAGCGGCCCGTCGCAGCGGGCCGTATCACACTTTTACGCCTTTCTCGCACAGGAGATTTCCATGCCAGATCTCGCTATAAAGCGGAGCATGCAGGAAAACAATCCGCCCGCGCTGCTTCCCCGCCCGGCTTCGGGCGTTATCGCCGCACTGTTCTTTGGCTATCTGGCGGTTGGCCTGCCATTGCCGGTGATTCCGTTATTCATACATGGTCACCTCGGTTTCAGTAACCTCGTCGTGGGATTGGTGATCGGCATTCAGTTTCTGGCCACCGTGCTCACACGTGGCTATGCCGGACGGGTAACCGACCAGCTGGGCGGCAAGCGTTCTGCACTGCAGGGGGCACTACTTTCGGCGCTGGCGGGTGGGTTGTATCTGACCGCTTCCGCGTCAGATCTATCGCCCACCGCCAGCCTCGGCATCGTCATTGCCGGTCGTCTGATGGCTGGCTTTGGCGAAAGCCAGTTCGTCACGGGGTGTGTCTCCTGGTCGATTGCTTCGGTTGGCCCACAGCGGGCCGGAATGTCGATGTCATGGACCGGCATTGCCATGTTCGCAGCCCTGTCAATTGGCGCGCCGGTTGGCATGGCGCTGTATCAGCATTACAGCCTCGCGGTAGCCATGATGGCCTGCATTGCTGCACCGGTCCTGGCTGCGCTGATCGCGCTGGGCTCTTCTGCTTATGTGTCGCCGGGAGGCACGCGATTGCCATTTTATCAGGTGATCGGACGCATCTGGCGCGAAGGGCTGGGGCTGATGCTGCAGGGTGTCGGCTTATCCGGACTCACCGCTTTTGCCTCGCTGTACTTTGCGGCACACCACTGGCAGAACGCCGGTCTGGTCATGACCGCCTTTGGACTCGGGTTTATTTTCGTTCGCCTTGTCTTCGGCCATCTGCCCGATCGGATGGGAGGCTATCGCGTGGCAATCTGGTCGATGACGGTTGAAGCCATCGGCCAGGCCATGTTGTGGCTGGGCACAAATGAATGGACGGCGCTTGCCGGTGCGCTGGTGACCGGACTGGGCTGTGCGCTGGTTTTCCCGGCGCTGGGTGTCGAAGCACTCCGGCGGGTGCCACCGGCCAATCGTGGTAGTGCGATGGGCGCCTTCGTCGCTTTTCTTGATATCGCCTATGGCCTCTCTGGCCCGGCTGCGGGGTTTATCGCCGGTCATTACAGTTATGCCGCCGTTTATCTCTCTGGCGCGCTGTGTGCACTGCTGGGTGCGCTGCTGGCGAGTGTCTCCCGCCGCGCCCAATTCTGAATATCACGCAGTGCCGTCAGTCGTGTCTGGCGGCGCACTACTCTGGAGAAGTTCTATGTCTCGTATTTTTATTTCCGGCTCGTCCACCGGCCTGGGTCTGATGACGGCTGAACTGCTGGTTCAGCAGGGGCATGAAGTTGTGCTGCACGCGCGTAATAGCAGCCGTGCAGAAGATGCCCGGCGCGCTTTACCGCAGGCCGAAGCGGTCGTCGTCGGCGACCTCGAAACGATTGCGGGGGCGAAGGAAACCGCATCACGCGTTAACGAGCTCGGGCATTTCGATGCTGTGATCCATAACGCCGCAGTGGGCTATCGTGAAGCCAGCCGTGTCACCCGGGACGGGCTGCCGCATGTGTTCGCAATTAATACGCTTTCCGCTTACATACTAACCGCATTGATCGCGCGTCCGCAGCACCTCGTCTATCTGAGTTCTGGTATGCATCATCATGTCGGAGCCTGTCTGGACGATATTCTCTGGCGCAAGCGGCCCTGGAATGGCGCCGACGCCTACGCTGAGAGTAAATTGCATGACGCGATGCTGGCGTTTGCCGTGGCGCGTCGCTGGCGGGACGTGCACGTCAACGCTCTGGAGCCCGGCTGGGTGCCCACCAGAATGGGCGGCCCGGGTGCGCCCGATGATATGGAACAGGCGCATCTGACTCAGGCCTGGCTTGCCGCCAGTGATGATCCGCAGGCAAAGGTAACAGGTAAATATTTCTACCACCTCAAGCGCATGACCGCGAATCCACAGGCCAATGATGTTGCACTGCAGGAGCGGCTGCTTCATATCTGTGCTGAGCTTTCAGGTGTTATGTTGCCGGAGTAAGAAGGAAAATTTAAACACCGTTAGTAGAGGACATATCATTGGCTGTCTGATTCCCGACGGCTCTTTGGCCGGCTGTAATTAATCGTACAGCCGGTTAATAAAGCACTTCATCCTTCAATTATCTACTTTGAGCGATTGGTACTTAACCGAATTGTGGACCCTTGATGTTCACTCTGCGCAAACAACTGGTTCTAAGTGGGAGTAAAACAGCAACCTGCTGTTCGAAAACTTCTTTTCAGCGTGAATATGAACGAGGCGAAGCTCCCTGCGCTGGAAGTTACAATATCATTCTCGACGGAACAGGACAGCCAATGTGCGTGATTCAGACTGTCAGGTTGCAGGTCATTCGCTTTTGTGAAATGACAAGCGAACTCGCCAGCAAAGAAGGTCAAGGTGATTTAAGTCTGGAGTACTGGAAGGAAGGACACAAACGTTATTTTGAGCGTGAAGGCACTTATTCTGAGGAAATGGAACTTGTCTTTGAGGAGTTTGAGCTTAGCGAGATTTTGAAAAAGTCCGACCCTGGCACAAAGCAGACGCCCATTCTCACGCGAATGCTTTGCCCTTTACTTGCCAACAACCGAATCGCTTGCTCCGCAACTATGGTTTTTTATTAGAATCTTCGCCACCAAATAAATTATAATAAATTGATTTTATTAGACATCTGTCAGAATCTATATGGTCAGCACGTGTTGCATGCTCTAATGTTTCAAATGCTAAATTATGCGCGGCCTCAGAAAATATCCCAGGCCAACCCTTACTCAGCATAGACAGTCCTTTAAGGACTCTTATCTGAATCTCCCTCATACTGGCACCATCGCGCGCGACAGGTGAGAAAAAGTCTTCCAGTAGATCGTTATTCTGAAGTGGTGCAACATGAACTGAAGGATATTTCACTTCTATTTCATCAGATTTATTCTGCGCGTAAGTGGAAAGTATACGAACACCTCTGCCAATGACATCAATGGCGGTTCCAGGATCGTTCACTGCGGGGGAAAGGGCCCGGCAGGCTATTTCGGCCATGACGCTAAGACAAAATCGGGGATCCTGAGCAAATGAACGTACATCCGAGACAATAATCGTCTCAAGTAAATCGGCGCTGATTGATGACTCCTGGCCTTGACTCAGGTACAAAACGGGCATGGATGGATGTATGAAACTGCCTGGCTGCGCCACGAGGTATACATGACGGGGATCATTGGTCAGCAGCTTGCTAAGTTGCACCATATCAATATATTCAACATAGCCAATCTTGTTCGGATAAACTGCAACCGTTCCTTTCGGCTGTTCATTGTTCTCAAGCCATGGATATCCGCCGAGAAAGGGATTTCTTGCTCTCGCAATAAATGATTCGATGGCCGCCTGTTCTACTTTTGCCGTTGTCTCACCTACCCTCCCCAGCGAGGTCAAATGCTGTATCCAGCGAAGCAATGTGATGAGGATTAAGGCAATGACAACCAGTGTGACAATGAATAAAATGACTCTCCCCCTTTCTCCATAAGCTCCCATATTGAGGGCAATAATCCCTACCAGACTGAAGAGAAAAGAACCGATGAAGGTGGCCAGTACATTTTGTGTGGTTACGTCTTCAACAACTAAACGCGTAGCTCTGGGAGTCACATTAGTAGTGGCTGAACCGTAGGCTGTGACCATGATACTCAACGAAAAAGTGGTCACTGCCAGCATACTCGATGCCAGTATGTTCAGAATGTTATCGACTGCTTCCGCACCAACCTTCACGGAAACCGACTCAGGTATCATTGATTTAAAAAGAATTGATAAAAGGGCCGTTATTATCGCGACAATGGCGAATAACGTTGCCCTGAACCATAGCTTTTTAAATGTCTGCTTCAGAATCCATTTCCAGCGTGAAATCATTCTGCATTCCTCATATTGCGGCCGGGATAAATAATTGCCGCCCCCAGGACGGCATGTTGCTATTAACGAACCAGGTGCAGGAAGTGCAGATGTTTTTCGTACTGGTCCAGTATGTCATTAATCAGCTGTTCCTGGTTCCAGCCCATCACATCATAATTTTGACCGCCTTCTTTGAGATAAACCTCAGCGCGATAATATCTATGTTGTTCAGTCTGCTGCTCATTATTATCCATCGCGGCGAGCGCGAAGGTCGGTGAGCTATACCCGCGAAGCCTCACTTCATATATAAAATTCAGCTCGTTACCCAAATCGACTTCAAGACGAATACGATCCTCGACTGCGTCACTGATGTGGCTTATCGTCCCCTGCTTGTTCAGCTCTTCCTGAACCAGCGTCATGGCGGGCTGGATGACGTCGTCCATAAAACGTTTCACAAGAGATCGCTTCGGCAGATACGCGATATTGCGTAACCTTCTCTGCCAGGGAATTGGGTTACGTGCAGCCGTAGGAGCAATTGTCGCCATACTCAGGCTTTCACGCTTGGTCAAATCCCGGCGCAAAGCTTTTAAAAGTCCGTATATGGATATCAGTAAGATCACTGAGAAAGGCAATGCACTCGCTATTGTCACTGTTTGCAGCGCACTTAGCCCTCCGGCAAGGAGAAGCGCAATTGCGACAATGCCCATGAGCGATGCCCAAAATATTCGCTGCCAGACGGGTGTGTTTGCCACTCCACCTGATGCCAGAGAATCAACAACCATTGCCCCCGAATCAGCAGACGTGACAAAGAAGACGATGACCATCGCCATTGCGATGAATGACAGCACGGAAGAGAACGGGAAATGCTCGAGGAAATTAAACAGGGCCAGCGCCACATCCTGCTGAACAGTATTGGCGAGGTCTGTGGCCCCCTGGTTCATAATGAGATAGATCGCGCTGTTACCAAACACCGTCATCCACATTAGCGTAAAACCCGCGGGAACAAACAGCACGCCGGTGACAAACTCGCGAATGGTTCGCCCGCGGGAGACCCGGGCGATGAACATCCCCACAAACGGCGACCATGAAAGCCACCATCCCCAGTACAGTAATGTCCAGCCCCCCAGCCAGTTGCTCGACTTAGGCTCATACGCGTAAAGGTTGAACGTTTTACTCACCAGTTCCGAAAGATAACCGCCCGTATTTTCCACAAATGACTTCAGCAGAAGCACGGTTGGTCCCAGACACAGAACCAGCGCCAGGAGCAACAACGCCAGACCCAGATTGAGCTCAGACAGGATACGTATTCCCTTATCCAGGCCGGACACCACTGAAATCGTCGCTAACCCCGTGATGAGCACGATCAGAATGACCTGCACCGTTTCATTGATGGGCACCCCGAAAAGATGGTTCAAACCGGCATTCACCTGCAAAACACCGTAACCCAGCGATGTCGCGACGCCAAAGACCGTGCCTATAACAGCGAAAATATCAACCGCATGGCCTACAGGCCCGTATATGCGATCGCCAATAATGGGATAGAGTGCGGAGCGCAGAGTTAAAGGCAGACCGTGACGGTAACTGAAGAACGCCAGAATCAGCGCCACAATGGCATAAATTGCCCATGCGTGCAGTCCCCAGTGGAAGAAGGTCAGACGCATTGCTTCCTTGGCTGCCGCAACGGTTTCTGGCGTGCCAACGGGAGGCGAAAGATAATGCATTACAGGTTCGGCAACGCCAAAGAACATCAGGCCGATCCCCATCCCTGCCGAAAAAAGCATCGCAAACCAGGAGTGGTAGCTGAAATCAGGCTGCGCATGGTCCGGGCCCAGCTTGATATCACCGTAGCGTGAGAGTCCAAGGAAGGTGACACTTAGTAAAATCAGGGCCACAGCAAGGATGTAGAACCAGCTGGCATTCGTGAAGATTTGTTGCTGTAGTAGTTTAAAATTTTTGTCGGCGACATCCGGGAATACGGCGGCAAAGGCGACAAGAAGGAAAATTAGCAAAGCAGATGTAAAGAATACCGCTTTGTTAATCTGGCTTGTAGACTTCTTCGGGGTTGTATCATTATCACTCATAATCATTTATTCCATTAATTAAATCCGCACTGGATAGACGGCACTACCTTTCACAGAGTAGCAAAGTTCAACTGGCTATGCGGCGTTAATCGGAACGCATGGTGTAATAAGTGCCGATACAAATCATCCTATATTCTAAGGGGTTCCTGGTTACTCAGCCTGCCGCTTCGTGGGGCATTTATTTGTATCAAAGCTGGGATATACGTGAAGTGAAGTATATTAATTTGGGGTAAGTCAGACTGTTCAATCCAGGTGACGTAAATGTGTCGCGATCCCCCATCTAAGGGCGGTACACCTTCCATTAACCAACTCGAAAACGGAGTAACTCGCGTTGGGTTGCGCATACCTGTGAAAATCATCCACAGCTCCGCTTGTTAGCATCGCAAGCACGCCCTGAATGACCTGCCCGTGAGAGACAAGACATATTGTTCGATGATGATGTTTTTTTTCCAGATTGGATAAAAAATGCATAATTCGCTGCGAAGCATGTGAGAGAGACTCCCCCCCTGGCGGACAATACTCTGCATCAAGGTTGAATAACGCTTCTGCGGCGTCTGGATTATTCTGCAGGAGCTCTACGCTTGTCATGCCCTCAAACTGACCAAAAGCCTGTTCTTTCAGAGCTGGTTCAGCTATCAGTGAACAATAAAAACTCTCCGCCAGGCGCTGTCCCATTTGCCAGGCCCGGCCAAGCGGAGAAGCGTAAACACATTCTACCCGGTAATTACTCGCTGCAAACGCCGCCAGTAAGGCTGATGTTTGACGCTCCCCCCGAAGCGTCAATGCGCTATCATTGTGTCCCTGAATACTACCTTTTACATTCCATTCTGTTTCTGCGTGTCGAACCAGTATCACTTGCATCATTGAAAGGTCACGTATGCTGTTGTTGGAAATGTTACAAACTAAAAACACCCCGTTTATATGCAGGCAAGTTCTTAGCTCTCGGCGAAAAACAGGAACACGTGTCGCTGAGAAGAGTTATGTTCAGCCGCCCCTGCCGGCGGCCGCTATCTCAGTAAAACCTGAATCAGCTGCACGACGATATACACTCCCGCTACCGCCTGTATGATCCGAAACCCCCATCTCAGATAGCGCCATTGATGGCGTTCGCTGGCATCAGCGGCTTCAATCGCGGGATCATAACGTTTTCTTTTCCTGGTTCTGAATGTATCGAATCCCCACAGGATGAGAAGAAAGATGATGATGACTTTTTCAACGATAAGATGGTTCACAAAGAGAGACTCCGGTCTTCTCACGGTTACAGACAGAATAGAGAAACCGCCTGGAGGCAGCCACCACTAAATGTAGGGGTACCTGAAGACGCAAGCCAGGCATTCCAGGATTGTCTGTCTTATGACTGCGTTAACGCATAGCAACGCCATAAAAGTGACATTCATTTCCGACCCATGCTGCCGGGAGCCCTCTTCCCCGGAGCATCAAGCTGGGTGATAAAACGATGGCGGCTGCCCGGTCACGCGGCGGAACAGGGTGGTGAAAGAGGACGCAGATTCATCACGGCGTCTTTCAGGTTTTATCGGTGCGAGAGCCGCGTTCGGGCGATGCCCTCTCCCTGGGGAGAGGGCCTGATGAGTGGCAGCAAGCTACCCGCGATACGGATGGAACTCGCGCCAGTGGTCGGCGATCTGCTGCCGGGTACAGACCCATACCTTGTCGTGCTGCTGGATATAGTCAAGGAAACGCTGCAGCGCGCGGAAACGGCCCGGACGCCCCAGCAGCCGGCAGTGCATCCCCACGGACATCATCTTCGGCGCGGTTTCCCCCTCGGCGTACAGCACGTCAAAGCTGTCTTTCAGGTAGGTATAAAACTGCTCCGCGGTGTTGAACCCCTGGGCGGTGGCAAAGCGCATGTCGTTGGCGTCGAGGGTGTAAGGCACGATCAGGTGCGGTCGACGGCTGCCGTCGCTGCAGGCCACTTCGCTCCAGAAAGGTAAATCATCGCCGTAATAATCGCTGTCGTAGTCAAAGCCGCCGTGCTCCACCACCAGCTGGCGGGTGTTGGGGCTATCGCGGCCGGTATACCAGCCGGTGGGCGGCTTGCCGAACAGATCGGTCAGCACCTGCACCGCTTTGTGCAGATGCTCGCGCTCCTCGGCGATATCCATGTGCTGATAGTGGATCCAGCGCCAGCCGTGGCTGACCACATCGTAATCCGCGGCCTTGATTGCCGCCACAATCTCCGGATGCCGCGCCAGCGCCATCGCCACGCCGAAGACCGTCAGCGGCAGCCCGCGCTGGCTAAATTCGCGATGGATGCGCCAGAACCCGGCCCGGCTGCCGTATTCATAGAGCGAGTCCATCGACATATGGCGCGCCGGGTAGCTGGCGGCGCCGATAATATCGGACAGGAACTGTTCCGAACCCGCATCGCCATGCAGGACGTGGTTCTCAGCGCCTTCCTCATAGTTAAGGACGAACTGCACCGCGATCCGCGCCCCGCCCGGCCAGCGCGCGTGCGGCGGCTGCCCTGCATAACCTCGCAGATCGCGAGGATAGTGTTCCTGGTTCTCAACCATCACCTGCCCCTTTTAAAATGGATTTAACGACTGAAACTGTCCGCTTAACGCTTTGTTCTCCGGGAACGCTAAGTCCCCGTGCTTGCTGGTCGCCAGCCCCAGCGCGACCAGCGACTCGACCATCTTCACCGCCGCGCTGACGCCGTCGATCACCGGCACCCGCAGCTCGCGGGTCAGCTCCTGCGCCAGCGTCGCCATCCCGCCGCAGCCAAGGACAATCGCCCCGCTGCCATCCTCTTTCAGCGCGCGGATGCAGCGCTCACGCACTTTCTCCTGCGCCAGGCCGCTGCCGTCTTCCAGCGCCAGCACCGGTAAATCAATGGCGTGCAGCGCCGCGCAGTGTTGATGAAAGCCGTACTGGTGCAGCAAATGGCGGGCGATGATCAGCGTGCGCGGCAGCGTGGTCACAATGGAGAACCGGGTGGCGACCATCGTCGCCATATGCATCGCCGCTTCCGCAATGCCGATCACCGGCCCCTGAGCCAGCTCGCGCGCCGCCAGCAGCCCCGGGTCGCCGAAGCAGGCGATCACATGCCCATCCACTCCCTGCTCGCGTCCGGCCCTGATCTGCTCCAGCACGCCGACCGCCGCGATGGCTTCGTCAAAGTGGCCCTCTATTGACGGCACGCCGGCGCGGGGACAGACCGCAAGGATCTCGGTGCCAGGTGCGGCGACCGCACGCGCGGCGGCGCCTATCGTTTCGGTCATCGCCAGGCTGGTGTTGGGGTTGATCACTTGTATACAAACGGAAGACATCACGACTCCTTGTGGCCGGCGAACAGCCGGGAAAAATCGGGCAGACTGACGCCATCGCGCTCGAAGCACAGGCTGGCGACAATATGATCAAAATGGTGCATCAGCGCCTCGCTAAGCGGTTGCAGGGCTTTATCCCGCAGCAAACCGACCAGCTGCTGGTGATCGTCGCAGCGGCAGCCCTGGCGCCAGGGTGCGCCCCAGGCGGCAATCACTAACGAGGAGCGCTGGCTGAGGCGGGTCACCATCTCGGTGAGTACCGGGTTGCCGGAGATAGCCTGCAGCTGAATATGAAAGTCAGCGGAGTGGCGGATCGCCGCCGGGCCGTCGTGCGCCTCATGGGCCTGCTGTTCACGCTGGATAATGTTCTCCAGCGCCGCCAGATGTGGCGGCTGACAGCGCGCGATCACATCGGGCAGATTAGCGACCTCAAGCAGCGCCCGGGTGCGAAAGATCGCCTGGGACTCTTCCACGCTCGGGCTGGTGACGTGTGCACCACGTTTGGGCGTTAACGTGACCAGTTGCACAGCGGCGAGTCGTTGCAGCACCTTTCTGATGCCGGTGCGGCTCACGGCGAATACTTCCGCCAGCGCCTCTTCCGGCAGTTTGCTGCCCGGCGGCAGCTGATGTTCGACGATAGCCGTCATCAGCGCCTGGTAAATGCTTTCGTCCTTATCCTGCAGCGCTGGCGCGGCCTGGAGACGATGTTCATTATTCATTAACCCACTCCGGTTTCACTTATCGATAGCAGATCGTATACATAAAATTTATTTTTTGTATACAAGATTCATCATTCTGGCCTGGATCCTGCAATAGCCTCAGCAATCCATATCAAAAGGGTTTTCATTCAGAGGAGCAGGTTTCATGCCACATTCATCCCACACGCAGCAGACGAAGACTCACGAGGCGGCCGCCGGCTACAGTCCGCGGCTATGTAATGACGATCTGGCGCCCACCCGCGACCAGAACTGGAGCTGGTACAATATCTTTTCATTCTGGATGTCGGACGTGCACAGCATGGGCGGCTACGTGGTGGCGGCAAGCTTCTTTACGCTTGGACTGGCCAGCTGGCAGGTTCTGCTCTGCCTGCTGGTGGGCATCTGTATTGTGCAGCTGTGCGCTAACCTGGTGGCGAAGCCCAGCCAGATGGCCGGGGTGCCTTACGCGGTGATCTGTCGCCAGGCGTTCGGTGTCTTCGGCGCCAATATCCCGGCGGTGATCCGCGGGCTGATCGCCTTCGCCTGGTACGGTATTCAGACCTATCTGGCGGCAAACGCCCTGATGCTGGTCCTGCTCAAGTTCTGGCCCTCCCTTGCCTCGCTGACCGGCAGCAGTTTCCTCGGGCTGTCGACGCTCGGCTGGCTGTGCTTCGCCACCATGTGGCTGCTGCAGGCGATGGTTTTCTGGCACGGCATGAACGCCATCAAGCGTTTTATCGACATCGCCGGTCCGGCGGTCTATGTGGTGATGCTGGCCCTGGCGGGCTGGATTGTATACAAGACCGGTCTCGACGGGATCTCCTTTACCCTCGCCAGCAAATCCCTGAGCGCCGGAGAGCAGACCTGGCAGATGATCACCGCCACGGCCCTGGTCGTCTCCTACTTCTCCGGGCCGCTGCTTAACTTCGGCGACTTTTCCCGCTACGGCAAAAGCATGGGCGAGATCCGCCGCGGCAACCGCTGGGGACTGCCGTTTAACTTCCTGCTGTTCTCGGTGGTCACCGTGGTGATTGTCTCCGGCACCCAGTCGCTGTTCGGCAAAATGATCACCGACCCGATTGAAACCGTCAGCCGCGTGGGCAACGATCTGGCGGTGGCCATCGGCCTGCTGACTATGATCACCGCCACCATCGGCATCAATATCGTGGCTAACTTTGTCTCGCCGGCCTTCGATTTTTCCAACTGCGCGCCGCAGAAAATCAGCTTCCGCGCCGGCGGGATGATCGCCGCGGTGGGGTCGATACTTCTGACGCCGTGGAACCTGTTTAACTCACCGGAACTGATCCACTATACCCTCGACGTGCTGGGCGCCTTTATTGGCCCGCTGTTTGGCATCCTGATCGCCGACTTCTATTTGATCAAACGCGGCCGGGTGTCGGTGGACGACCTGTTTGACGATACGCCGAAGGGTAAATACTGGTACCGCAACGGCTTTAATCCGAAAGCCATTGCCGCCCTGCTGCCGTCGGTGGGCCTGGGGCTGATTATCAGCTTTATTCCGGCCCTGCACGAAGTGGCGAACTTCAGCTGGTTTATCGGCGTCTTCCTCGGCGCGACCACCTACCGCTGGCTGGCTCGCGACGAGCGTGAAGTGGCGGCGAAAGCCGCCTTCCGCTCCGGCGCGGTGGCGCAAAAAGAGTAACCTTCCCCTTCTGCCGCGGCGACTGGCCGCGGCAGGCTGCAAACTGGCACCAATCTTGCTGTTTATCACTATTCCCTGAGCGTTAAGAGAAGGCAGGTTCGATGATGGATTACCAGACCGCGGTGCGCGGTGCATTTTTTGATATCGCCGGCGTGGCGGAGACGCCGGATGAGGTGGCCGCCCAGGCCCGCTATCTCAATGATGGCCTGTTGTTCTTGCAGGACGGGAAAATTGTTACGCTGCTGCCATGGCAGGAGGGTGAAGCCTTTCTGCATCCGCTGAAGGGCTATGTTGACCTGCGGGGTAAGCTGCTGTTGCCGGGGTTCGTCGATGCCCATGTCCACTATCCGCAGACCGAGATGATCGGCGCCTTTGGCGAACAGCTGCTGGAGTGGCTTACCACTTACACCTTCCCGGTGGAGAGCCAGTTTGCCGACGCGGAGTATGCCCAGGAGATAGCGCAGTTTTTTGTCAATCAGCTGATAAGCCATGGCACCACCACCGCGCTGGTGTTTTGTACCCTGCATCCGGCCTCGGTGGAGGCGTTGTTCAGCGAAGCGCTGCGCCTCAATATGCGCCTGATCGCCGGAAAGGTGATGATGGATCGCCATGTGCCCGACTATCTGTGCGAAACCGCCGGGGAAAGCTACGAGCAGACCCGGGCGCTGATCCACCGCTGGCATCAGCGCGGAAGGCTGGGGTATGCCATTACCCCGCGCTTTGCCCCCACCTCGACGCCGGCGTTGCTGGAGGCGGTGCAGCGTCTGCGGGCCGAGTTTCCCGATACCTGGCTGCAGACGCATCTCAGTGAAAACCGGGAGGAGATCGCCTGGGTTAAACAGCTGTGGCCGGAGCATGCACGCTATCTGGATGTCTATCATCATTACCAGCTCACCGGCGAACGCAGCGTATTTGCTCACGGGATCCATCTTGATGATGCCGAATGGCAGTGCCTGCATGACACCGGGTCCGCCGTTGCCTTCTGTCCGACCTCGAATCTGTTCCTCGGCAGCGGGCTGTTCCGCCTGCCCGCCTGCTGGCAGCACCGGGTGCGGATGGGCATCGGCAGCGACGTCGGGGCCGGGACCACCTTTAGCATGCTGCGAACGCTGGGTGAGGCCTACAAGGTAGGACAACTACAGAGCTATCGCCTGCGCGCCAGCGAGGCCTTCTATCACGCCACTCTCGGCGGGGCGCGCGCCCTGCGGCTGGAAGAGAAGATTGGCAATTTTCAGCCGGGCAAAGAGGCCGACTTTGTGGTCATTGACCCGGCGGTCACTCCGCTGCAGCGTCTGCGGATGGGCCGCTGCCATGATATTTATGAGCAGCTGTTCGTACTGATGACCCTGGGCGATGAGCGCAATATCAGCGAGACGTGGGTGAACGGCGAGCGGGTGTGGTGTCAGGATTGATCCTCGCCCTGGCCCTCTTCAAAAGGGAGAAGGCGCTGGCTGGGTTAGTGGCATTCAAAAACTCATCGCCAGGCCGAGGCCATAGCCCGTGGTGTTATTGCCGAACATATAGCGCGCCACCAGCCGGGTGCGGGTGATAAAGACCGGGTATTTACTGCTGTCCAGTTCGAGACCAACCCCCAGGGAGGTCAAACCGGTAAAACCCAGCGCCCCTCGCTGGTCGCCGATAAATTCAGTATGCGCGCCCTCCAGCACGTAGCGCAACGGGTTGCCCAGCAGCGTCCAGTCAGCGATCGGCGCGCGGCGGCGCAGATACAGGCCGAGGTTCTCCGCGCTGGCTTCGCCCTGCACCACCTCGGCGCTGCTGCCGAAACTTTGCAGACGCATATAGGAGTAACGCAGTTCGGCATCAATATCCTGGGTGGCGGAGAAGCGTTCATAATCCAGCATCAGCGCCCCGCCCAGCCCCCAGGCGTTGAAGCGTCCGCCATCAAGAAACTGCAGATCGGCGTTGGTTTTTCGCTCTATGACCCAGCGGCCAAGGCGTACATCGCTGGCCAGGGTGCCGAGCATCACATTGACGATCGGCCGCAGCACCAGGTTACCTCCGAGGCTGTCCCGGTGCAGCGAAAAATCCCAGCCGACGCCGCCGGTGGTGGTCAGACTGTTCCATTTGGTCGGCACATTTCGCGTCTGTTGGCCATTGCTGACGACGAATCGCGGGTCGTAACGGCTGTAGCCCATTGTGCCTTCGAGGTAAAGAGGAAACGACTCGCTCAGGGTCGCTCCGCCGCCAAACTGGGTGATGGTCAGGTTGTGTTTATCGTTGCTCCCGGAACCGATGTTGAGATCGCTGGCGGTCACGTCGGGAACCACGGTATAGCTCATCAAGGTCAATACCGCATCGGCACGTTGTTTAATCGCGTGCCCGTCCGCCGCCAGCGTCGTCGGCGCAGAAAGAGAGACTACCGACAGCAGAACGAGAAGACGCAGCATACGTTGTTTGCCACCTCAAACACAGGCTAATCTTATTACCACCCGTTACAGCAGGCTGGCTCATCCTCAGTATAGTCGGCGAGCGCGAATCAGGCTGCGCCACCGCTATTGCGCAACAGTTCCGCACTGTCAAAAGGCATGCGCGTTACCCGGTTGCGCCCGTCATTTTTCGCCGCATACAGCGCTTTATCGACGCGGTAAAACAGCTGATCAATCGCTTCGCCATCATGATGCTCGGCGACGCCGATGCTGACGGTGACCGACAGCGTCTGATATTCGCTGACCGCCTGGCGGATCGCCTCCGCCACCATCAGCGCGCGGGCGATCGGCGAATGGGGCAAAAAGAGCAGAAACTCCTCGCCTCCCCAGCGATATATCTTATCTTCACGGTCCACCGAGGTTTCCAGAATGCGGGAGATCACCAGCAGAACTTCATCGCCTTTTTGATGACCGTGAATATCATTAATACTCTTGAAATGATCGATATCGATTAACAACAGACAAAAACCATGGGCGATAAACGACGGCGCGTCGACGAGCCGGTAAAATTCGCGGCGATTTAACAGTCCGGTTAAGGGATCGTGGGCGGCGGAAAATTCCAGCTCTTTTTTCAGATGCACTTCTTCAGTGATATCGTGAATGATGCATAACATCAGCCGGATATTATACAGCACCACCGGCCCGGCATAGGTTTGAACATGGCGCAGCGAGCCGTCAGCCAGAATATGAGTAAAATTAAGCGGCTTATGCCCGCCGGGCATATTGGCAATGTTATTCATAATGGGGATCACATCCCGGCCCAGGGTATTAATTTGCCAGGTATGTTTATTGCGCATTTCCTCATCGGAATAATGATAAAAGCGCAGCGCGGCAATATTGGCATCGACAATCCGGCCCTCTTTCTGAGGATCGATCAACAGCATCGGCGCGGTATTGGTCATAAAAAAGCGGGCAAAAAAGCCATTGTTCCGCCGCTGGTAGCGGCGAGAGCCGGTATGAATCGACTGATTTTGCGCGAGCAGCTTCACCGCTTCGAATAACAGTAAGGTGCCGCTGTCCTCGGTCTCCACCAGGGTGGTTTTACAATATACCGACTGCAACCCTTTGGCGGTCTGCAGCGTCCAGACTTCAAATATCTCAGTCATGGCGTCGAGATAGCGCAAATAATGCTGCAGCTGCGTTTCCGGGCAGGTGGAATAGATACCGTTGCGCATCTCATTCAGCGACATATCGCCGCTCAGCGTCCGGGAAGCCTGATTGGCATAGACCACACACTCTGTAAAAGGATGGACTACCCAGATCGGGGTGCTTAATACATCAAAAACAGCCAGTTCTTTTAATAACATACAGGCCCCAAACCGACCCACTCCCGGCGCGGAACGGCACATCATTCAGTGCAGCCCTGACGCTGGCATAAAGTGATAGCAAAAATAATCGAGTAACCGTCATTACGCGCGTGCGCGGCAAGTATAGTCGGTTCCTGGCCCAGCGACGCCCACCCGGAGCGACTTTGCGCACGGTTTAACCGACAGAGGAGACACTGCCTTTATTATTAATTTTATTTCAATAGCATAGCAGCAATGCCAGAACGGGTAGTCGCTTTTGATCACAGACTGTGTATACCCGTCACACTTTACGCTGCAGGGGGGCAGGCTTGTGCCGTGGCACGCAGATGGCCGTTGTTCTGCTCAGCGTTACCATGATAGTTTCTATCATAACGCTCATTTTCAATGGTCATCACAGTGAAAAAATCCGCCAGCAAAATCACGCTTACCGACATTGCGCGCGAAGCCAACGTCGGCGTGGCCACCGTCGACCGGGTACTCAACAAGCGCGCGGCGGTGAAAGAATCTACCGCGTACCGCGTGCTGGAGGCCGCCCGGCGGCTGGGGTTTACCCTCGAACAGCCGCACTATCGCCTGGCCGCCGGCAAAGCGCCGGTTACCGTCAGGATGGGCTTTATTCTGCTGCAGGAGACCCACTCCTTCTACCTGCCGTTGGCGAGGGCGCTCGCAAGAGAGGCCGCGCCGTGGCTGCCGGCGGGCGAGACGCCGACGATCCTGCATTTTGCCATTGATGCGGTGGAAGCGATGGCCCAGGCCATTCACCGGCTCAGCGATGAGGTGGAGGTGCTCGGCCTGGTGGCGCTGGATCACCCGCTGATTCGCCATGCGGTGGGCCGGGCCGCCGCCCGCGGCGTTCGCGTATTCACCCTGCTTTCGGATCTGTCGGTTCCCCAGCGCAGCGGCTATATCGGCCTTGATAACCAAAAAGCCGGGCGCACCGCCGCCTGGTTTATCGACCGCTTATGCCGTGGCAAAGGCGAAATAGCCATTATCATTGGCGATAATCGTTTTACCTGTCAGGAAAGCTGTGAGATCAGCTTCCGCTCCTGTCTGCGCGAGCAGGGTAAAGGGCAGCAGATCCTTGAGCCGGTTCGCAGCCATGAACGGGCGGATGTCGCCAGAAGCGTAACGGAACAGCTGCTCAGCCAGTACCCGGCCCTGCAGGCGATCTATGCTCCCTGCGGCGGCATTGAAGGGATTGTCGGGGCGCTGCGCGACAGCGGCCGCCAGCAGGCCGTCACCCTGGTCTGCCATGGCCCGCTAAGCGACAGTGAACTGGCGCTGATCGATGGCACCATCGATGTCATTCTCAACCACCGGCTGGATGACTTTGCCGCCGCCACCCTGCGCGCCATGACGGAAGCCGTTTCGCGGCCGCCCAGCGAAGCGATTTCGCACCCTCAGCCTTTCGATATCATCACCAAAGAAAATATGTAAACGCCCGCCCCGTCGCCGACGGGGCGGCCTCACGCCTGGACCACGCCTGGACTCATTTTGATAAATAACTATCAAAAACAACCTCAATACAAATCATGACGGCCATCATAAAATTATCATTCCAATATTGTTGAGCATGAAATTTTCATTCAATACTCAGCGGCATCCCCTGTGATAAAAGGAAGCCGACATGACCTATCCTATCGCCAACGCCCCCTGCAGCTGGGGCGTGGATGACCCGAAAAACCCTGACCTTCCCGCCTGGGCTACCGTGCTGAAGGAGGCGGCACAGGCCGGCTATCGCAGCATCGAGCTCGGCCCGTGGGGCTACCTGCCCACCGACCCGAGCAGCCTGCGCGCGGCGCTGGAACAGCATCAGCTGTCGCTGGTCGCCGGGACGATCTTTGACGATCTGGTGAGCGAAGACCATTATCCCACTCTGGAGGCGCTGACCCATCAAATCTGCCGCAATCTGTCGCAGGTTCCGGCCGCCGACCCCATCCCGGGGCACCCTTTCCAGCCGCCCTATCTGGTGATTATCGACTTCGGCAACCCCGAGCGGGCGCGCTTTGCCGGACGCAGCGCGCTGGCTCCGCGCCTCAATGACGCAGACTGGCAGCGGATGATGGCGCACATTACCGCCCTCAGCACCCTCGCCTGGCGGGAGTACGGCGTGCGGGCGGTTATCCATCCCCACGCCGGGGGCTGCATCGAATTTGCCGATGAAATCGAGCGGCTGGCCAACGCTATCCCGCACGACGTGGCAGGGTTGTGTCTGGATACCGGGCATCTCTACTACGCCGGAATGGATCCGCTCACCTGGCTGGATCGCTATTACGCGCGGCTCGACTACCTGCACTTCAAGGATGTGGATCCGCAGGTTTACCAGCGCGCCGTCGCCGAAGGCATCGACTTTTTCACCGCCTGCGCCGAAGGGGTGATGTGCCCGCTTGGCAGCGGCGCCATTGACTACCCGGCCATTAACGATTTTCTTGCCCGCCGCGGCTATCAGGGCTGGATAACCATTGAACAAGAGCGTGATCCGCGCCATGCCGCCGGCAGCCTGCAGGCGGTCACGGAGAGCCTGCGCTATCTGCGCGGCGTTGGATTCTGACAGGAGAACCCCATGATTAACGGTTTAAGACCGCTCGACCGCACCCTGCGCTGGGGCATGGTCGGCGGCGGCGGCAGCAGCCAAATCGGCTATATTCACCGCTCTGCCGCCCTGCGCGATAACACCTTTGCGCTGCTGGCCGGCGCCTTTGATATTGATGCCGATCGCGGGCGCCAGTTCGGTCAACAGCTGGGGGTGGATCCCGCACGCTGTTACGCCGATTACCAGAGTCTGTTTCGCGGCGAGGCTGCCCGCCCGGACGGTATTCAGGCCGTGTCGATTGCCACGCCGAATAACACTCACTATGCCATCTGTCGGGCGGCGCTGGAGGCCGGGCTGCACGTGGTGTGTGAAAAGCCGCTGTGCTTCAGCAGCGAAGAGGCGGACGAACTGGTGGCCCTCAGCCAGCGGCAGCGTAAGATCATCGGCGTGACCTACGGCTATGCCGGCCATCAGATGATCCTACAGGCCCGGCAGATGATCGCCGACGGACTGCTGGGCGACATTCGTATCGTCAACATGCAGTTTGCTCATGGCTTCCACGCCCAGCCGGTGGAGCAGGAAAACGCCAGTACCCGCTGGCGGGTCGATCCCCGCTTCGTCGGCCCCAGCTATGTGCTGGGGGATCTTGCCACTCACCCGCTGTTTCTGGTCGAAACCATGGTCCCGCAGTTGAAGATCGCCCGGCTGATGTGCGCCAGACAAAGCTTCGTCAAAAGCCGCGCCCCGCTGGAAGATAACGCGCATGTGCTGATGGAGTATGACAACGGCGCCGTCGGCTCGCTGTGGAGCTCCGCCGTTAACTGCGGCTCCATGCACGGGCAAAAGGTGCGCATCGTGGGGGAAAAAGCCAGTCTTGAATGGTGGGATGAACAGCCCAACCAGCTGCGCTACGAGGTGCAGGGCGAACCGGCGCGCGTTCTGGAGCGCGGCATGGGCTATCTTGATCCGCTGGCGCGCCAGGACGATCGCATCGGCGGTGGCCACCCGGAGGGGCTGTTCGACGCCTGGTCGAATCTCTATCGCCGCTTCGCCATCGCCATGGACGCCGCTGACCGGCGTGACGAGGCGCTGTTGGCGGACTTCTGGTATCCGGACGCCCGCGCCGGGGCGTTCGGCGTCCGCTGGGTGGAAAACTGCGTACGCTCTGCCGACAACGGCGCCTGTTGGGTCAACTTCCGCTAATTCGCCGGCTCAGGGCCTCGCCCTGAGCCTTTCTCGCTACTTCTCAATGCGCGCCAGCTGGGTTTTATCGGCCTCGCGGGCGCGATCGGCCAGCCCCTGAAACGCGGCAGCGCCATAGTATTGCTCAGGAACCGGCAGCGCCTGCATATCGTGCCCCGGATAGATCTGCAGCTCGCCGAGGTCGCGCAAGCGGAATCCCCCCACCTGCGCCGGCATGGTCAGGCGATATGGCGGCATGGTTTCGAAAGGGACCGGCGTCGGCAGCCGGTTTTCCTGTAGATCGTAATTACGCTTCAGCACCAGAAACTTATCCGGCACCCGGCGGCGACTGTTCCACCAGTCGCCATCGATCCGCTGGAACATCGCTTCCGTCTCCCCTCGCGTGGCCACCATCAGCCGGGTCAGCGCCTTTTTCAGCGCCGCCTCCATGGCCCGGTTATACGCTTCCACTGACCCGCCGTGGCCGCTAAGGATGACGTTAATCGCCAGTCTGGCGCCCAGTAAGTTGGAGTAGAGATCCTCCGGCGAAAACGCGGAGATCTCCTCTGAAAACCCGGGCACTGACTGGAAGCCATACCACTGGGCGATCTCATGCCACTGGGCGATTTCGAAGGCCAGATGCCCGGCGAGCCAGGCCGCCAGCTGATAGCGCTGCCTGACCCCCGCCGGCGGCGTAAAGGCATTGAGCTGAACGCGGCGCACGCCAAGTTCTTCGCTGTAGAATATGCGCCCCGCCTGGCCCAGCGTCGGCGAAATGCGATTGAACAGATAAAAGGTGTAATCCGCCGTGTCGCGCACATGGGCAATATCGATAAACCCGCCGCGACGGGTATAGATAAGCCCGTTCTGCTCCTCGCTCAGCCCCAGCAGATTTTTCACCGCGCCGAGCGCGCTGTCGTTGTAATGGTGCTTGCCCAGGGTATCCAGGGTCAGCACGTTACCAATCTGATACACCGGGATCGGAATGCCCACCGCCCGCACGTGCAGGTCGTAGCCAAAGGCGCAGCATGGCCGCAGCGATTCCGGCGGCGACAGCTCGCCCAGGGTGGGCGCAGGATGGATCGCCGTCACGGCGGGCAACACCGGGTCCTGCGCCAGCGCCGGCAGCGCCAGCGCGAATAACAGCCATAAGGCTTTACGCATCAACAGCCTCTCCACAGCAACAAAAGAGCGCGCATCTTACCGGCAGACGGCGCCTGCAGTTTTAGTTAAAAACGGTATTCACCGGAGACAAAGAAGCTGTTGCGGTCGTTAAAACCGAATTCAGTCAGCACGTTAAAGTTTTTGGTGACCTCATACTGGGCGCCAATCAGCATATTCCACGGCGAGGTCAGCTTCTGCTTAACGTCGAATTTGCCCTCGCCGTCTTTATTGACCGCGGCAATAAGGGGCTGCAGCTCTGGCGGCATGTGCAGGTCGGCGAGATCGCCCTTAAACTCCTGCTGCACGTCCTGATACATGCTGCCGACCCACAGGCTGAGATGGGACGGCCCGTCGATCCCCTGAAAACTGAAACGGTAGCCGACGCGCGGCGAGACGGTGACCGCCGAAATGCTGCCGTCGAGGATATCGAAGTCGGTGCGGGTATAGTTAGTATCCACTAACCCAAACCAGTTGCCGTAGCCGCCGGCGAGCGTAAAGCCGGCCCCCCAGGTGGTCCCTTTAAAATCAAGTTTAAAATCAATATCCTGCAACTTCCCGCTCTGATAAAGCTGGTGAACCGCGCCGGCGATGGCCCGATCCAGGCCGCGAAACTGCGACGGGTCTGAATCCACTGATACCTGGGAGACGGACGACCCGCGGGTATGCCCCACCAGTCCGTATACGTTGAGGAACGGAAAGACCCACATATCCAGGCGCAGGTTTTCGGTTTTGCTTTTCTCGCGGGTGTGTCCGGCATCGATGGCGAACATATCGCTGGGAATGGGATGATTGCCGAGCTTAAGCCCGGAAAAGGTAATACTGTCGACCATGATATCCTGGCGGATATTCATATAGCTCAGGTTGACGCCGTAGGGTAACGGAATGGAATATCCTCTGGCGCGAGCCTCATCGCCCCAGATCGGAAAATAGCTGTCGCTCTCGTCCGGCTCCGCAGCCGACGTGCCCCAGGCCGCTAACAGTAGCGTTAACACCGCGCCGGATGCTCTCATTTTTGTTCTCATGTGTAGTTATAAACCCGAACCGACATTGAAATAGACCGCCTGCTCATGCTCGCTGAACGCCACGTCAATCCCGGTACGCAATCCGTACTGTCGCGCGATCAGGTAACGAAAACCGGCCCCCCATGCCACCTCTGACTGTTCCCATAGCGTTTCCGCCGCGTCCGCCGCGCTCCCGGCGCCAACGAATCCCTGCAGGATCCAGCGCGGAGTGACGGCCCAGGCCAGCTGGGTTTGCGCCGTGGCCACGTAGTCGCCCTGATAGCGGTAGCGCGAAATCCCACGCAGCGCGATGTAAGGACGCGCCATCGGCATCAGGTGCTTATCATGGTGGGTTAAGGACTGATAATTGCCCGCGACCGCCAGGGTCAGCGTCTGGCTGAGCGGAATAAACACCTTCCCGTCCAGCGAAAACGTGTTGTAGTGATAATCGCCCCCGAGCAGCGAACGGAAAAACCGATATTCGCCCTTCAGCGCTAACCCACTCTGAGGATAGAAAATATTATCGGTAGTGTCATATTCCGCCACCACCCCCAGCGCCGAAGAGGTGCTGTTTTGCCCGAGCACCTGCTGCCAGACCCGGTTGACCCGCGGATTATCGAAAGCGACATCCGCCCGGGCATACACCTGGGAGGCCCCGAGGAACACCGGCGTATCGCCCACGCGAAACAGCAGCTTTTGCAGCGCGGCGACCCCTTTGGTCTGCGTCTGCACCGGTTTAGCATGGCTGAAGCCGCCGATGTCGCCGGAATAGATATCCAGATTGACGTTAGCGTAGCCGGCTCCCGCCAGGTAACGAATGCGATCATGCCGCCAGGTGTGACGATGGCCGCCGCCAATAAACCAGGTGCCATTCTGCGTGGCGGCCCCGCCGAAAGCGGTGAGCGGCGGAGGAATAAACTGCCCGCCCTCCCGGCTGCCTTTACCGTGTAAAAACAGGCCAAACAGTCCACCGCCATAGCCGATCGCCGGCTCGGTTATCGCCAGCGGCACCGGCAGAAAACCGTAACGGTTTTCCGCCAGATAATGACTCATGTCGAGCATGCTATCTTCCGCATCGAAGAGATCGGCGGCATCGCCAGGCGGGCACAACAGGAACAGAAGCGCCAGCGCGGACAGCGGGAATTTCATGCTCACTCCAGGGCGTTGGGGCGCGCACGACACGCGTGGCGAACAGGATTATTACAACGGAATAATGAAAATATAACGTAACCGGAGAACCCTCACCAACGCGCAGCGGCTTGTTTTTCGGGTATTTTTGTACAAAAAAGAGCTGGCCGTCACAGAAAAACGCCTTCGCGCCGCCGGTCGGCGCGATGATTGTATTCATAAGGTGAATGTCGTATAACATAGCGCTACCGAGGGGTGTCCCGTGAGGGCTGAGATGGCGCAAGCCGAACCCTTTGAACCTGATCTGGGTCATGCCAGCGAAGGGACGGGTCGGCAATTTTGCCAGCATTACCGCCATTGCCTGTTCACACCCCTGCACGCCCGGATCTCCCCTGCATAAATGGAGGTCCTGTGATTGTTCCCGCGTTTAGCCAAGGTCTTTATGGCCGTTTACGCCAGCTGGCCGCCGCTGACTGGCAGCACTATGTGGCGCACCCTTTCGTTCAGCAGCTTGCCGAAGGCACCCTGGCGAAAAGCGCGTTCCGTCGCTATCTGACCCAGGATTATCTGTTTCTGATCCATTTCGCCCGCAGCTACGCGCTGCTGGTGAGTAAACTGCGCACGCTGCCGGAGATGCGCGCCGCGGCCGCCTCCATGAACGCCATCCTTAACGAAGTGCCGCTGCACGTCGGCTACTGCGCCCAGTGGGGCATTAGCGAACCGGAGATGGCCGCCCAGCCCGAAGCGCCAGAAACCATCAATTATACCCGCTACGTGCTGGATATCGGTCATTCAGGCGACGCGCTGGATCTGCTGGTCGCCCTGATGCCCTGCGTGGCGGGTTACGCCGAAATCGGTCTGGGCCTGCTGCATCACCCCGCCACCCGCCTGGAGGATAATCCTTACGCCTCGTGGATCCGTAACTATGGCGATGAAGGCTATCTGCAGGGCGTCAGCGCCGCGCTGGCGCTGCTGGAGACCGTGTGGCAACAGCGCGGAAGCGAGGCCCGCCTCGCCGGGCTGAGCGACATCTTCACCACCGCCACCCGCCTGGAGGCGCAGTTCTGGCAGATGGGGCTTAACGCCGCGTCGGAGTCCCGGGCGTGACGGCGCCAGGTATCGAGGTCCGCAAGCTGAGCCTCCATTTCGGCGACCGCCGCCTGTTCGACAACCTGTCGCTGACGGTCCCCGGCGGCCAGTGGGTGTCGCTGCTCGGCGCCAGCGGGGCCGGTAAAACCAGCCTGCTGCGGGTCATGGCCGGCCTGGCCCCCGCCACCCGCGGGGAAGTGGTCGCCAGCGACGGAAAGCCGATACCCGGCCGCCTGGCGTGGATGGGGCAGAAAGACCTGCTTTACCCCTGGCTGAGCGTTCGGGAGAACGTCGCCCTCGGCGCGCGGCTGCGCGGTGAGAAAGTGGATCACGCCCGGGTCGCCACCCTGCTTGAACAGGTGGGGCTCGCCTCCAGCGCCGACGCCCGGCCGGCGACGCTCTCCGGCGGGATGCGTCAGCGCGCCGCGCTGGCCCGCACCCTGTATGAGGACCGGCCCATCGTGCTGATGGATGAGCCCTTCTCGGCGCTGGACACCCTCACCCGCACGCGCATTCAGACCCTCGCGGCCACTCTGCTGGCGGGGCGCACGGTGGTGCTGATCACCCACGATCCGCTGGAAGCCTGCCGGCTGAGCCACCGTCTGCTGGTCCTCTCGGCCGCCGACGGGGAGATCGACGACAGCCATCACCTCACCGGCGCGCCTCCGCGCGCGCCGGATGCGCCCGAGCTGTTAAACGCCCAGGCGGCGCTGCTGCAGCAGCTGATGAGGGCCCACTCATGACTGGACGTCTCTGGCGCGGCGGCATGGTGTTCTGCGGACTGATGCTTCTCTGGGGTCTGGCCAGCCGCAGCGGCATTCCGCACTTTCTTTTACCCTCCCCGGCGGCGGTCGCCGAGGCGCTGTGGGTCAATCGCGCCTATCTCGGCTGGCACACGCTGATTACCCTGAGCGAGATCCTCAGCGGCCTGGCGCTGGGGGTGGCGCTCGGCGTCACGCTGGCGCTGGGCATGATCCTCTCCCCGCGCCTGCAGCGCTGGCTGATGCCGCTGGTGCTCACCAGTCAGGCGATCCCGGTCTTTGCCCTCGCCCCGCTGCTGGTTCTGTGGCTGGGGTTTGGCATGAGCGCCAAAGTGGCGATGGCGGTGCTGGTGATTTTCTTTCCCGTCACGTCCGCCTTCTTTGACGGCTTGCGACGGGTCAACCACGAGTATCTCGATCTGGCGCGCAGCATGAACGCCTCCTTCGGCGCTCAGCTGCGGCATGTCCGCCTGATGGCCGCCCTGCCGGCGCTGGGCTCGGGCCTGCGCATGGCGGCGGCGGTGGCCCCCATCGGCGCCATTATCGGCGAATGGGTCGGCTCCGCCGAGGGGCTGGGCTACGTCATGCTCAATGCCAACGCGCGGCTGCAAACCGATATCTGCTTCGCCGCGCTGTTTATTTTAGTACTGCTGACCCTCTTCCTGTGGCTGGCGGTAGACACCCTGCTGCACCGGCTGATCGACTGGTCGCCGGAATAATCATGAAGTAATAAAGGAAAACAGATGAAAACGTCGCTTTTCGCCGGAGCAACCCTGACGGCGCTGCTCAGCGGTCACGCGCTGGCCAATGAACCGCTCACCCTGGTGCTGGACTGGTATATTAACCCCGACCATGCGCCGATTATGGTGGCCGAGCAGATCGGCGCCTTTAAGGCCCAGGGTCTGGACGTCAAGATTGTTCCCCCGTCGGATCCGGCGCTGCCGCCCCGCATGGTGGCCGCCCGTCAGGCGGACCTGGCCATCACCTACCAGCCGCAGGTGCACTTCTTCGCTGACGAAGGGTTACCGCTGGTGCGCGTGGGCACCCTGATCGGCTCGCCGCTGAACACGGTGATCGCCCTGGATAAGCAGATCAAAACCCCGGCGGATCTGCAAGGCAAGAAGGTGGGGTACTCGGTCAGCGGCATTGAGCAGGCCACCCTGTCGACCATGGCGCAGCATGCGGGGATCGATCCGGCCAGTATCAAGCTGGTCAACGTCAATTTTCAGCTGACCAGCGCTCTGCTGGCGGGCCAGGTGGATGCGGTCATCGGCGGCTATCGTAATATAGAAGCGCAGGAGCTGAAGCTGCAGGGCAAAGCCCCGGTGGTGATGAACGTTGAGGATTATGGCGTACCGGCCTATGACGAGCTGGTGATTGTCGCCCACCGCGACGCGATTCATGAGGCGAAAATCCGTAAATTCCTCACCGCCCTGCAGGCCGGGGTCAGCTACCTGCGCGCGCATCCGCAGGAGAGCTGGGAGGCGTTCGCCGCCGCGCATCCGGAGCTGAAGACCGAGCTTAACCATCAGGCGTGGCTGCAAACCGTGCCCCTGTTCGCCGCCGATCCGGCGGCGCTGGATAAAGCGCGCTACGACACTTACGAACAGTTTTTATATAACAATAAGTTGGTGAAAAAAGTTACACCTTTAACAAATTATGCGGTTGAGCTGCATTGACTCTTGCTATCGCTGACGGAAGGCTTTCCGTCAGCGCTTTAACGCAGCGGCAATAAAAATATAGAGACTTTCTCACTAATAATTACACTTTAAAGGGTTATCGTTACCTTGGGTTGTTTTATTATAATTCAGCAGGTTACGTTAATTTTTACCCCGGTAAGAATAGCGTCAAAATAACGCAATCAATAAAACGTTGAATGCGGATTTAAAAAGCCATATATTGTGCGCGCTTTATGAATGCCAATTCAATTCCTTACACCAATTATTCAACCAGCGTTCAACCGCAATGCTGGTTGTGGGAGTGATATGATGACGGATAAAGTCCGTATTGATACTTTACGTGCCGATTTATTAGACGCAAACAACGAAACCTTTTTGGCCCGTCAGGCCGAATTCGAATCGAATGTCAGGAGTTACCCGCGAAAGTTACCGCTGGCTATCACTAAAGCTGAAGGCGTGTGGCTGACGGATGCGGATAACAAACAGTACCTGGACTGCCTCGCCGGCGCCGGTACTCTCGCTCTGGGCCACAACCACCCTGATGTATTGCAGAGCATCCAAAGTGTCATTACCAGCGGCTTGCCGTTACATACTCTCGATCTGACTACTCCGTTAAAAGATCGTTTCTCCGAATACCTGCTCTCTTGCCTGCCGGGCGAAGGGAAAGAGTATTGCCTGCAGTTCACCGGTCCTTCCGGCGCTGACGCCGTGGAAGCGGCGCTGAAGCTGGCGAAAAAATACACCGGCCGTACGTCGGTGATCAGCTTCTCCGGCGGCTATCACGGGATGACCCACGGCGCGCTGTCGGTCACCGGTAACCTGTCGCCGAAAGCGGCGGTCAACGGCATGATGCCGGAAGTGCAGTTTATGCCTTACCCGCACCTGTACCGCTGCCCGCTGGGCATCGGCGGCGAAGCCGGCGTCAAAGCCCTGACCTACTACTTCGAAAACCTGATCAACGACGTGGAGAGCGGCGTCCGTAAACCGGCGGCCGTGATCCTCGAAGCCGTTCAGGGCGAAGGCGGCGTGAACCCGGCGCCGGTCGAGTGGCTGCAGCGCATCCGCAAAGTGACCGAAGAGCACGGCATTCTGCTGATCGTCGATGAAGTGCAGGCCGGCTTTGCCCGTACCGGTAAATTCTTCGCCTTCGAACACGCCGGTATTCAGCCGGACATCATCGTGATATCGAAAGCGGTTGGCGGCGGTCTGCCGCTGGCGGTGCTGGGCATTAAAAAGCAGTTCGACGCCTGGGAACCGGGTCACCACACCGGCACCTTCCGCGGCAACCAGCTGGCGATGGCTACCGGCCTGACCACCCTGCGTCACCTGCGCGACAACAACATTGCCGACAAAGTCGCCGCCCAGGGCGAGTGGCTGAAAGGCAAACTGGCGGAGCTGCAGAAGCGCTACCCGGTCATTGGCCACGTTCGCGGTCTCGGTCTGATGATCGGTATCGAAATCGTCAAGCCGAACGACGCGCAGGATCACATGGGCTGCTACCCGGCTGACGGCGAACTCTCTGCCCTGCTGCAGAAGAAATGCTTCGAAGCGGGCCTGATTCTGGAGCGCGGTGGCCGTCACGGCTGCGTGCTGCGCCTGCTGCCGTCCCTGCTGATCAGCGACGCGGAACTGAATGTGTTCCTCGACAAATTTGAACAGGCCCTGCTGGCCGCCGGTGTGAAACCGGTCTGAGTGGAGTCAGTGACCACCATGTCCACATTGAATCCGATTCTTGCTGGTTCGGCGCAGAGCGTTGAGGCCTATCAGCAGGTTATCGAGCAGACCAGTCAGGCCGTTGTGCAGTGGCTGAAGCAACCTGAGATGTATCAGGGGAAAAGCGTTGACGAACTGCGTGAGCGTATCTCCCTTGAATTTAACGAACAGGGGTTGGGTAACCAGGCGGCGATTGATCGTGCGATCGAGTACTTCCTGAAAGACAGCCTGTCGGTGCATCACCCACAGTGCGTGGCGCACCTGCACTGCCCGAGCCTGGTGATTAGCCAGGCGGCGGAAGTGCTGATCAACGCCACCAACCAGAGCATGGACTCCTGGGATCAGAGCCCGTCGGCGACCATCATTGAGATGAAGCTGATCGAGTGGCTGCGCGCCCGGGTCGGCTATCCGGCAGGCGACGCCGGCGTCTTCACCAGCGGCGGCACCCAGAGCAACCTGATGGGCCTGATGTTGGCGCGCGACGCCTTCTTCGCCCGTCAGGGACACTCCATCCAGCAGGATGGACTGCCGGGGGATATCCGCCAGTACAAAGTGCTGTGCTCGGAAAACGCCCACTTCTCGGTGCAGAAGAATATGGCGCTGATGGGCCTCGGCTACCGCTCGGTTACGCTGGTGAAAACCGACGAATTCGCGCGGATGGACGTGGCCGACCTGAAGGCGAAGATTGCGCAGGCGCAGGCTAACGGCGAACAGATCATGGCGATCGTCGCCACCGCCGGGACCACCGACGCGGGGGCTATCGACCCGCTGCGCGACATCGCCGGTATCGCCGCGGAGCATCAGATCTGGCTGCACGTTGACGCGGCCTGGGGCGGCGCGCTGCTGCTGTCTGAGCAGTATCGCGACTATCTTGACGGTCTGGAGCTAGTGGATTCCGTTACCCTGGACTTCCACAAGCAGTTCTTCCAGACCATAAGCTGCGGTGCCTTCCTGCTGAAGGATGCCCGCCATTACGAGCTGATGCGTTATCAGGCGGCCTATCTGAACTCCGAGTTCGATGAAGAACACGGCGTGCCGAACCTGGTCTCTAAATCGCTGCAGACCACCCGCCGCTTCGATGCCCTGAAGCTGTGGATGGGCCTCGAAGCGCTGGGGCAGAAACAGTATGCGGCGATCATCGATCACGGCGTCACCATGGCGAAAAACGTCGCGGAGTACGTGAAGTCGCAGCCGACGCTGGAGCTGGTGATGCAGCCGCAGCTGGCGAGCGTGCTGTTCCGTTCTCGTCCGGCGCAGATGGCGCAGAGCGACGCGGCGGCTATCGCCCTGCTCAACCAGCGCGTCGGCGACGCCCTGCTGGCTTCCGGCCGCGCCAACGTTGGCGTGACCGAGCACAACGGCGTTACCTGCCTGAAGCTGACCCTGCTGAATCCGGTGGTGACGCTGGATGATGTGAAGGTCCTGCTGAGCCTGGTGGAGCGCACCGCTCAGGAGCTGCTGGCGCAATAATCTGCCTGAGCGAGGCGGCGCCTGTCGCCCCGCTCAGCGGCCAGCCCTGCCTGTACTAAGCCGATAAGTTCCCTTATCGGCTTTTTTTATGCCTGCCTGCGCGACTTCTACGCTTCTCGCCGCAGGGTCCGTTGACGCCTGCCCGCCGCGATGCCACAGTAGGATCCCGATAATGGCAATCGCCAGAATCCAACGTCCCGGTAATAAGGATGATAATGGAGAAACGCTTACCCGGCCTCGATCTCGACGCCCTGCGCAGCTTTGTGACCGGCATGGAGTGCGGCAGCTTCGCCCTGGCGGCGCAGCGTCTGGCGCGCTCCACTTCCGCCGTCAGCGCCCAGCTCAAAAAGCTGGAGAGTCAGTGCGGCGCCGCGCTGGTGGTTAAACAGGGGCGGCACCTGGCGCTGACCGCGGAGGGCGAAAAGCTAATGAGCTACGCCAGACGGCTGCTGGCGCTCAATGATGAAACCCTGCGCGCGCTGCAGGGCGAACGGCTCACTGGCGAAATTCACCTTGGCATGCAGGAAGATTTTGGCGAATCGCTGATGCCGGGGATCCTTGGGCAGTTTACCCGCCACCATCCGCAGGTGCGGATCGTCGCCAGGGTGGATCGCAATGGCCCGCTGCGCCAGGCGCTGGCGGAGCAGACGCTGGATCTGGCGCTGCTGTGGCAAACCGAAGATCAGGGCCTTGGGCTGGGCCGCTGCCCGCTGGCGTGGTTTGCGCATCCTGACTTTGACGTTCGCGCGCGGCTGGCGTCCGGCGAGCCGCTGCCGCTGGTGATGTTCGACAGCCCGTGCCTGATGCGTTCCCGCGCTATTGCCTGTCTCGATGCCGCAGGGATCCCCTGGCAGGTGGTGTTCGTCAGCCACAGCCTGAGCGGCATCTGGGCGGCGGTGCAGGCCGGCCTGGGGCTGACGGTACGCACCCGCATCGGCATGCCAGGCAATCTGCGCCCCGCCGGCGGATTACTGCCATCCCCCGGCAACCTGGCCGTCAGTCTGCAACAAACCCCGCGTCAGGAACCCCATTCCGCCGCGGTCACGCTGCTCGGCGAACTGATGTCCGAGGCCCTGCAGGAGTGGGTTGTTCGGTGACAGTGTCACGCCAGTTTCCCTCACCTTAACCCTCTCCCGGAGGGAGAGGGAACCGTTCAGCAGCGTCTGTTACCCCGGCCAACATTCTGTCTCCACCCGCTACGTAACCCGCCTTACCGGGCAAGCGTAGCGCCGCCCGGCAATGAGCATTCTGCAACCTTCTCGTTTCAATGCCCGGTGGCGGCTACGCCTTACCGGGCCTACATTCTCCCTGCGCACTCCTGTAGGCCGGGCAAGTGCAGCGCCGCCCGGCAACAGGCATCCAGTCCCCTTCCCGTTTCAATGCCCGGTGGCGGCTGCGCCTTACCGGGCCTACATTCTCCCTGCGCACTCCTGTAGGCCGGGCAGGCGCAGCGCCGCCCGGCAATGGGCATCCAGCACCCTTCCCGTTTCAACGCCCCGTGGCGGCTGCGCCTTACCGGGCCTACATTCTCCCTGCGCGCTCCTGTAGGCCGGGCAAGTGCAGCGCCGCCCGGCAACAGGCATCCAGTCCCCTTCCCGTTTCAATGCCCGGTGGCG
>NZ_JASCAR010000019.1:0-611 GCF_029967715.1 Klebsiella sp. V115_8
ACTTTGATGATACCGCGCTCTACACGACCGGTAACAACGGTACCACGACCGGAGATGGAGAATACGTCTTCGATCGGCAGCAGGAACGGCTTGTCAATCGCACGCTCTGGTTCCGGGATATAGGTATCCAGGTGGCCAGCCAGTTCGATGATTTTCGCTTCCCACTCTGCGTCGCCTTCCAGCGCTTTCAGAGCAGAACCACGAACGATCGGAGTGTCGTCGCCCGGGAAATCGTACTGAGACAGCAGTTCACGAACTTCCATCTCAACCAGTTCCAGCAGCTCTTCGTCATCAACCATGTCGCATTTGTTCAGGAACACGATGATGTACGGAACGCCTACCTGACGACCCAGCAGGATGTGCTCACGAGTCTGCGGCATCGGGCCGTCAGTCGCAGCAACAACCAGGATCGCGCCGTCCATCTGCGCAGCACCGGTGATCATGTTTTTAACATAGTCGGCGTGGCCCGGGCAGTCTACGTGCGCGTAGTGGCGAGTCGGGGTGTCATATTCAACGTGAGAGGTGTTGATGGTGATACCACGAGCTTTTTCTTCCGGCGCGTTATCGATCTGGTCGAATGCGCGAGCGGAACCACCGTAGGTTTTAGCCAG
>NZ_JASCAR010000020.1:0-600 GCF_029967715.1 Klebsiella sp. V115_8
TAGCACGTCCTTCATCGCCTCTGACTGCCAGGGCATCCACCGTGTACGCTTAGTCGCTTAACCTCACAACCCGAAGACGTCTTGTTCTGTCCGGTTCGTTGCGCATCGTGAATCCTGCGTTGTTCCGTACTCGCGATGCTCATGGACATTAAGTCCACTCCGCTCGCTGCGTGCGGTACGCCTTGGCTTCACTTTGCTCACGTCACCTTTGACAGTGCCATCTTCTGATTGCGAAAATTTGAGAGACTCGAACACACATTAACTGTGTGTCGTTTCAATTTTCAGCTTGATCCAGATTTTTAAAGAGCAAATATCTCAAACATCACCCGAAGATGAGTTTTGAGATATATCGGCACGCGTCTTTCACTCACGAACCAGCAAGTGGCGTCCCCTAGGGGATTCGAACCCCTGTTACCGCCGTGAAAGGGCGGTGTCCTGGGCCTCTAGACGAAGGGGACACTGAAGTCTCAATCGCAAGACGCCTTGCTTCTCTACTTTCATCAGACAATCTGTGTGAGCACTACAAAGGCAGGTTCTTTAAGGTAAGGAGGTGATCCAACCGCAGGTTCCCCTACGGTTACCTTGTTACGACTTCACCCC
>NZ_JASCAR010000021.1:0-505 GCF_029967715.1 Klebsiella sp. V115_8
CTTCACCTACACACCAGCGTGCCTTCTCCCGAAGTTACGGCACCATTTTGCCTAGTTCCTTCACCCGAGTTCTCTCAAGCGCCTTGGTATTCTCTACCTGACCACCTGTGTCGGTTTGGGGTACGATTTGATGTTACCTGATGCTTAGAGGCTTTTCCTGGAAGCAGGGCATTTGTTACTTCAGTACCGTAGTACCTCGTCATCACACCTCAGCCTTGATTATCCGGATTTGCCTGGATAACCAGCCTACATGCTTAAACCGGGACAACCGTCGCCCGGCTAACATAGCCTTCTCCGTCCCCCCTTCGCAGTAACACCAAGTACAGGAATATTAACCTGTTTCCCATCGACTACGCCTTTCGGCCTCGCCTTAGGGGTCGACTCACCCTGCCCCGATTAACGTTGGACAGGAACCCTTGGTCTTCCGGCGAGCGGGCTTTTCACCCGCTTTATCGTTACTTATGTCAGCATTCGCACTTCTGATACCTCCAGCAACCCTCACAGG